>JAVBXM010000144.1 GCA_030824585.1 Phaeospirillum sp. | reverse complement strand
CGGTTTTCGAGACCGGCGCATTCGACCACTCTGCCACCCCTCCACAGGGCTGCTGATCCCCAGGGTCGGTGGGGGAGGCGCGGAAAATAGCGTAAAGCCTTTCGCTCCGCAACCCGCTTTGCGCGGGTGCGGAAAAAAGTTCGGGGACCTCGCCGAAGCCTACTTCGCCGAGATCACCATGACCATCTGACGGCCTTCCATCTTGGGAATCTGCTCGACCTTGCCCAGATCCTCCAGGTCGTCGCGCACCCGCTCCAGCACCTTCATGCCCAGGTCCTGGTGAGCCAGTTCGCGGCCGCGGAAGCGCAGGGTGACCTTCACCTTGTCGCCTTCCTCGAGGAATTTCCGCATGCTCCGCATCTTGACGTCATAGTCATGGTCGTCGATGTTCGGGCGGAGCTTGACCTCCTTGACCTCGATCACCTTCTGCTTCTTGCGGGCGGCGTTCTTCTTCTTCTGATCCTCGTACTTGAACTTTCCGAAGTCCAGAATCTTGCAGACCGGCGGATCGGCGTTGGGCGAGACCTCGACCAGGTCGAGCCCGGCTTCCTCGGCCATCACCAGACCCTCGCGCAGGGTCACGACTCCGATCATTTCTCCGTCGGCGCCCACCAGACGGATGGAACGCACATCGATTTCGCGGTTGACGCGCGGCCCGTCGTTCTTGGGCGGCGTCTGCATCGGGGGCCTAGCTATAGAACAATCTCCATCGTTTCGAGTACACCGATAGGCCCGGGTGCGATTTTCGCGGGCCGGGCCGTCGGTTCCATGGGGTGGCCCCCGTCATGCGGGCGGGGTCGCCTCTGCGCCAAGTGTAGCGACTGCCTGTTCCAGCGCAACAATTTCTTGGTCCTGGCTGCCCAGGCGGCGGATGGCGACCTGGCGGCTTTCCGCCTCGCGCTTGCCGACCACCAGCATCACCGGCACCTTGGCGACGGAATGTTCGCGGACCTTGTAGTTGATCTTTTCATTGCGCAAGTCCAGCTCGACCCGCAGGCCGGCGGCCTTAAGACTAGCCTCGACCTCGCGGGCGAAATCGTCGGCCTCGGACACGATGGTGGCGACCACCACCTGGACCGGGGCCAGCCACAGGGGGAAGCGCCCGGCGAAGTTCTCGATCAGGATGCCGAGGAAGCGCTCGAACGAGCCCAGGATGGCCCGGTGCAGCATGACCGGGCGCTTCTTGGCGCCGTCCTCGGCCACGTAAGCCGCGTCCAGGCGCTCGGGCAGCACGAAGTCCACCTGCAGCGTGCCGCATTGCCAGTCGCGGCCGATGGCGTCGCGCAGGACGAATTCCAGCTTGGGGCCATAGAAGGCGCCCTCGCCCGGATTGAGCACGGTCTCGAGACCGGCGGCCTTGGAGGCTTCCAGCAGCGCGCTCTCCGCCTTGTCCCAGGTCTCGTCCGAGCCGGCCCGCTTGGCCGGGCGGTCCGAGAACTTGACGCGGACGTCGGTGAAGCCGAAATCGGTGTAGACCTCCTTCAGCAACTGGCAAAACGCGATGGTCTCCGAGGTGATCTGGTCCTCGGTGCAGAAAATGTGGGCGTCGTCCTGGGTGAAGGCGCGCACCCGCATGATGCCGTGCAGCGCGCCCGACGGCTCGTAGCGGTGGCACGAGCCGAACTCGGCCATGCGCAGCGGCAGGTCGCGATAGCTCTTGATGCCCTGGCGGAAGATCTGCACATGGCAGGGACAGTTCATGGGCTTGACCGCCAGGTGGCGCTCGTCCTGGGTCCTGATGGTGAACATGGACTCGGAGAACTTGTCGGCGTGGCCCGAAGCCTCCCACAGGGAGAAGTCCACCAGTTGCGGGGTCTTCACTTCCTCGTAATTGTTGGCCTCGAGGCGGCGGCGCATATAGGCCTCGACGGCACGGTAGAGCGTCCAGCCCTTCTTGTGCCAGAACACCGATCCGGCGGCCTCTTCCTGCTGGTGGAACAGCTCCATCTCGCGGCCCAGGCGGCGGTGGTCGCGCTTTTCCGCCTCTTCCAGCATGTGGAGATAGGCGTCCAGCTCTTTCTTGTCGAACCAGGCGGTGCCGTAGATGCGCTGCAGCATCTCGTTCCTGGAATCGCCGCGCCAATAGGCGCCGGCCAGCTTCATCAGCTTGAAGGCCTTGCCCAGCTTGGCGGTGGACGGCAGGTGGGGGCCGCGGCACAGGTCGATGAAATTGCCCTGGCGGTAAAGGCCGATCTTCTGGTCGGCGGGGATGGAGGCGATGATCTCCGCCTTGTACGTCTCGCCGGCATCCTCGAAGAACTTCACCGCCGCGTCGCGGTCCCATTCCTCCCGCGTGATGGCCTCGTCGCGATCGACGATCTCGGCCATGCGCGCCTCGATCTTCACCAGATCGTCGGGGGTGAACGGGGTCGGCCGCGCGAAGTCGTAGTAGAAGCCGTTCTCGATGGAGGGGCCGATGGTCACCTGGGTCTCGGGGTAAAGCTCCTTCACCGCCTCGGCCATCACGTGGGCGGCGTCGTGGCGCAGCAGCTCCAGCGCGTCCTGGCCGCTCTTGGACGTGATGATGGAGAGGGCCGCGTCGCGCTCGATCAGCGTGGCGAGATCCTTCATCTCGCCGTCGATGGTGATGGCCAGCGCCGCCTTGGCCAGACCGGGGCCGATATCCTTGGCCACGTCCAGACCCGTCACCGGGTGATCGTATTGGCGGACCTTGCCGTCGGGCAGGGTGATGGCGACCATGACACTCTCTTTCACGCTTTGGGCACAAACAGGGGGAGGGAGTCTAAGGACAAACGCGCCCGAGTCAAGGCACGGGCAATTCAGGACGCCGGCAGCATCCCGTCCAGGGCCGCCTCCACCTCGGCTTCGCCCAACTCGGCCAGCGAGGGGCGGCGCAGCACGGTGACGTTGCCGCGCGGCGCGCACAGCGCCGGGTCGGAGTCGTGGGAGAACAGCACCACCGACGGACAGCCGCCGGCGGCGATCAGGTGCATGGGGCCGGTATCGTTGCCCAGCGCCGCTTCGGCGCGGCGCGCCAGGGCGATGACGTCGGGCAGTCCGGTCCGCTCGGCCAGATCCACCGCCCGGGGGCAGGCGGCGCGGATGAAATCGATCTCGGGCCGCTCCTTGCCGGTGCCCAGCAGGACGGGGGTGAAACCGCGTTCCACCAGCCAGAGGGCCACCTTGCCGAAGCGTTCCACCGGCCAGCGCTTGGCCGGGCGGTGCGGCGCGCCGCCGGGAACCAGCAGGACGAAGCGGCCGGCAATGTCGAACCGCCCCGGCACCGCCTCGGCCCAGGCGAGGTCGGGCGGCGGCACCTTGGCGATGCCGGCCATGGCCAGTTGCTCGCGCTGGCGCTCGATGGTGTGCATGACATCCCGTTGGGGATTGGCGTGGGGGTGGGAGCAGCCCTTGGCGATGCCCGACCACTCGATGCCTTTGCCCATCAGGCGGAAATACCACGACGAGCGGTCCGAGGTCTGCAGGTCGTAGACCCGCTCGAACCGGCCGCCGCGCAGGCGGGCGGCCAGGGCCACGACCTTGTCGAGACGCCACAGCGGCGGCTTGTCGTCCAGCCACACCTCGTCGAACCACGGACAGGCGCTGGCCAGTTCGGCGAAGGGCCGGGTGGTGAGCAGGGTGATATGGGCGCCGGGATGGTGGGCGCGGATGGCGGCGAACGGCCCCATGGCCTGGACGAAATCGCCCAGGGCGCCCAGCTTGATGACGAGAATGCGCTGCGCGCTCATTGTTTGTCCCTCAAGCGCCGGGCGCCCGCTCCCGCGTGCTTGGCTTTCCTCCGCTTCACTTCGGGCCGCTCAACGCGGCCGCGCTTCGGCTGCGCCTCGCTCATCGTTTCGCCCCTCAGACGTCGGGCGCAGGCTGGGGAAGCCCCAGCACCTCGCGGTAGACGTCGATGGTGCGGGTGCACATGGATTCCTTGGAGAACTTGGCCCGCACGAAGTCCATGGCGTCCCTGGCCATCAGGTCGCGCTCCTCGGCCGAGAGCGCCAGGAAACGGTCCAGGGCCTGGGCCAGCGCCGCCGGATCGCCCGGCGCGGTCAGCCAGCCGGTGCGGCCGGGCAGCACCGTCTCGTCGGTGGCGCCGTGGGCGGTGGCGATCACCGGGCGGCCCATGGCCTGGCCCTCGACGGCGATGCGACCGAAGGCCTCCGGGTCGGTGGAGGCGGAAACCACCACATCGGTCAGCATGTAGGCGGCGGGCATGTCGCCGCACTCGTCCACCAGATGGACCACGTCGGTGAGGTCGCGACGCTTAACCAGTTCCACCAGTTCCTCGCGGTAGCCGGTGCGGCCCTGGTCGGAGCCGACCAGCAGGCAGCGCACGTCGTGGCGGCCGAGCAGGGCCAGCGCCTCGATCAGCACCGCCTGGCCCTTCCAGCGGGTCAGGCGGCCGGGCAGCATGATGACCTGATAGCCGTCGGGCAGCCGCCACTTCTGGGCCAGCTGGATGATGCGCTCGGGGCTGACGCGGGCGGGATCGAAGCGCGACATGTCGATGCCGCGATGGACCACGCGGACCCGGTCGGCCTCCAAGCCGTAGACGCGGCGGGCGTGCTCGGCGATGAAGTCCGAGATGGCGATCACCTTTTCGCCCCGGGTCATGACGGCGTTGTATTTCTGCTTCAGCCCGAACCAGCCGAGATTGTAGGTGCCGTGGAAGGTGGTGACGTAATGGGCCCCGGTGGCCTGGGCGGCGATCCAGGCGCTCCAGGCCGGGGCGCGCGAGCGGGCGTGGACGATGTCCACCCCGTTGGCGGTGATGATCTCGGCCAGCTTGAGGGCGTTGGCGCGGATGGTCAGCGGGTTCTTCGAGGCCAGCGGCAGGGTGATGTGCTCGGCCCCGGCGCGGGTCAGCTCTCGCACCATGGGGCCGCCCTCGGAGGCGACGATGGCCTTCCACCCGGCCTCGGCCAGGGCGACGGCCATGTCCACGGTGCCGCGCTCCACCCCTCCGGTGACCAGGGCGGGCAGCACCTGCAAGACGACCGGTTGACGAACGGTCGCCGATGGCGCTTCGATGGGGGCGACGTTATCCATGGATTTCCGAACGGCGATGACTAAGAACCTTGACGATGGGCATACCCCGGAAGGGGGCGGGATACTAGCACGCCCCGATGGCGCGACAATCGCTTACCGCAAGCTGGAAGGCAAGACCCCCGGCGTGGTGTTCCTACACGGCTACCATTCCGACATGGAAGGCGGCAAGGCCCTGGCGCTGGAGGAGATGTGCCGGGCCCAGGGCCGCGCCTTCCTGCGCTTCGACTATTTCGGCCACGGCAAGTCCTCGGGCGACGTGCTTTACGGCACGGTGGGGCGCTGGGCCGCCGACGCGGTAGCGGTCATCGGCCAGTTGACCGAGGGGCCGCAGGTCCTGGTGGGCTCCAGCCTGGGTGGCTGGATCGCCCTGCTGACCGCCCTGGAGCATCGCGACCGGGTGGCCGGGCTGGTGGGGGTCGCCGCCGCCCCCGACTTCACCGAGGACCTGATGTGGCAGGACTTCACCTTCGAGCAGCGCCGCGCCCTGATGGAGACCGGCGAGCTTGAGCTGCCCAATTGCTACGAGCCGGAAAATCCCTGGCGCGTCCACCGCTCGCTGATCGAAGACGGGCGCAACCACCTGCTGCTGCGCGATCTCATTCAGATTCACTGCCCGATCCGGCTGATCCAGGGACAAAGGGATGCCGACGTCCCCTGGGAGACGGCGCTCCGGCTGGCCGAATGCCTGGCCTCGGAGCAGGTCGAGGTGGTCCTGGTCAAGGACGGCGACCACCGCCTGTCCCGCGATTGCGACCTGGCCCGCCTGACCGCCGTGGTGGCGGCCATGCTGGAGGCCATCCAGGAGTCGTAGGGTGAAAACCCTAGTTTCGTTCCGATGCAAACACGGATACGATTCGTCCAGGCCGTATCGGAACCGTCATGAGACTTCCTGTCATCCTTGCTTCGGCGCTGGCCCTGGGCGGCTGTTCCCTGGTCAGCCCCGACCGGACCCCCGAGGAAGCGCGCGCCAACGCCGACCGGCGGGTAAGCCTGCGCACCGCCGTGAGTCCGGCCAACGCCTGCCCCAAGGTCGCCCGGATGCTGTCTTGGTGCGCGCGCGGCCCCAATTACCACTATCGCTGCAACATAACGCCCAACGGCGGCCGCGCCGAACTGGTCGGCGAGTTGGAGGCGGTGTTCCGCACCGAGACCTTCCTGGTGGTGGATTTCACGCGCAAGGGCAACGACACCGACGTCACCGTGCACCAGCGCGACAGCGTGCTGGTCTACGACTATCCGCCGCTGATCGAAAAGCACCTGGCGGGCAGCCTGGACTGCCGGCCGCCCTGAGTCAGCCGGTGCGCCGGACGAAATTGTCGGGGTCGAGCAGCATGTCGGCCGCCACGGTCATGGTGCGGCCGCTGCCGCGGTCGACCAGCCGGACATGACGGGGAATGTCGGCGTAATCGAAGATCCGCTCCACCGTCCAGTCGCTGCCATAGGTCCCAAGCTTATGAAAAACGTCGCCGGGCTCGATCCCCGGACCGCCCTTGCCTCGCGAAAAAAACATCACTTGCCCCAACACGGCCTTCCCTGTCCCCCTCTCCCTTTACACGGGCGGAACCGGAAAAGTCGAGCCCCCCGCGCATCTTTTTTATCCTTCCGCATATCTTTTTCACATCGCCGCGCCCTCATCTAACCGATTGGCCGTTTCCCCACTCCTTGGCATGATGGGGGCATGCCGAGCCCTCTTCCCGAGACAGATTCCGCCAGCCATCTCGACCTGATCGTCGAGATGACCGGCGATTTCGCCCATTCCCACGACGTGGAAGCCACCCTGCGCCTGGGCCTGGAGCGCATCGCCCAGCGGGTCGGGGCGGAAGCCGCCTCGCTGTTCCTCATCGATGAGGACAGCGGCGACCTGGTGTGCCGGGCCAATATGGGGCCGGTGGACGTCATCGGCCTCCGGCTCGCTCCCGGCACCGGCATCGTCGGGCGCACCATCGACCTGGGCGTGCCGCAACTGGTGAGGGACACCAGGCGCGACCCCGACTTCGCCGGCGCCATCGACGCGGCCACCGGCTTCGAGACCCTTTCCATCCTGTGCGCCCCCATGGCGGTGCGCGGCGCGAGGCTGGGCGCCATCGAGCTGTTCAACAAGAAGGGCGGCGGCGCCTTTTCCCAGACGGATTCCCGCCTGCTGCAGGCCCTGGCCGCCAGCTCGGCCCTGGCGCTGATCAATACCCGGCTGGTGGCCGACATGGCCGAGCAGCAGGGCCTGAAGCGCGAGCTGGAGCTGGCCTCGGAGATTCAGCGGGCCATGCTGCCGGGGCCGCAGCCCGAGGACTCGCCCATTCACGGTATCAACCTGCCGGCCCGGGGCGTGTCGGGTGACTTTTTCGAAATCATACCGCTGCCGGACGGGCGGCTGGCCTTCGCGGTGGGCGACGTGTCGGGCAAGGGCATGAACGCCTCGCTGCTGATGACCAAGACCGCCAGCCTGTTTCGCTGTCTCGTCAAGCGGGAAGCCGGCCCCGGGGCGATCCTGGCCGCCATCAATTCCGAACTGCTGGAAACCCGGATGCCGGGCATGTTCGTCACCATGGCGGCCGGCCTGTTCGACCCCGCCAGCGGCCGGGCGGTCCTGGCCATCGCCGGCCACGAGCCGCCGCTGCTGCTCAAGGACGGCGTCTTCACCCCCATCGAGGGCGAGATGCCGCCGCTGGGCATCGCCGTCGAACTGTTCGCCGGCGGCTGCCCGGAAAGCGTGGTCGAGCTGGATGGCGGCTCCCTCTATCTCTTCACCGACGGGCTGACCGAGGCCCGCCCCCGCCAGGACGCCATGCTGGAAAGCGAAGGGGCCCGGGCGCTGATCCTGAACTTTGCCGCCATGCCGGCCGGCAAGCGCCTGGAGGCGATGGTGCGCTCGCTGGACGACAGCGGCGGTCTGCTCGACGACATCACCCTGATGGTGATCGAGGACCGGCGGGACCACCCGCCAAGCTCCGAAGGGAGGACCCTCTTCGAGCGCCGCTACCCCGCCCGCCCCGAGGAACTGGCCGCCATCCGCGCCGCGGTGAGCGGGACGGCCCGCGCCATGGGCTGCGGCGAATCCATGGCCGGCGACGTGGTGCTGGCGGTGGACGAGGCCTGCCAGAACATCATCCGCCACGCCTATCGGGGGGCCGAGGGCGACATCGTCCTGCGCCTGGACCGCGAGGACGATCGGCTGGTCATACGACTTATGGATTTCGCTCCCGCCGTGGATGTGGCTAAAATCCAGCCCAGGCCGTTGGATGAGGTGCGGCCGGGGGGATTGGGCACCCATCTGATGCGCTCGATCATGGATCACGTCGACTTCCTGCCGCCGCCGGCCGGAATCGGCAATCTTTTGCAAATGGTCAAACGGATCGACCCGACATGAAGCTGGAAACCCGCGTCACTGAAACCGCCACCGTCGTGATCCTGTCCGGCGAGGTGGATTTGCGCCACAGCCCCTCGCTCCGCAAGGCGCTGATGGAGCTGATGCTGGAAAAGCGCCCGGTGGCGGTCGATCTCTCGAAGGTGGAGTATATCGACAGCTCCGGCATCGCCGGGCTGGTGGAGGCCTACCAGATGGCCCGCAAGAACGGCACCCGTTTCGCCCTGGCGGCCATCAGCGATCCGGTCCGCCGGGTGCTGCAGCTGGCCCGCCTGGACCGTGTCTTCACCATCGCCGACACGGTCGAGGCGGCACTAGGGGGATGAGGCGGTGAGCATCGAGGCCGAGCCCAGGGGATTCATCGGATTTCTCGACCGGCTGGGACGCCGGGCGATGACCGGGATCGCCGAATTCGGCTTCGGCGCCTCGCTGCTGGGCGAATGCCTCTACTGGCTGGGCATGGGAAGACGGCGCCGCCAGCCAGTGCGCCTCGCCCCCGTGGTGGCCCAGGCCATGGAGATCGGCATCGGGGCGCTGCCCATCGTCACCGTGCTGTCGGCCACCATCGGCATCATGCTGGCCATCCAGGGCATCTACACGCTGCGCCTGTTCGGCGCCGAATCCCGGGTGTCCGTCGGCGTCGCCATGTCGGTGGTGCGCGAATTCGGCCCGCTGATCACCGGCATCTTGGTGGCGGGGCGCTCGGGCTCGGCGCTGGCCGCCCGGCTGGGCACCATGCGCATCAACCAGGAGATCGACGCGCTGACCGTCATGGGCATCTCGCCGGTGCGCTTCCTGGTGGTGCCGCCGCTGCTGGCCATGCTGGCCATGCTGCCGGCGCTGACCCTGTGGTCCGATCTGGTCGGCCTGTTCGCCGCCGGCCTCTACATCGCGCCGCAACTGGGCAGCTCGCTGGGCGCCTATGTGGACGAGATGACCGACCTGGTACGGCTCAACGACGTCTGGCACGGCCTGGGGAAAAGCGCCATCTTCGCCGTGCTGATCACCGTGGTCGGCGTGGCCAACGGCGCCTCGGTGACCGGCGGCGCCGAAGGGGTCGGCCGCATGACCACGCGCTCGGTGGTGCACGCCATCTCGGCCATCGTGATCACCGACATGGTCTTCGTCTTCATGGTGACCCGCTGATGAGCAGCCCCAATCCCAATAGTATCGAGATCAGCAATCTGGCCGCCCATTACGGCAGCCGCCAGATCCTGCACGACGTGTCGCTGACCGTGGGGCGCGGCGAGATCATGGTGATCATGGGCGGCTCGGGCTCGGGCAAGACCACCCTGCTCAACCATCTGCTGGGGCTGAAGAAGCCCAGTTCCGGCACGGTGCGCATCCTGGGCCACGACATCGCCAAGCTATCGCCCATCGCCCTGCAGCGGCTGCGCACCCGTACCGGGGTGGCGTTCCAGTCGGGCGCGCTGTTCAGCTCCATGAGCGTCGGCGACAACATCGCCCTGCCGCTGCGCGAGCACACCGAACTGGACGAGACCACCATCGGGATCATGACGCGGCTCAAGCTCGAGGTGGTCAGCCTGGCCGGCTTCGAGCACCTCAAGCCCGCCGAGCTGTCGGGCGGCATGATCAAGCGCGCCGCCCTGGCGCGGGCCATCGTCATGGACCCGGAACTGCTGTTCTGCGACGAGCCGTCAGCCGGGCTGGACCCGGTGGTGGCGTCCTCCATCGACGACTTGATCCTGCGACTGCGCGACGCCATGGGCATGAGCATCGTGGTGGTTACCCACGACCTGGACTCCACCTTCAAGATCGCCGACCGCATCTGCGTGCTGGACAAGGGCCACGTGCTGGCGCTGGACACCGTGGACGCCATCCGCGCCAGCACCGATCCGCGCATCCAGAACCTGCTGAACCGCCGCACCGAGGAAGCCGAGCCCGACGCGGATTCCTATCTGCG
>JAVBXM010000185.1 GCA_030824585.1 Phaeospirillum sp. | reverse complement strand
ATCCGAGCCCTTGAGGGCGGGGGCCTTGCCCTCCACGGCGGCGGTCAAGTAGAAGCATTCGGCATTGATGCCTCCGGCGGGGAACGCCGCCTCGGGCGAGTAGGTGCGGGCATAGATGCTGGCGAAGGCCTCGCAGAGGGTGCGAACCGCTCCGGTATCGGCCAGGGTGATGGCGGGGGCCCGCACCCGGGTCAGGTGGTACTGGCTGCCGTAGCGCATGTCCACATCGAGCTCCAGACGGATGCGCTCGGGGGGAAATCCTTCCAGTCGGAGGTCGCGCAAAGCCAGATCCCTGAGCCGCTCCACCACCTGATTGAAGGAGTCCAGATCCTCCAGGTAGGACTGGCGGTCGTAGCGGAACAGCTTGATGGTCTTGGACTGTTCCCATACCTGGCGGATCTGCATGCACGACGCGCCGAACGCTCCGGAGACCGAACTGACCGCCGGCACCATCACCGTGCGGGCGCCGATATAGGGGGCGAAGCCGCAGGCGTGGGCGGCGCCGGCCCCGCCGCAGGCGAACACCACGAATTTGCGCGGGTCATGTCCCTTGAGCGCCACTTCGTTGAACACTTCCTGGCCCATGCGCGCGTCCACCAGCCGGCGGATGCGCCAGGCGGCCTCCAGGACCGAAAGGCCCAGGGGACGGGCGATCTTTTCCTCGATCACCCGATGGGACGCCTCGGCGTCCAGCAGCATGTCGCCACCCAGATAATTGTCGGGATTGAGATAGCCCAGCACCAGATCGGCATCGGTGACGGTCGGTTCGGTGCCGCCCTGGTCGTAGCAGGCGGGACCCGGCATGGAACCGGCCGATTGCGGCCCCACCTCCAGATGGCCGCCCATCAGGGTGTTGACCCAGGCGATGGAGCCGCCGCCGGCGCCGATGGATTTGACTTCGATGGCGGGTATGTTGGTGCGCCAACGGTCGATCACCGGAATGAAGTCATGGGCACGCAAGGTGCCGCCCACCACCACCCCGATATCGAACGAGGTTCCGCCCATGTCGGTGAAGACGATGTTCTCGGCCCCGGCCAGGGTACCCAGATGGGCGGCGCCGTGCATGCCGGCCACCGGGCCGGCGTTGTGGGTCAGCACGGCGCGGGTGCGGGACACCTTCTTGGTGCCGCCGGTATTGTGCACCAGGATCAGCGGCCGGGTATAATTGACGGCGCGCAACTCGGTGGACAGGCGGCTCAGCTCGTGGGCCATGACCCCGTGGATATAGGCGTTGACCACCGCGGTCATGGTGCGGGTGTATTCGCCCGCCTTGGGGGAAATCTCCGACGACAGGGTCACCGGCATGGCCCCCAGGTAATCCTCGGGAAATTCCTCCTCGATCACCTGCTTGATCAACTGTTCGTGGACCGGATTGACGAAGGACCACATCAGCGACACCACGAATCCCATGGCGCCCTTGTCGACCAGCATCTGCAGCTTTTCGACGATCTCGGTCCGCGACAGGGGCTCGACCACGCGGCCGTGGCAATCCACCCGTTCGCGCAGCCCCACCACCATGTCGGGGGCAATCAGCGGCTGGGGCTTTTCGATGGTGGCCATGTCGCGGATGTCGTGCAGCGCCACCCCATCGGCCCAACTGCGGCCACGGCCGATGAAGATGGTGTCCTCGAAGCCGGCAGTGGTGATCAGGCCCAGCTTGGGGCCGGTGCGCTCGATCAGCGCGTTGGTGCCGACGGTGGTGGAATAGCGCAGCGCCTCGACCCGTGACAGGTATTCGGGCAAGGCCAGGCCGGTACGGCGCGCCAGTTCGCGGATGCCGCGGATGAAGCCTACCGAGAGATCGTAATGGGTGGTGGGGGTCTTGCAGGTGACGATCCCGCCGTCGGCGGCCACCGAACACAGGTCGGTGAAGGTGCCGCCGATGTCTACGCCAATATTGAAGCCCATGGATGAAGTTCCTCCCGTTGCAGCCTTTTTTGGAATCACGCCGTCAGCGCGCCCAGGGCCGTCCTTGTTTCGCGAATGCGTTCCAGAGCGCAGTCGGCCGGCAGCGGGCCAGCCGATGTCAGGCCCGGCCACGGCCCGGCGCCGCCGGCCGCCGCCCAGGCGTCCGCTCCCTGCCGGGCGGCAAGGTCCGGCCGGTCCAGCACCAGGGGAACCACCACCAGGCGGAAGGCCTTGCCGGCGGCTAGACAGGCGGCTCCGTTCACCGCAGCGCCACCGCCTTCGGCCGGAGCTCCCAGCCAGCAGGCATCCAACCCCAGGGGAGCCAACCGTTCCACTTCCGCCGCCGCTTCCGCCGCCGCATAGCCCTGGGTGTGGACCGCGCACAGCAGGTCGTAATAGGCGGCCACCTTGCGCAACGGCGCATAAGCGCGGCGCAGGGTGGCATCGACCGGCACGGTGCGGGCCGTGGCGTCCTCGACCAGCACCACGATCTGCGGCCGGCGGCGGCACACCGCCTCCATCAAACGGCCCAGGGCGGGAACCACCCGATCCAGTGCGGTGCGCGAGCTTTCCCCCGCCGCCGCCAGTGCCAGGGTGGCCGGGCCGGGCAGGGCCACCGCCAGCCCCTGACCGCCGCCGACCAGGGCGTGATCTACGGCCGAGGCGAGGGCTTGGGCGGCCTCATGCGTTTCCGCCCGGGCGGGATCGTCGGCCGCTCCGACGATCGCCGCCGTCAGTGGCGCGATGTCGAAGCCCAGGGTCAGCGCGTCGCCGCCGACCAGGGCGGCGGCTTGGCGGGTGGCCCTTGCCCACAGGGCCGGATCGGCGGTCAGGGCTGTCCGCGGCACGGCTGCCACCCGAAGGGCCAGGTCATCGACCACCGGCAGGAACAGGGGGCCTGCCGGGGATATGCCCCGCAGCAGTCCGGTCAGCAGGGTGCGCCCGTCGCTCATGGGCGTCCCCCGTGTTTTCTCTTGAGCGCGTCCACGTCCAGTTCGATATCGTGGGTGATGGGATGGCCGGGCGGCAGGTATTCGTTCTCGATGATGGTGCCGCAGGACGGACAGTAGAATTCGATCAGACGGCAGAAATCCGGGTCGGGGGTGAAACTGTAGGACTGGCCGTGCACCAGCGGCGGATGCGCCTCGGACAAGGGAATTTCCGCCACCACGCAGCCTTCCTTGTAATTGCTCCGCGCCGGCCCCAGGTCGTGGCCGCAGGCATGGCAGGTCCAGCTCTCCCGCTCCAGGTCGATGCTCAGGTTCTCGGTGATGCGGACGGTCTTGTTCATTGCCCCATCTCCAGCACGATGTTGTCGAAGCGGTCCACGCGGGCGACCCAGCCGGGAGGCACCAAGATGGTGGTTTGCGCCGATTCGATCAGGCAGGGCTGATCGATGGCGTGGCCGTGGCCGAGGCGATCGCGGTCGTAGACGGGCAGGGTCATGGCCCGGCCGCCCTCGAGATGCACGGCACGCCGGCCCTTGAGCGCGTCCTCGGTCCGGCCGGCCGCAGGCGGCACCGGCCGCAGGCGGAAGTGGGGCACGACCGCGCTGGCGAACAGGCCGACACTGGTGATGGCGATGGTGTCCTCACCGTCGGTGCCCAGCTCGGCCATGGCCGTCCGGGCCAGATCCTCCAGGGCGGCGAGGTTGTCATGGATGTCGACGGGAGCGCTGACCTTGGCCTCGGCGTCCCGGCGGGCCGAGTGCACCACCAGATCCAGCGACCAGTGCACCTGGGCCGGGTCGAATCCTTCGCCGCGCATGTCGCGCTCCGCCCGCTGCCGCAGATCGGCCACCGTCAATGCGAAGCCGTCCATGGCCGACGGCGGGTGCAGGCCGATTTCGGTACGGGCGTAATACAGATGTCCCACATCCATCAGGGACGAGGAATAGGCGGAAAATACAGCGGAGAACGGGGTGATCAGCACGCGGCGGATGCCTGCCCGGCTGGCGATGGCGCAGGCATGCAGCGGCCCCGCTCCACCATAGATCAGCATGAGGGCGCGCTCCGTATCCTCGCCGCTCACCAGGGCGCGGATCTCGTCGCCCACGGCCTGGTCGACGGCGGCCTTGACCCGGGTCGCCGCCTCGGTCACGCCGATTTCCAGCGGCGCGGCCACCTTGGCCTGCAGGACGGCATGCGCCTTGCCGCCGTCCAGCCTTTGGCGGCCACCCAGGAAATAGGCGGGATCGATCAGCCCCAACACCAGGTTGGCGTCGGTCACCGTGGGCTCGACGCCGCCCAGGTCGAAACAGGCCGGCCCCGGCAACGCTCCGGCTGAACGCGGCCCCACCGCCAGGGTTCCCGTTTCATCGACGGCGGCAATGGAGCCGCCACCCCAGCCCAGGGCACGGATGGCCAGCATGGGCAGATTGCTGCGGAACCCCTCCACGTCGGGCCGGAGGGCATAGCCCGGCCGGCCGGCCCGCACCACGCCGATATCGAACGATGTGCCGCCCATGTCGGCGGACACCACCAGATCGGCGCCGTAAAGGCCGGCGATCTCGCGCGCCCCCAGCAGGCCGGCCGCGGGGCCGGAATTGTAGGTGTTGATGGCGCGGGTCTTGGCCACCCGGGCGACGGCACCATTGTTGTGGCCGATCAGCAGTTGGCCCATGAAGCCGATGCGGCGCAGTTCCTCGCCGGCCTTGTACAGCAGCCGGGCCAGCTTGCCGTGGATATAGGCATTGAGCAGGGCGGTATTGATGCGCTCGCCATAGCCCGGCCGGCTGCTGACGTCGGAGGCCAGGAATACCGGCACGGACCCCAGGTAGTCACGGGGGTACTCGGCCTTGATCACCGAGCGGACCAGCCGCTCGTTGTCGGGAGACAGATCGGAGCCGTTGAAAGCCACCACCAGGCAGTGGGCACCCTGGTCGATCAGGTGTTGCGCCGAGGCCAGCACGTCGGCGGCAGCGGGCGGACAGCCGATGGATTCCCGCAAGCCCGCCACCATGGCCGCCTCTACCAGCGGCGCCTTGCCGTCCCGATCGACGGTGGGGGCCAGGACTTCGCTTCCGGCGGTCAGGAGAAGGCCGATGCGAGCCCCGGTCCGCTCGATGATGGCGTTGGTGCCGATGGTATTGGAAAAGCGCACCACCTCGGCCTCGGTCAGCAATTTTTCCGGACTGACCTGGAACGCCTTGGCCCCTTCACGAATGCATTCCATGAAGCACAGGGTCAGATCGTGCGGAGTGGTGGGGGTCTTGACGGTTTGGAACTGCTCTCCGGCGGCAAAGAAGCCGTCGGTGAACGTTCCCCCGGTATCGATGTCGATGGTATAGCCCATGGGTGACGTGTCCTCCTTGGCTCGGACCGGCCGCCGCCCCAGGGACGGGGGGCGGCCGGTCCGCTTCTGCGCGGTTTTCCGCGTCTGCGATTAAAAATGGTGAAATGGTCCCTCGGTGCTATTTGCCCGACAGGCCGTGGAAGATGAACTTGACGATCTCGGCGTGAACCTCCGCGGCCGACAGGGGGCCGTCGGGGCGGAACCAGCGTAGCTGCCAGTTGATTACCGCCAGGATGTTGAAGGCGAGGATGCGGACATTGCCGGTGCTGATCAGACCGCCCTGGCGCAGCGCTTCCAGCTCGCGGATATAGATGGCGAGCACCCGGCGCTGGATATCCAGGTTGGCCTGGACGCCGGCGGCGCTCATGCGGTCATGGTCGAGCATGATCATCTTGAGTTCCCGTTGCTGGCTGGCGGAAACGGTCAGGTGGGCCATGACCAGCGCGTGCAGCCGCTCCAGGGGGTCGGTGATGGCGAGGAGACTGTTCTCCAGGCGGAGAGGCAGGGACTTCACGGAATACTCCATGATGGCCAGCCACAGCCCTTCCTTGCTGCCGAAATAGTGGTAGATGTTGGAAACGCTGATCTCCAGGGCGTTGGCGATGTCGCGGATCGAAGTGCCCTTGAAGCCACGCTCGGAGAAGAACTGCAGCGCGGTCTCGAGCAGCGCTTCGCGCGAGCTGAGGCCGTCTTCGGCAGGGTAGGAGACGGAGGCGGCGGGGCGGCCGGGGCGACCAGAGACCATGGGGATTCTTCCTTGCAAGGAGCGCCGGGGCCGGCGCCTTCTAGAACGAACGTTCTATTCAGACAATCACACAAAAAACGTCTTGTCAAAGGCAAAAGATACGAATAATGTTTTTTCCACACAAATAGAACGAACGTTCGATGAGGTGGCTGTATATCTCCGATGAACGGAGAAAGCCAGGCTCGACAGGGAGGGAAAACATGACGCGCTTGACAGGAAAGACATGCCTAGTTACCGGCGGCGCCAACGGCATCGGCGCCGCGATCAGCCGGGCTCTCGCCCGCGAAGGCGCCCGGGTCGCGATCACCGACATCGACGACGACATGGGCAGGCGGCTGGCGGCGGAGATCGGCGTCAAGGCCCGCTATCTGCACCACGACGTCACCGACGAGGAATCCTGGGAGAGGGTTTTCCGTGATATCGCCGATGTCGATGGAACCTTGGACGTCATGGTCAACAATGCCGGGGGCGGAACCTATAACGACGTGGAAAGCCTCAGCCTGGCGGAGTGGCGCCGTATAATCTCGCTGAACGCCGATAGCGCCTTTCTCGGGACCCGAGGCGCCATCCGGGCCATGCGGGAGCGGGGTGGTTCCATCATCAACATTGCCTCGGTGGCTTCGTTCATCGGCGCTCCCACCCTGGCGGCCTACAGCGCCGGCAAGGGAGCGGTGCTGATGCTGACCAAAAGTGCCGCCACTTGGTGCGGTACCCGTGGCTACGGCATCCGGGTCAACAGCGTCCATCCCGGGTTGGTGGAAACCAAGTCTGGAATGGAGATGGCCCGACAAGCCACCGGCGCGGCCACCGACGAGGACGCGGCGCGAGCTTTCACCCAGCTGCACCCCATCGGCCGTTTGGGCAGGCCCGACGATATTGCCGGCGCGGTGGTCTTCCTGGCCTCCGACGAATCGGCATTCATGACCGGCTCGGCCGTGGTCGTGGACGGCGGCTTCACGGCTCTTTGAACAAGTGGCTTCCCCCATGCTGCGGGGGAGCCTCTTTTTCCGGGTAAAATAGATCGAACGTTCAATATAGAGAGGCGCGTATGCGATCCTTCACCAGCCTGATCGCCAGAGGTGGGCCGTTTCTCATCATCGGCGGCTTGATCACTTCTGCGTTCCTGTTCGAGCTCAAGCCCGTGGTCACCGCAGTGCCAGAGCCGCCTCTGACGTCCTCCGATCTGTTCTGGGGCGCCGCTCAGCCGGCACCCGAGGTCATCTGGATGGTCGGCGCCAACGGCAAGATCGTGCGTAGCGACGATGCCGGCGCCACCTGGCGGAAACAGTCCTCGGGGACACATGCGGGTCTTCAGGCCATTGCCGCCTGGTCTCCCCGGCGAGCCGTGGCGGCCGGTGGCGGAGGACGGGTGGTCGTCACCGCCGATGGCGGCGCCACTTGGGCGCCGCTGGCGGTGCCGGCACGGCCTGGCCTGCAATTTCTGGCCGCCGCCATCGATCCGGCCGGGCGGCTGTGGCTGCTGGGGGAGCGTGGCACGGCCCTGGTTTCCGACAACGGTGGCGCCGAATTCGCCGACCGGTCCGACCCTCGGGACGTCGCCTGGAATGCTGTCGCCTTCTCCAACCGCGACCAGGGGTGGATGGTCGGTGAATTCGGCGAGATTCGCCGGACCTCCGATGGCGGCGCCACTTGGCAGGCGGTCGGCTCCCTGCCGCGCAGTCTGATGTCGACTGCGGCTTGCGGCGATGGTGGAGGCGTGGCCGTAGGCCTGGACGGGCTGATCGCGATCAGCGGCGACCATGGCGCAACCTGGACGGTACTGCCCCCGCCGACATCCGAACACCTGTTGGCCGTGGCGTGCGGGGACGGCTGGTGGGCGGCGGTGGGGGACCGCGGCATCGCGCTGACCGGCCCCCTATCCCCCGATCCCGCCCGTCCGCCGCGCCCGCTCGACGCCGCCGAAGCTTCCGCCGCCTGGCATACCGCCATCCTGGGCGATCCCCAGCGCTGGCTGGTGGCCGGCGCCGGTGCCGGCACCATCGCCCATGGCCGCTTCAAGCCGTTTTCCGGCTGATCCCGACGCGAAGGACCAAGTTCCATGTTTGCTCTTTCCCGGCTTGCCCCTCTTATCCTCGATCGCGCCGCCACCTTGATCATCGGCTGGCGCCACCCGCTGCTGCTGGCCATGGCGGTGGCGTCCGCCATTGTCGGCTGGTTTGCCGTGCATACCGAAGTGCATACCAACCTGGCGGACCTCCTGCCGCGCAGCCATCCGTTCGTCGTCGTGGACCGTGAATTCCGCACCTCGTTCGGCAGCGCCAACATGATCTCGGTGATGGTGGAAAGCCCATCGGGCACCATCTTCCAGCCGGAAACGCTGCAGGCGGTCCGCGACATCACCCGTGGCCTGGAGCGGGTCAAGGGAATCAATCCATTCCAGGTCAATTCCTTGGCGGCCCGCAAGATGGTCGACATCCGGGCCAATGATCACGGCATCGCCAGCCGTCCGCTGATGTGGCCAGACCTGCCCGCCGATGCTCTCGGCCTGGAGCAGTTGAAGCGTTCGGTGGTCAGCAATCCCATCGTCTTCGGCCGATACGTCTCCGCCGACCTCCGGTCGGCGCTGGTCACCGCCGACTTCTATGACGCGGCGGTGGACTACGATACCGTGTTCCGCGAGGTCGACACCCTTCTGGCCTCCTATCGCGCCGCCGGCCTGATCGTACGGGTGGTCGGCGAGCCCATTCTGTACGGCTGGGTGAACAGCTACCTGCCGGAAACCTCGGCTGTCTTTGCCGCGACCCTGATTTTGACCGCCCTGGTGCTGATGCTGGCCTCGCGCTCGCTGCGCGGCACCGTTCTGCCGCTGCTGGCCGGATTGGCCAGCGCCATCTGGGCCCTTGGCATCGCCCGTATGCTCGGCTTCAACTTCGATCCGCTGGTCGTGGTGGTGGCCTTTCTCATCTCCGCGCGCTCGGTTTCCCATTCGGTCCAGGTGGTGGCGCATTTCGACGACGAGCGGGCGGCAGGACGCAGTTCGGCCGAGGCGGCCCGCTCCACCATCACCAACCTGTTCAAGCCGGGGACTCTGGGCGTGCTCACCGATGCCGGCGGCATTGCCGTCGTCGCCCTGACTCCGATTCCCCTGTTGGAAAAGGTGGCGATCATCGGTTGCATCTGGGTGGCCACCATCCTGGTGACCAGCGTTTTGCTCACGCCCATCCTGCTGTCCTATGTGCCGCCCATCGACCCTCGACCGCGGCGGCGGGTGGGGATGCGCGGCGATCTGGCTCCGATGATCGACCGGGCCCTGGCCGCCGCGGCGGCGCTGGCCCTGGGGCGCCGGCGGAACTGGGTGGTCGTGGCGGCCATGCTGATCTTCGTCGCCTCGGCCGCCATTTCCCTGCGGCTGACCATCGGCGACGCCTCTCCCGGGTCTCCCATTCTGTGGCAGGGCAGCGACTACAATCGCGACGCCGCCGCCATCAACGCCCGCTTTCACGGTGCCGACCGCATGTTCATCGTCGTCGCCGGAACCGAGGACGACGCCATCAAGCGCCCTGAGGTAATCCGCGCCATGCGGGATCTCCAGCGGTTCATGGAAGCCCAGCCGGAAATCGGCGCCACCCTTTCGGTCGCCGACATCATCCCCACCATCAATCGCACGGTTCACGAGGGCAACCCGCGCTATCTCGACATCCCCGATGATCGTGGCGCCGTCGGCGAGATGCTGTACCTGTTCGCCGCCGGACTGGATGCCAGCGACACCGCCTTCTTTTTCGACCCGCGGTTCCGTAACGCTTCGATCACCGCCTTTTTTACCGATCGCCGGGGCGAAACCGTCAGCACGGCGATCGGCCGCATCCAGGCCTACCTGGATGCCCATCCGGTGTCCGGCATCCAATTCCGGCTGGCGGGCGGCGTCATCGGCAACATCGCCGCCATCAATGAAACCATCCTGGCCGACCAGATCCGATCCATCGCGCTGGCCTTGCTGGTGGTGGTGGGCTGTTGCCTGATCGCTTACCGGGATGCCGCTTCCGGCATCTTCTTCATGGTGCCGGTGCTGCTGTCCAACGCCGTCACCTTCGCGCTGATGGCGCTGTTCGGCATCGGCATGAACATCAACACCCTGCCCGTGGCCGCCCTGGGTATCGGGCTGGGGGTGGACTACGCCTTCTATGTGGTCGACCGGATCAAGGAGGAAGCGGCTCACGGCCATCCGCTGGAAACGGCGGTGGCCCGTGCCCTGGCGGGGAGTGGCCGCGGTGTGTTGATCACCGGGGTGACGCTGTGTTTGTCCGTGCTGATCTGGTCGGCGTCATCGCTGAGATTCCAGGCGGAAATGGGCCTGCTGATGGGGATGTGGCTATTCGTTTCGGCCTCGGCCGCCCTGCTGCTGATGCCCAGTCTGGTGATGCTGTTCAAGCCGGCCTTCATCGTCAAGGACGCCCGCCCCCAA
>JAVBXM010000246.1 GCA_030824585.1 Phaeospirillum sp. | reverse complement strand
CACGCCATGGATGTGGCGGTTGACCTCCTCGGTGCCGCCGGCCGCCTGGCTGGCGTTGCGGGCGATTTCCGAGGTGGCGGCGCCCTGCTGCTCGACCGCGGCGGCGATGGCGCCGCTGATCTCGTCCATGCGGCCGATGATCCCGGTGATCTCGTGCAGCGCCCCGGCGGTGTGGGCGCCGGCCCCCTGGACCTCGGCCACGTAGGTGGCGATCTCGCCGGTGGCCTTGGCGGTCTGCTGGGCCAGCTTCTTGACCTCGCTGGCGACCACGGCGAAGCCCTTGCCGCTTTCGCCGGCGCGGGCCGCCTCGACGGTGGCGTTCATGGCCAGCAGGCTGGTCTGGGCGGCGATGTCGGTGATCAGCCCGACCGCCTGGCCGATACGGTCGGTGCTGCTGGTCAGGCCGCCCACCAGGGAATTGGTGCGCCGGGCCATCTCGACGGCTTGGCCGGCGATACGGGTGGAATCGGCGACGCGGCGGCCGATCTCGGTCACCGAGGCGGACAGTTCCTCGGCGGCGGCGGCGACCGTCTGTACGTTGCAGGTCGCCTGGGTGGAGGCGGCGGCCACGGCGGCGGCCCGCTCCGAGGTCTTGGTGGCGATACCGGCCATGGAGGTCGAGGTGCTGTCCAGGCGTCCCACCGCCTGGCCCAGGTCGCCGACCACCTTCAGGACATTGGCTTCGAACTGGCGGGCCGAGGTCTCGATGTTGCCGGCGCGGGCCAACTGGGCGACGCGGGCGCGCTCCTGCTCGGCCGCCAGGGTCTCGGCGCGGATCATGCCGTCGCGGAAAACCCCGACCGCGCTGGCCATGGCGCCGATCTCGTCCTTCCGCCCGATTCCGGGGACGGTGATCGAGTGGTCGCCGCCGGCCAGATGGGACATGGCGTCGGTCATGCCGGTAAGGGGAACCACCACGCCGCGGGCCAGGACGACCGAGAACACCATGCCGCCGGCGACGGCTGCCAGGGAGGCCAGCACCAGGGCCATGGCGAAGGCCGCGGCGCGCCGGTTGCTGCCCTGGCTGACCTCGGTCACGGCGCTTTTCTGCAGGTCGCGCACGGCGGCGGCCAGGGCGGCGAACTTCTCGCCGGTGGCCGGCATGTCGACGTCCACCGCGCGGCGGCTGGCGATCATGGTCGAAGCGGTCTGGCGCATGGCCTCGCGGTAGGCGGCGACGGCGGCCCTGGTCTCGGCCAGCCCCTCGCGGTCGGCGGCGTTGGTGGCGCGGGCGTCGAGGCTGGCGGCCATGCCGTCGAAGGCGTTCAGCAGGTCCTCGGCCCGCTCGACGAAGGCGGGATCGCCCATGGAGATGAAGCGGGCGGCGTTGAGGCGGGCCAGGGAGAGCTTTTCCTGGGCCATGGCGGCGTGGGCGACGAAATCGACGCGGCCGGCGGCCAGGGCGTCGGCGAGCACCCGGCTCAGGTTCTGGGTGGCCTTTTCCGCCGAACCCTGCTGCTGCTTGATGGTTTCGTCGCGGTGCTGGCGGGCCGCCACCACCTGCTCGAACAGCCCGCGATAGGTGCCCACCAGATCGCGCATCTCGACCAGGATGGCCCGGCGCTCGGCGTTGCGGTGGGTGGACACCGATTCGTCCAGGCTGTTGGCCAGGGTGGTCAGCAGTTCCTCGGCCCGCTGGCGCATGCGGACGTCGCCGGAATTGGCGAAACCCAGGACGTTGCGCCGGGCCGCCGCGATGTCCCGGTCGATCTCGACGATGCGCTGGGCGTTGGCCGAGATGCGGCTCACCTCGGCGAGGTCGGCCATCACGGTCTGGAGGGACACATAGCCGAGCACCGCCAGGGCGGCGGCCAGGGCGCACAATCCTCCCGCCAGGGAGTAGATGCGGGTCCGGATGGAGAAGCGGTCGAGCAGGGTGGGCTTGGCGGTCATGTCCTGAGGCTCCCGTTGATGGGCGTGGTTGAGCTCAGGATGCGGCAGGCGGCCGTATTTGCCATTCCGGCAGACGTATTCTCCGGAGCGACGGAGGTATGGCGGCGGCGGCGGGGCGCTAGACCTCCGTCTATCGGCCGGGGCATGGCGCGAATCCACACGCTCCCGGCACGGACGGGCGTGCCGGGAGCGATGATGGTGAACGGCGCCGGAGATCAGGGACGGGCTTCGGCCAGCACCCGCGCCGCCGTCTCGGTCAGTTCCCGGCGGGTGAACGGCTTGGCCAGCACCGCCTGAGCTCCCAGCGCCCGCATGGCGTCGAAGCGGGGATGCGACAGGCCGCCCAGACCGCCGGTCATGGCGATCACCGGCAATTGGGGTTGGCGGTCGCGGATGGCGGCCAGCAGCGACAGGCCGTCGCCGCCGGGCATGAACACGTCGGTGACCACCAGGTCGACGGCTCCGCTGTCCACCAGTTCCAGGCATTCGCGTCCGTTGGCGGCGACCTCCACCCAGTGGCCTTCCCGTTCCAGCATGGTGGCGACCACCTCGCGGTGGAGGGAATCGTCATCGGCGACGGCGATGCGGATCATGGCGTTGGTCCTCAGGCGGCGCGCGCGTGGCGCCGCGAGGTCCGGCCGGTCAGGTAATCGTCCATGATGGCGGCGAGGCGGCGGGACTTGTCGCCCAGGTCGCCGATCCCGCTCTTGATGCCGGTCAGTTCATGGTCGTAGCGCAGCAGATTGGTCTCGATGCGCTTGACCGTGGCGCCCAGGGAGGCGGCGTTGTGGGCCAGCTTGCGGTTCTCGCTGGCCATGGAGCGGTAGGCGGCGTCGATCTCGGCGAAAGAGCGCTGCATGGATTCAATGCTGCGGGCCAGGATGTCCCGGCAGGTGAGCATGCGATTGTCGATGGTCATGGTTCGGCTCCCCAAAGGCGTCCTTGGCGGATCGCTTCGCCAAGCAGGGACAGCATGGAGCGAGCCGGGGCCGACCGCATTCCCGCAGACGTATTCCGCCGGGCGGCGAAGGTCTAGCGGCTGGTATGGGGTGGGGGATTACGGAGTGGCTTCGGAAACCAGGCCGCCGCGGACGGCCGTGACGGCGGCGTGGGAGCGGTTCTTCACCCCCAGCTTCTGGAAGATGCGGGTCAGGTGCAGCTTGATGGTCACTTCCTGCAGGTCCAGGCGCCGGGCGATCTCCTTGTTGGAGGCGCCCGCGACGATCAGGGTCAGGACCTCCATCTCGCGCACGGTGAACTGGGAAGGGTCCAGGCTTGGCCCGCACGAGGTGGCGGGCCTGGACGGCGGCGCCACGAATTCGGCCGGCACATAGGTGCCGCCGGCTTCCACCAGGCCGATGGCGTGAATGAACACCCGGCTTTCCAGCGTCTTGGGCAGAAAGCCCTTGGCGCCCGCCGCGATGCAGGCGCGTACCGCGTCGTCGTCCGCCACCCCGGACATGACCACCACCGGAGTGCCCTTGGCGGCGGCCATGGCGGCGGGAATGCCGTTGACGCCGTTCATGCCCGGCATGGAATAGTCGAGCATGACCAGATCCACCGTTTCCCGCTCGAGCAGGGCCAGCGTATCCGCCAGATTGCGTGCGGTATGGAACTGGCCGCCGGGAAAAGCCCTTTCAAGCTGCCCCAGGACCGCTTCCAGATAGAGCGGGTGATCGTCGGCGATGACGATTCGCATCGCGGCCCTCCCCCCTTTGCGAACTCAACTGGAAGTGTTCTACACCGCCCACTAGACGGAAGTCTATCGGGCGCTGTACCTATGATAGCCCGGCGACGGCCATTAGTGCTCCGTTTCCGGGGGCGCCGAGGGTAGATTCCTGCGTATGGAAGACGTGGATACCCGCCCGACCAGGCCGCGCCGGTGGAAGCTCCCCTGGCAAGGCGACGCCCCTGAACCCGTTGCCCCGGAGGCCGCCGGGGAGGCGGCCGTGGCCGCGGCCGACCTGGTGTGGAGCGTCGATGGCCGGGGACGGCTGACCACCCTTTCCGCGCCGGCCGGGGTGTCGCTGCCGCTGCCGTGGTGGCGGGCCGTCCATCTGGGGCGCCAGGGCCGGCGCGAAATACGGGCCAGCCTGACGACCGGCCGGCCGTTCGCGGGAGTGCGGGCCCGCATCCGCCTGGGGCCGCTGGCCGGGACATGCCTGGAGCTGTCGGGCCGGGGCCGGAATGGCGGCTGGAGCGGCGCCGCCCTGGTGCGGGACGATCCCCGGGTCGCCGATTTCGCCGTCGATGGCCGATGCGGCGGGGATCTGGTTCAGGCGGTGCTCGACCAGGTGGCGGCGGCGATCCCCGCCCGGCATGTCTTCATCGCCCGGCGCGAGCGCGACGGCACCCTGGTCCCCGAATTCGCCGCCGCCGGTCCCGGTGCCGACGGCGATCTGGTCGGCTATCCCTATCGCAGTATCGGCACCGCGTGCGGCGACGTGCTGGCCACCGGCCGCCCCCTGGTGATCGCCGACCGCCTCGATGAACGCTATCCCCTGCTGGGACGGTTCCGCCGGCTGGGCATTACCGCCTATGCCGGCATGCCGCTGTTCGAGGGGCAGGCGACTCCCAGCGCGGTGCTGGTCGCCCTGGGGACGGCCGCCTTCGACGATCCGCCCCGGGTCGAGGCGGTCCTGGCCGCCGCGCTCGGGCATATCGGCCCCGATTTCCGGATCGCCCAGGCGGAGCGCCGTCTGGCGCGCTCGACCGAACAGCTGACCTCGCTGCTCGACAACCTGCCGGGGATGGCCTACCGCGCCCGCATGTCCCCCGACGGCCGCCGCCGGATGCTGTACGCCAGCCAGGGCGCCGAGCGGCTGATCGGGACCAGCCCGGCGGACCTCTGCCGCTGGTCGCCGGACCGTCTGCTCGAACTGCGCCATCCCGACGACCGCGAGCGCTCCCTTGCCGACACCGGCGCGCTGCTCGGCCGGGGCGAGGTCGCCGATCTGCGGTGGCGGCTGGTGCGGCCGGACGGGCGGGTGGTCTGGGTGCAATCCAGCGAGACGGTGGCCGGCCGCGACGGCGTCGATCTCGTCATCGAGGGGATGCTCAGGGATTGCGATCCCGAAGTCGAGGCGCGGGACGAGCTGGCGCGCCGGGTTCGCGAGCTGAAGACCGTGGTGGACTACGCCCCCGACTGGGAAAGCTGGCTGGACGAGACCGGGCGCCTGCGCTGGATCAGTCCCGGCGTCGAGAAGGTCACGGGCTATACGGTGGCGGAATGCCTGATCTATTCCGGCTATCCGCGCGCCCTGGTCTGCGACGAGGATCTGGGCGTCTTCGACAAGGCCCTGGCCGCCGCCCAGGCCGGCTCGGCGGTGGCCGACATCGATATCCGCATCCGCCGCCGCTGGGGCGAGACGAGCTGGTGTTCGCTGTCCATCCAGCCGGTGGCCGCCGACGGGCAGCCTGCCGGCCTGCGCCTGTGCATCCGCCCCATCGACCGGCGCAAGGCGGCCGAACAGATGCTCCACCAGCGGGAGGAGGAGATCGCCCGGGTGCTGGCGGCCCTGGACCTGGTCCGCGAGGCGGTGATCGTCAGCAACGCCGGGGGCCATGTCACCTATGCCAATGCCGCCGCCGCCCGGCTGCTGGACTTCGAGGCCGCCGCCGCCCTGCGCGGCCGTCCCTGGCGGGAACTGGGGCTGGCCGGATCGTCATCCGCCCCTTTCCTCGACATCATCGAATCCTCCCTGGTCAGCCGGGGGGCGTGGAGCGGCGAGCTGGCGCTGGGCCATGGGGAGGGCACCGCCTTCCTCGACACCCGTTTCGCCCGCCTGCCCCAGGACGGCTTCATCGCCGTGCTGACCGATATCGGGGCGCGCAAGCTGGCCGACGAACAACTGCGCGAGAACCAGGAGCGCTACCGTGCCCTGTTCGAGACCGCCGGCGACGCCATCGTCTTGATGGAGGGCGCCAGCATCATCGACTGCAATCCCCGGGCGGAAGCGGTGTTCGGCCATCCCCTCGGCGAATTGCTGGGCCACGGGCTGCACGATTTCGCGCCGCCCCGTCAGCCCGACGGCCGCGAGTCCCAGGTGGCGGCGGCGAGCTTGCTCTCCAAGGCGCTGGGCGGCCATCCCCAGGCCTATGAATGGCTGGGACGCCATCGGGACGGCTCCCTGGTCAACCTGGACGTGACGCTGACCTGCGTGCCGCGCCGGGGGCGGCCCTATCTGGTGGCGGTGGCGCGTGACGTCACCGAGCGGCGGCGGCGGGAGGAGGAACAGCGGCACCTGGAGCAGCAACTGCAGCAGGCCCGCAAGCTCGAGGCCCTGGGCCAGCTGGCCGGTGGCGTGGCCCATGACTTCAACAACATCCTCGGCGCCATTCGCGGCTTCGCCGACCTTCTGGTGGACGAGGTGCCGGCGGGATCGCCGGGCGAGCGCTATGTGCGCCGCATCCTGACCGCCAGCGACCGGGCCAAGGGTGTGGTCCGCCAGATTCTCGCCTTCTCCCGCCGCAGCGAAATGGCGCGTAGCGGCATCGATCTGGCCCGGCTGGCGGAAGAGTGCCTGGGCCTGCTGCGGGCCAGCATCCCGGCCACCACCGGCCTGGGGTTCAGCCTCGATGCCGGTGCCGCCGCCGCCGTGGTCGAAGGTGACCGCGACCAGCTCAGCCAGGTCGTCCTCAATCTGGTGATCAATGCCAACGACGCCCTGGACGGCGCGCCGGGCGACATCCGCGTCGCCCTGGCTCCCGCCGGGGATATGCCCGAACTGCGCCGCCTGGCGGGACGGGCCCGGCCGGAACTGGCCCTGGCCGTCGAGGTGGAGACCTTGGACGACGGGACCATCGTCGCCGTCACCGGCAGCTTCGATCCCAGCCGCCCCCACGTGGCGCTCAGCATCGCCGACAGCGGGCCGGGCATTCCCGGGACGGTGATCGAGCACGCCTTTGATCCGTTCTTCACCACCAAGGCGGCCCGGCACGGTACCGGCCTGGGGCTG
Organism: Phaeospirillum sp.; assembly: GCA_030824585.1. Classification (GTDB taxonomy): domain Bacteria; phylum Pseudomonadota; class Alphaproteobacteria; order Rhodospirillales; family Magnetospirillaceae; genus Phaeospirillum. The sequence continues at coordinate 3,634 of JAVBXM010000246.1, read as the reverse complement.
GCGGTGGTTCACAGCATCGTGCTGGCCCACCATGGGGCCATCGTGGTGCGCAGCCATCCCGGACGGGGTTGCCGCTTCGACATCATCTTGCCCACCGGCCAGGGCGAGGCGGCCGCCGAGAGCGTCGCCGCCGGGACGGAGACCGGCCTGCCCCCCGGCACGCGGGTGCTGGTGGTCGACGACGATCTGGATTTCGGCGACATGATCCTGGCCATGCTGGAGCATCGCGGCATCGAGGCGGCGGTGGTGTCGTCGCCGCTCGATGCGCTCGATGCCCTGCGCGAACAGCCCGGCGCCTGGGACGTCATGGTGACCGACCAGACCATGCCGGGGATGCGCGGCATCGATCTGGTGAAGGCGGTCAAGGCGATCCGGCCCGATCTGCCCTGCCTGATCTGCACCGGCTATCCCGAAGCCCTCGACGAAGGAACGCTGGCCGCCGCCGGCGTGTTCGCCCTGCTGCACAAGCCGGTGGACTTCCCCCACTATTTCTCCCTGCTGGGCCGGGCCCTGGCGGCCCGCTAGACGGTCTCCGGCGACGGCAGAATTTCCCGGATCAGGGCGAACAGGGCGCCCACGTCCAGCGGCTTGGCCATATAGCGCACGCATCCCGCCTCCATGGCCTGGCGGATGGTTCCGGCGGTGACGTCGGCCGACAGCGCCACCACGGGGATGGCGCTGGTCTCGGGAACCGCCTTGAGGCGGCGCAGCGCCTCGATCCCGCTCAGGCCCGGCAGGTTGATGTCGAGCAGGATCATGTCCGGGCGGGCGACCATGGCGATTTCCAGGCCGATCTCGGCGGTGGGGCAGGTCAGCAAGGTGAAGTCGGACAGTTCCGCCACCAGCTCCTGCATCAGGTGCACATTGGCCGGATTGTCCTCCACGTAGAGAATGGTGCGGCCGCCTTCCGCCCTGGCGCCGATGGCGGCCAGCCCCCTGGTCTCGTGCCGGGCCGCCGAAGCCAGCAGGCCGGTGGCGGCGGGAACCTCGACCCAGAAGGTGGTGCCCTGGCCGGTGGCGGTCTCCAAGCCGATGCGTCCGCCCATGGCTTCGATCAGTTGCTTGGAAATGGTGAGGCCGATGCCGGTTCCCTCGATCTCGGTGGCTTCGGCCCCCAGCCGGTTGAAGGGCTGGAACAGCAGGACCTGCTTTTCCGGGGGGATGCCCGGCCCCTGGTCGGCGACCACGAAGCGGACGGTTTCCGCCGCCCCCGCTTCCATGGTCAGGGTCACCGTTCCACCGGAGGCGCCGTATTTGACGGCGTTGGAGGTCAGGTTCAGCAGCACCTGCTTGAAGCGGGTATAGTCCACCCGCAGGTGGCTGGCCGCCGCCCCCGCGACACTGGCGTCGACGATGGCGACCTTGCCGGCGGCATAGGCGCGGGTCAGGTCGGTCACCTCGTCGAGCAGCGGCCGGGCCTCGACCTCCTCCACCGACAGGGCCAGCTTGCCGGCCTCGATCCGCGCGAGGTCCAGCACCTCGTTGATCAACTGCAGCAGGTGCTGGCCGCCCTTGATGATGCATTGGGCCTGGCCGCGCTGCTTTTCCGTCAGCGGGCTGGCCCGGCTGCTCTCCAGCAATTGCGCGAAGCCGAGAATGGCGTTCAGCGGCGTCCGCAGCTCGTGGCTCATGGAGGACAGGAAGTCGGACTTGGCCTGGTTGGCGCTGTCGGCGGCCTCCTTGGCCACCCGCAATTCCTGCTGGTGGCGCTCCAGGTTGGCCAGGGCGTTGCGCAGGGATTCCTCGGCGTACTGGCGCTCGTTGATCTCCTGCTGCAGGCTGGCGGTGCGCTCGGCGACCCTGGCCTCCAGCTCGTCGCGGGCGGCGGTCAGTTGCGCCTCGGCATGCTTGCGTTCGGTCACCTCGGCCGCCAGGGCGGCGTTGATGCGGGTCAGTTCCTCGCCCCGGCTTTGCAGCTCGGCGTAGAGGATGCCGTTCTGCAAGAAGCCCGACACCTCGTTGGCCAGCGTTTCCATGAAGGCCAGCCGCCGGTCCAGCCCCCGGTTGGCGGAAGCGGCGCCGAAGGCGAGGACGCCGAACACCTGGTCGCCGCGCCCAAGCGGCAGGGCCACCAGCGAGCCCAGGCCGGCTTCGGTGCAGCGCATCAGCCGGGCGTCGTACTCGTCGGCCAGGGCGCTGGAATAGACGGTTTCGCCGATGGCGAAGGCGCGATGGCACAGGCACCGGTCGGCCTCGGCGCAGGCCGGCCGCTTGTCCGTATCCCCGTCGCGCCAGTTGACGGCCCGCAGCACCGGCTCGCCGTCGCCGTGGCGCAGGAACAGCATGGCGACGTCGGCCTCCACCACCGCCAGGGTCTCCTGGACCGTGATGTTCACCAGATCGTCCAGGGCGACGGTGGCGCCCATGGTCTGGGCGATGTGATGGAGGATGGCGATCTCGGCGGTGCGGTGCCGCTCCTGCGCCTCGGCCTTGCGCAGTTCCGTGACGTCGCGCAGGCTGATCACCGAAAGGCGCTCGTCGCCGTCTCCCACCGCGAACAGGTTGGCCTCGGCCAGGAGGGGGCGCCCGTCGCCCCGTCGGGTGGCCAGGTCCTTCCGTTCTCCCGCCGCGTCGAGTCCCTTGCCCAGGCCGGCCGCCAGGCGTTTTTGCAGCGGCGGCGGCAGCGGCGTGTCCTCCAGGCGGCGGTCGACCACCTGGGCGGCCGGAATGCCCAGCATGTCCTCGGCGGCGGGATTGAACGCCACCACGGCGCGGCCGGTTTCGATGGCGATGAAGGCATCCATGGAACCTTGGATGATGGCCCGCAGCTTGGCCTCGCTTTCCGCCAACTGGGCGCGGGAGCGGTCGAGGCGGCGATAGGGCGCCCGCACCACCGCCACGAACAATCCCTGGTACAGCAGGCAGAAGGCCGCGACCTTGTAGCTGTGCCCCATGACGTTGAAGATGTCGGTGGTCCGCTGCCAGGCGGTGAAATACAGCTCGGACAGCACCATCACCCAGGCGGCGCTGACCAGCCAGTGGCGGTTGGCCAGGTCGCGCTTGCGCCACAGCAGGGGAATGGCCGCCGCCAGCATGGCGATCACGCTCCACTCCACCCCGATCTTGAAGGGGGTGAGCCCCTGGCCCTGGATATAGGTGGCGGGCAGGGCGTCGAGGTGCCGGAGGGCCGCCCAGCTGACCACGGCGACCATGGACAGGACCGAGCCGAGCAGCAGCGGCCGGGACCAGCGGCTGGCGAAGGGGCGCCAGGGCAGGATGGCGATGGTCAGGACCGCCCCGGCGGCCAGCAGCCGCGCCGCCAGCCAGAACACCAGCCCCTTCTGCACGTCGCTGGGGGTGATGAAGTCGGGCATCCCGTCATAGGACAGGGTGTGGAGCATGTCGAACAGGGCGACGCCGAGGAAGGCGGCGGCCAGGATCGACAGGTTGCGCGGACGCTCGCGGTCGTGGGTATGCCAGCCGACGGCGAAGACCAGCACCGCGACCACCGTCGAGAACCCCTCGGTGACCTGGTGGAAGGCCAGGAAGACGCTGCGCTCGTCGAACAGATTGCGAAAGGGGATCAGCGGAGCGATGGCGAACAGGACGCTGAGCGCCATCGCGATCCACAGGGCGACCCGTCCCCCGGCGGCGTCGCCATCCGCATGCGATTGCGGCTTCGCTCCCCCATCCC
>JAVBXM010000146.1 GCA_030824585.1 Phaeospirillum sp. | reverse complement strand
CCAGGTCCATCAGGCTGCCCTGGGCCAGGACCGGCGAGGCGCAAAACAGCGCGGCCGCGGCGCCCAGGCACGCGGTCTTGGCGAACAGGCTCATTCTCAGGCCTCCAGGATTTGCAGGATGGCGCCGTCGGCGCCGAAGCAGGCGGCGGTCAGCGTGCCGCCGTGGCCGGAGCCGGAATCCAGCGTGGCGGCGAACGGCCCCAGCACCACGCCGCCCTTGCGGCGGTCGGCGCCGCGCACCACCAGCTTGAAACCGGAATAGGGCTCGTCCAGCCCGGCGAACAGGCTCGACCCCCACCAGAAGGCATCCACCTGGGCGGAAAGCGGCCGGGTGGGATCGAGACCGGCATGGGTGAACAGCAGCGTGTTGTCGTCGGTGAAGGCGGCATGCTTCAGCACGCTCATCAGCGTGGTGTGGCCGTCGTAGTTGCGCATGGTCTGGCGCAGTTGGCTGGTCCAGCGGGTGAGCGCCAGGATGCCCTCGCGGATGGCGTTGCCGCCCTCCTCCACCGAGCCGCCATAGGCGGCGATGGTGGGCGCGATGCCATGGTCGACCATCCAGCGCAGCACTTCGGCGGGATTGGGGGCGAACTGCAGTTGCAGCAGTTTCTGCCACATCTCTTCCTGGGTGCCGCGCAGGTAGACCACGTCGTCCACCTCCACCCCCGGCATGGCGATGAAGGCGCGGCGAAAGGTCAGCAATTCGTCGACGGTCTGCAGCACCGGGGCGCCGCAGCCGAGGTAATCGCCGAGATAGACCAACTGGTCGCCCGGCCGCAATTCCTGGCCCAGGCGGGCATGCAGGGCGCACAGGCGGGCGTGCTCGCCCCGGATGGCGGCGATGGCCCAGATACGGCCACCGCCCCGCAGGGTGGCGAAGACATTGGAATCAGCCAGGGTCGTGGACGGCCGGTCGGCTTCGACGTTCATAAATCCGCTCGGGTTTTGCAACCGGACGACATGGTCGCAGTCACCGAGCCAAACATCAAGCCGCTTCGAGCAGGCCCTGCAGCTTCTCGGTCGCCGCCTGGGTGTCGATCCGCTCCACCGCCGCCAGTTCCGAAGCCAGACGCTCGAGCGCGGCTTCATAAATCTGGCGCTCGGAATAGGACTGGTCGGGCTGGTTGGCGTTGCGATGCAGGTCGCGGACCACCTCGGCGATGGACACCGGATCGCCGGAATTGATCTTGGCCTCGTATTCCTGGGCGCGGCGGCTCCACATGGTGCGCTTGACCTTGGCGCGCCCCTTCAGGGTGGACAGCGCGGTGTCCATGACCGAGCGCGACGACAGCTTGCGCAGGCCCGACTTCTGGGCCTTGGTCACCGGGACGCGCAGCGTCATGCGGTCGCGGTCAAAGGTGATGACGAACAACTGCAGCTTCATGCCGCCGATTTCCTGGGTTTCGACGGCCACGACCTGGCCGACGCCGTGGGTCGGGTAGACCACATAATCGCCCTGGGAGAAAGAAACGATCGTCATCTTCAACAATTCCCTCGACAGAAGGTCTGGAACCGGCAAAAGCGCCCGATACGCCCAACCAAGGAACGAGGAATCCGCGCCAGCCGCGCCCTTGACGGGCTGGTGGAAATCTCGCAGCTTGTCTTGGTGGGCGAACTCCCGCCCCGATGGCTATGCCAGTAAGCTGTCCGTCGACACAGTTCGACGGACTTGCCCTTATAGCACAGGGCGCTTCCGTGAAGAACAGGAAAATTCCCCGCCGGCCGGCGTTTCCGCCATGTCCTCATGCGCGAACGCCGCCCCACGACCCTCGGGGCCAGGGGGCGGCGTCGGCTACAACATCTTGCGAAAGGTCAGCGGCCCGGATTGGGCGACAGCAGCTTGGCCTTGTCGGGCTTGCCCTTCCACTCATCGGCATCGGCCGGGGCATCGCCCTTGCGGGTGATGTTGGGCCAGGAACCGGCATACTGGCGGTTGGCGTCGGTCCAGGCGGCAGCCCTGGGATCGGAATCCGGGAAGATGGCTTCGGCCGGGCATTCCGGCTCGCAGACGCCGCAATCGATGCATTCGTCAGGGTTGATCACCAGGAAATTCTCGCCCTCGTAGAAGCAATCCACCGGGCAGACCTCGACGCAATCCTGATACTTGCACTTGATGCAGTTCTCGGTGACGACGTAAGCCATGTCGTTCTCCAATATCCCTTGAAATCGTGATGCGGCGGGCAAGGCTTGCCTCCGCCGGAAGAAAATCCGGCGGAAGCGATAGCACAGTCACCCCCGCCGCCTCAACCCCAGCGGCGAAATGGTCTTAACGCCCAATCCACGCATGGGGATTGGGCCAGGCCCAAGGGGCCGCGCGGGCGCCGGCTCCGCCGGCAAATATTTCGGAAGCACGCCTTCGCGTGCGGTGCCTTCGGAAGCACGCCTTCGCGTGCGGTGCCGCGGAAGGCAAGGGCGCAAGGCGCCCGCCCGCCGCCTGAGGGCGATCCCGGTGATCGGTTCCGGTCACCGGGATATAACCTCACGGCACGGGGTTGCGCAGCTTGACCGGCGCCCGCTTGCCGCGGCGCGCCACCAGGTTGAGCACCTCGATGCCCAGCGAGAAGGCCATGGCGAAGTAGATGTAGCCCTTGGGCATGTGGAAGCCCGTGCCGTCGGCCACCAGGGTGGCGCCGATCAGCAGCAGGAAGGACAGCGCCAGCATCTTGATGGTGGGATGCCGGGAGATCAGGGCGGACAGCGGATTGGCGGCCACCACCATGACCGCCGAGGCCAGGACGACCGCGGCCACCATCACCCACAGGTCGCGGGCCATGCCCACGGCGGTGATGACCGAATCCAGCGAAAAGACGATGTCGAGCACGGCGATCTGGGCGATGACCGCCGCCAGGCCGGCCGAGGCGGCCTGGCCGGCCCCCGCGTTCCCTCCCTCGGCGGAGGGAGCGTCCTCCTCGCCTTCCAGGCTGCCGTGGATTTCATGGGTGGCCTTGGCCACCAGGAAGGTGCCGCCGGCGATCAGGATGATGTCGCGCCAGCTGACCGGGTGGTCCCAGACCACGAAGACCGGCTCGACCAGCCCGACGATCCAACTGAGCGAGGCCAGCAGGCCCAGGCGGGTCAGCACGGCGAAGGCCAGGCCCAGGCGCCGGCCCAGCGGCCGCAGCGGCTCGGGCAGGCGGTTGGAGATGATGGCCAGATAGACCAGATTGTCGATCCCCAGCACGATCTCGAGCAGCGACAGCGTCGCCAGGCTGAGCCATATCTCGGGATCGGAGATCCAGGCCATCATCATGATCGTCCTCGAATTCGGTTAGGCTGGGCGGAATGTAAGGGATTCCCGCGAGGAATCCACTCCGGCATCGCTTAATTCCCGGTAATCTTCCAAATGCCGCCGGGGAGAAATGGGTTTTGACCACGGCCCCAACCCCCGATACCATTGCGGTAGGCAGGAATTCCATGTGTCTCATCCCCCTGCCGGGAGACGGCCCAAGGGTGATCGACAGCGACCATACCGGCAACGGGCGGACTCCAGGGACCGCCCACGGATCGGCCGACCGGGTGCCCTGCGCCCCCGGCGAGGCGCTGCCCCGTCTTGTGGAGGCCGAGGCCCGCCTGGACGGGCTGACCGCCAATCTTCCCGGCTTCGCCTTCCAGCGCGTTCTTCGCCCCGACGGCAGCCTCCATTACCCCTGGTTCAGCCTGAGCATCCGCTCGGTGCTGGGCTTCGCCCCCGAGGCCATGGGGGTCAATTCCCAGGGCTGCCTGCATGCGGTCCATTGGGCCGATCGCGATGCCCACCTGGCCGAAATCCGCCGTTCGGCGGCGGCGCAGGACACCTGCCGCGAGGAATTCCGCGCCATCACCGCCCATGGCGAGGTCCGCTGGCTGAAAGGCGCCGCCGAGCCCCGCCGCCAGGAGGACGGAACCGTCGTCTGGGACGGGCTGATGGTCGACGTCACCGAGGGACGCCGCGCCGAACTGCGCCTGGAAATGCTGATGGATCATGCCGGCGACTCCCTCATCGTGGTGGAATCCGACGGCACCATCGACAGCGCCAACGCCGCCGCCGAGGCCCTGTTCGGCTGGAGCATGGCCGAACTGGCCGGCCGGCCCTTCACCATCTTGCTGCCGCCCGAGATGCATCTGGACGATTTGCTGGAATCCGCCGAGGTCTCGGCGGGCGGCATCGTCGGCGGCGGGGCGCGCGAACTGATGGGCTTGCGCAAGGACGGCTCCTCCTTTCCCCTGGAACTGTCCACCACCGAGGTCCGGCTGGAAGGCCAGCGGCTGTTCATCGGCATCGGCCGCGACATCACCGAGCGCAAGCTGACCGAGGCGGCGCTGCGCGAGTCCGAGGAACGGCTGCGCGCCATCGCCGCCAACGTCCCCGGCATGGTGTTCCAGCGGGTGCTGCGCACCGACGGCAGCCTGGCGTTCTCCTATGTGAGCGAGGGCTGCCGCGCCATCCTGGGCCTGGGCCCCGAGCAGTTGCTGGACAATCCGCAACTGTTCCTGTCCATGATCCCCGAGGAGGAGCGCCAGAGCTTCTATGCCGGCCTGGGCCGCTCGGCCCGCACCATGGAGCCCTTCGACGAGGAGATGGCGGTCCCCGGCGCCGACGGCCGCCGCCGCTGGCTGCGCGGCCAGTCGCGCCCGACGTTGCGGGCCGGCGGCGACGTGGTGTGGGACGGCGTCATGCTGGACGTCACCGACCGCAAGCAGGCGGAGCAGCGCCTGTCCTTCCTGGCCTATTTCGACCCGCTGACCCGCCTGCCCAACCGCACCGCCTTCCTCGAGCGTTTCGCCGCCGCCCGCGAGGTCGCCGCCCGCGACCAGGCCATGCTGGCGGTGGTCAGCGTCGGTCTCGACCGCCTGGGCATCATCAACGCCACCATGGGCCACAGCATCGGCGATCAGGTGCTGATGGCGGCCAGCGACCTGCTGCGCGCCGCCCTGTCGGGCAGCGACGTCATCGCCCGGACCTCCGGCGACCGCTTCCTGGTACTGATCACCGGGCTGGGGTCCAAGCGGGAAGCCATGGAGGCGCTGGAGCGCCTGCGCGCCTCGGCCCATGCCACCGTGGCCGCCGCCGGACAGGATTTCGACGTCTCGGCCGCCATGGGCGCCGCGCTCTATCCCCGCGACGGCGACGATCCCGAGACCCTGATCAAGAACGCCGACGCGGCGCTGCAACTGGCCAAGGCCCAGGGACCGGCCTCCCTGCAGATGTTCACCAAGGAAATCAGCGCGCGGGCCGCCAAAACCCTATCGCTGCAGACCCGGCTGCGCCGCGCCATCGAGCACGGCGAACTGATCGCCCACTACCAGCCCCAGGTCGACCTGTTCAGCGGCGACGTGGTGGGCATGGAGGCGCTGGTCCGCTGGAACAGCCCGGACCTGGGCATGGTCTCGCCCGCCGACTTCATCCCGGTGGCCGAGGAATCCGGCCTGATCGACGGCGTCTGCGAGTTCATGCTGTGGGAATGCACCCGCCAGAACAAGCAGTGGCAGGACGAGGGGCTGCCCGCCATTCCCGTAGCGGTCAACGTCTCGGGCCGCCAGTTCCAGTACGCCCGGCGCCTGCTGGCCGCCTGCGAGCGCGCCCTGGAGGAAAACCAGTTGGACAGCCGCTGGCTCGAGGTGGAACTGACCGAAAGCTCGGCCATGCGCGACGCCGATAACGCCATCGCCGTGGTCAACCAGTTGAAGGAGATGGGGATCGCCTGCTCCATCGACGATTTCGGCACCGGCTATTCCTCGCTGTCGGTGCTCAAGCGCTTCCCCATCAGCAAGCTGAAGATCGACCGCTCGTTCGTGCTGGACGTCACCACCGACCCCAACGACGCCGCCATCGTCGACGCCATCATCGCCATGGCCAAGGCGCTGCGGCTCAAGGTGGTGGCCGAGGGCGTCGAGCACCAGGAGCACCTGGACTTCCTGCGCAACCTGGGCTGCGACCAGATCCAGGGCTATTTCTTCAGCCGCCCGTTGCCCGCCGACGGGCTGCGGGCCTTGCTGGCCGAAGGACGCCGCCTCGACCTGACTCCTCTGAGCCGCCAAACTGCCGAGGCTTGAACGGTCGTGGTAAATTCCGTTTTTTCAACGGACTTTCCGCCGAGTCTTCACTTTCTCCCTCAACGGCCAACATTGGCAGTTGACGGATTCGAGCATTTTGACCTATTCAATTCGGGTGGGTGAGGGCAACCCGATTTGGCCATCGAATCCGGACCATGAAAGATCACACCGCGACCGCCGCCACCAATACGGTGAAGCATTCCTACACCATCCCCTGCGCCAGCGCGTTCCGCGACGCGGTGGACAAGCTGGCGTTGCGCCGGCGGGTCAATGTGGGCGACATCGCCCGTTCGGTGCTGCTGGTGGTGCCGCCCGAGACCATCGCCGCCTATCCCGATCCGGGCGAGCCCGAGCCCGACGACCGCGAGACCGTGATCCTCAAATCCGGCCCGGCCGAGGGACGCCCCTGGCGCCGCAAGCCTCGCCTGCAGGTCCGCATGGCGCCGGGCTACAGCGTCGAGGCCATCCGCCGCGCCCTGGCCATGGCCCTGGCCATGGCCCTGGGCGACGTCCGCCTCAGGGTGGAGCGGCCGGACGAGGAACCCGCCGCCGCCACTCCGCCGCCGCCGCCGCCCGCCGCCGACCCGGCGCCGCCCGCCGAGGAGGCCTATCCCAAGATGGAGCGCCGCCGGGGCGTGCGCGAGCAGGCCACCGCCATGGCCGCCGCCGACGAGGAGATCGAGCGGCTGCGCGCCATCATCAACGTGCTGTCCTTCGAGCCCCTGTCCGACGGGGTGATGACCCGGGCCGACGCCCTGCACGTGCTGGGCTTCCAGCCCGGCGCCTCGCCCGACCGCCGCACGGTGCGGGCCAAGTTCCGCATGCTGGCCACCATCCACCATCCGGACAGCAACCACGGCAACCACCACCGCATGAGCCAGCTCAACCAGGCCATGGAAGTGCTGCGGGACTGATCCCCTTCCCGCATCGGCAACGACGTCCCATATGCCCTTGATCGAGGATCATCGGAAAAGGGGAGGCCGCCCATGGCCGTCACCGACATCGCCCCATGCCAGGCCGCCCCCGTCCACCGGGAGAAGGTCCGGGCCGTCACCGCCGCCCAGGTCGCGGGCTGGATCGGCGCCGGGTGGCGCGACACGCGCCGCGCCGGCCGCCTCAGCCTGCTTTACGGCGCCGGCTTCGTGGCGGCCGGCCTCATCCTCACCGTCGGACTGGCCCTGGCGGGGATGGAGTACCTGATCACCCCCCTGATCGAGGGCTTCATGCTGGTGGCGCCGCTGCTGGCGCTGGGCCTTTACGAGATTTCCCGGCGGCTGGAGCGGGGTGAGCCCCTGGAGTGGCGGCCCATCCTCACCTGCTGGCGGCCCAATCGCTTCCACATGATGACCGCCGGGCTGATCTACATGCTGTTCCTGATGATCTGGGCACGGCTGGCGGTGATCATCTTCGCCGTCTGCTTCCCCAGCCAGCCCACCGACTGGCGCTCGCTGACGGCGGTGCTGCCCACCATCGACGGCATCGCCTTCATCGCCACCAGCACTATCTTCGGCGGAGCCCTGGCCACCATCGCCTTCGTCACCAACGTGGTGACCCTGCCGGCCATGCTGGACCGCCACACCGATTTCTTCGCCGGCGCGGCGCTGTCGGTGATGGCGGTGGCCCGCAATCCCGGCCCCATGGCGCTGTGGGCCGCCCTGCTGGCCGGCATCACCGGCCTGGGCCTGGCGCTGGGGCTGGTCGGGCTGGTGGTGGCCCTGCCGGTGGTGGGACATGCCAGCTGGCATGCCTATCGCGACCTGATCGTGCCCGAGGAATGATCGAGGGCAACGAAAAGCCCGCCCCTTTCGGGGCGGGCCCGTTCGTTTCACGTCTGCCGGCGACTATTCGTCGCGGCGCACGCCCATGAACTGCAGCATGAACATGAACAGGTTGATGAAGTCCATGTAGAGCTGCAGGGCGCCGAACACCGCCTTCTTCTGGGCGACCTCGGAGTGATCGCCTTCCCAGTACATCTGCTTGATGTTCTGGGTATCGTAGGCGGTCAGGCCGGCGAAGATCAGCACGCCCGCCGCCGAGATGACGAACTGCATCATCGAGCTGGCGAGGAAGATGTTGATGATGCTGGCGATGATCAGGCCGATCAGCCCCATGATCAGGAAGCTGCCCATGCCGGACAGGTCCTTCTTGGTGGTGTAGCCGTAGAGGCTGAGACCCGCGAAGGCCGCCGCGGTGATGAAGAACACGCGGGCCACCGAGGCGCCGGTGAACACCAGGAACACCGAGGCCAGCGAGGCGCCCATCAGGCCGGCATAGACCCAGAACAGGGTCGAGGCGGTCGAGGCACGCATGCTGTCGATCTTGGCGCCCATGAAGAACACCAGACCCAGCGGGGCCAGCATGAACACCCACTTGAGCGGCGAATAGACGGCGATGGCGGTCAGGGCGGGAACGCTGGCGATCACCCAGGCGACGATGCCGGTGAGAGCCAGGGCCGAGGCCATGTAGTTATACACGCTCAGCATGTACTGCCGCAGACCCACGTCGATCTGAGCAGCCTCCGCCTGGGCGGCACTCATGTATCTGCGGTCTGATCCGAAAGCCATGGTCGTTCCTTTGAACACTCAGTTGAACCTGCACACCAATATGAGGCAGTTCGACGAAGAATCAAGTGAACGGATTGTCACTCGTTCCTCAGTAACGGCGCCGCCTTGGCGCCCAGGGCCTTCCAGGTGCCGATGAAGCCGGCCAGCAGGCTGGCGCCCATGCAGGCGGCCAGCGTCGCCGCCGTGGCGCCGGGCAGGAACACCCAGTCGGTCTTCATGACGTGGATCAGGATGGCGCGGGCCGCCAGGGACCCCACCAGGGCGGAGGCCAGGCCGGTGACCAGCCCGATCAGGGCGAACTCGGCCAGATGGGCCCGCCACAACTGGCCGCGCGTCGCCCCCACCACCTTGAGCACCACCGCCTCCCACACCCGGCGGCGATGGCCGGCCATCACCGCTCCGGCCAGCACCAGGGCGCCGGCCGCCAGGGTCACCACTCCGGCCAGACGCACCGCCAGATCGGCCTCGGCGATGATGGCCTTGACCGCCTCCAGGGCCTCCTTGACCCGGATGGAGGAGACGTTGGGCAAGCGGTCGGTCACCGCCTTTTCCACCACCGCGTCCATGGCGGGCGCGGTGCGCAGCGTGGCGATGAAGGTATGCGGCGCCCCGTCGAGGGTGCCGGGCGACAGCAGGAAGGCGAAGTTCATGGAGAGGTTGGACCAGTCGATCTGGCGCAAGGATGCCACCTCGACCTCGATCTCGCGGCCCAGCACGTTGAGGCCCAGCCGATCGCCGACGTTCAGGCCGAAACCCTTGGCCACGGCGGCGTCCACCGAGGCCAGGGGCGGCCCCTGGTAGTCCTCGGGCCACCATTTGCCCGCCACGACGCGCGAGCCGGGCGGCTGGGCGGCGGCCGAGGACAGGCCGCGGTCGCCGCGCGCCGCCCATTCCGCCTCGGGGGCGATCTTCGCCTGGCCCACCGGCACGCCGCCGATGGACGAGATGCGGCCGCGCACCATGGCCGCCCGGGAGAGATCGGCCGCCGGGTCGGTGGCCCTGACCACCTGTTCCAGGTCGTCCACCTGATCGGGCTGCACGTCGATGAAATAGAAGGACGGCGCCTGCTCGGGCAGCCTTTCGCCGAACTGGGCGGCCAGATTGCCTTCCACCAGGGCGATGGTCACCAGCACCGACAGGCCGAGGCCCAGCGACAGCACCATGCCCACCACCGCCGAGCCGGGACGGTGCAGATTGGCCAGGGCCATGCGCCAGGTGGGCCCGGCCCGCTTGCCGTGGCGCGCCGCCAGGGCCGAGGCCGCCCGCGCCAAGGCCCAGGCCAGGACGCGGAACAGCACCAGGGTGGCGGCGGCGGCTCCCACGAACCAGGCGGCCAGGGGGCGGTTGGCGGCGGACACCACGGCCAGCCCGGCCAGCCCGCCGCCGGACAGCGCCAGGGCGGCCAGCATGGGCTTGCCCACCGGCCCCGGCTCGGGCGCCACCAGACGGCGGAACAGCAGGGCGGCGGGCACCGCCCTGGCGCGGGCCAGCGGCCACAGGGTGAACACCAGGGCGGCCAGGGCGCCGAACCCGGCGGAGATCATCAGCGGCTGGGGATAGAGCCCGGTCTTCAGCGCCAGGGGAATGCGCTCGGCCCCCAGCCCGGCCACCAGCGGCACCAGGGCCGCCCCGGCCGCCAGCCCGATGACGATCCCCAGGGCGGCCAGCAGGCCGACCAGCAGGAAATAGGTGGTGAAGATCAGCCCCGAGGGGGCTCCCAGGCATTTCAGGGTGGCGATGGTGCCGATGCGGCCGTCGAGATAGGCCTTCACCGCGTTGGCCACGCCGATGCCGCCCACCAGCAGGGCGGTGAGCCCCACCAGGGACAGGAACGACGCCAGGGTATCGAGGAAGCGCCCGACGCCGGGCGAGGCCTCGGCCATGTCACGCACCTGCCACGGCGCCTCGGGAAAGCGCCGGGCCAGCTCGGCCTTGGCTGCCGCCGGACCCTTCCCGTCGGGCAGGAGCAGCCGCACCGAATGGCGGACCAGGGAACCGGGACGGATCAGTCCGGTGGCCTCCACCGCGCCGTTGGCCACCATCAGGCGGGGACCGAAGGACAGCGCCGTGGCGACGCGGTCGGGTTCCTTGTTGATCACCGCCCGGATACGCAAGACGGCGTCGCCCACCTTCACCACGTCGCCCACCTTGAGCCCCAGGCGGTCGAGCAG
>JAVBXM010000067.1 GCA_030824585.1 Phaeospirillum sp. | reverse complement strand
GGTGTACCCTTTTCAGGCCAGTACCAAGGCCAACAAACTTACCGCGGGGTGGAGCAGCCCGGTAGCTCGTCAGGCTCATAACCTGAAGGTCGCAGGTTCAAATCCTGCCCCCGCAACCAGCGTTACTTGCACACCCGGTCCAGTGGACCGGGTGTTCTCGTTTCCGAGCTCCAAATAAGGAATTTGGCTAATAGACCGGCGACTGGACCCTCGCCGGGCCTTTGCCTCCCCGGAACGGTTTCCCGGCGTGACCTTGGTGTGCGACGAGCCCGACGATGCCCTCGCCAACATGGTCCTCGACCGCCGAACCGCCCTTGTCACCCTGACCCATGTGCCCCGGCTGGACGATGCCGCGTTACGCATGGCCTTGAATTCGGACGCGTTCTACGTGGGGGCGCTGGGCAGTACCAGGAACCCACGCGAAACGATGCCAACGCCTCGGGAGCCAGTTGGATCTCGAGCGGATCTCGGCCCCCGTCGGCTTGGATATCGGGGCAAAGACTCCTGCAGAAATTGCAGTCTCCATCCTGGCCGAGTTGGTGGCCGCGCGGCGTCTTTGAACTCGTTTCAAAGGCGTCGAACACCACCGACGACGCCCGCCCTGCCTCAGGATGCCAGTGAGATGGAGCCGTTCCGCGTGGGCTTGCTCGGCGCAACGCTTGTATCGGCGCGTGCAAGAGTCCTTGGCGACTTTCTACGCCAGGTTCCGTCGCCCCTGGTCAGGCGACATCAACCATGCTTCACTATCATTCAATCTTGAGCCGCCACCGGGGCCGATCAGACAAGCGTCGCGGTTAATCTTCACGTTTTCGCGCCTTGATGGTGCGTTCGAAGGGGGCATCATGGTGCGATTACTGCGGTCATTTGTTCTCGTCCTGGTGCTGCTCGCAGCTCCGGCCCTGGCCAAGGATGGGGACTCCCGGTACGCCGGATTGGACGGCTTCTTGATTCACTACAAGAGCTGGGGCAAGGCCGATGCGCCGCCGGTGATCATGGTCCATGGTTTTACCTTGGACATGACCTTATGGCACAACCAGGTGCCGGTTCTGGCCAAGACCCACCGGGTGATCACCCTGGACTCGCCTGGTCACGGCCAGTCGGGGCGGCCCGGCAACGTGGATTACACCATGGATCTCTATGCCCGTGCCGTCGAGGCGGTGGCCAAGGATGCCGGCGTCAGCCACGCGGTATTGGTCGGTCACTCCATGGGCTTGCCGGTGATCCATACGGTGGCGCGTCGGGGCGTCCTGCCCATCGATAAGGTGGTGTTCGTCGATGGGGCCATCATGGCGCCGCATCCCGATCCCAAGGAGCGCGCCGCGCAGGAGGCGTTCATGGCGGAAATGCAAGCCACCCTGAACGGTCCGGATTTCCGCCAGGGGCTGGCGCAGCTGTATCGCGGAATCATGGTCAAAGTGCCGGCGGCCGAGGGCAAGGCCCTGCTGGGGAAGCTGGGCAATGCCGACCAGCATGTGGTGTCCAGCACGTTTTCCCACTTCACCGATCCCGCGGTATGGGCTCCGGCCCGCTACGAATTTCCCGTGCTGGGCCTGTATGCCAAGATGTCGTCAAAAGGCGTCGAGGAATGGCTTGCGGCCAATTATCCCCGGCATACGCTGAAAGTGTGGGACGACGTCGACCATTTTCCGCAGCTGGACCAGCCCAAACGGGTCAACAGGGAAATGGTGCGGTTCCTCCGATAGCTGCCCTGGTCCGGGTCAGTTCGGCGACGACACTTCGGACGCGGTCGACATTTCCGCCGAACGGTGAGAGCAGCGGCAGTAGGCGCGAGGGCGAGAGCTTGTCCAGGCTCTGGCGGAACAGGGCGCTTAGGGTGCCGGATGGACTGAGATCCACATAGATGGCCCCTCCCTGGGCTTCCAGGGTCAGGAAGACCTGGCGGACATTCATGGTCTCGCGGACGATGCGCCATGACAAATCCGGGGTTTCCGGCCCGGTGACGCCGCCGGTGCAGCAGGACCAGACCGGCCAAAACGAACTCTGGCGCCGCTCGGTGGCGAAGGCGGCGCGGCAGGCCGGTTCGGCGGCATCGATGAAGCGGGAGTGGAAGGCATAGGGAACCGGCAGGCGCATGGCCGGGACGTCCAAGGCTCTCAGCTCGGCCTCGATGGCGGGAAGATCCTCGGCCAGGGCCGACAGGATGAAGTGGCCAACCGCGTTAATCCCGGCCACTTCGCTTCGGGTCGCCAGCAGGGGCGAGGCGGCGTGAAGGCCAGGGGGCCCTAGCACCGCCACCATGCCGCCCTCGGGGCAGGTGCGGCGGAACAGGGCGGGCTGGTCGGCCACGGCACACAGGGCGGTCTCGAAGGAGGTCATGCCCGCCACCGTCTGGGCGGTGAACTCCCCCAGGCTGACCCCGAGCAGAAAGTCGGGGCGCAGGCGGTGGTGCTGAAGCAGCTTGGCCAGGGCGTATTGGACCAGGAAAATGGCGGGGTGGCTGGCTTCCAGGCGATCGAAGGGGGTGCTCGCCCGCCGGTCCTCGCGGTAGGTCTCCGCCAGGACCGAAAGGCCGTGGCGCTGGGTGACGATGGCATCGCCCAACTGCATCCAGTGGCGGAAAACCGGCTCCTCCGCCAACAGATCGGCGGCCATCTGGAAATACTGCGAGCCCTGGCCGGCAAAGCAAAAGACGATGGGAAGGGGGGCTGACGGAGGGGGCACGCTATGGTTTCCCGCGGGTGATCCGGAGCGGGACCGTATTCCCGCTCCCTGGCAATAATTCGGCTATATATCCTGTCGTGACAATAGCGTCCTGGTATTGAAATGGGCTTTTCTTCATTCCAATGACAGGGTAAGCTCTCGGGTTACGAGATTCGACTTCCGTCTCTCGCGATCCACCCTTGCGCCTCCTTCTGTCGCGGGGCGAAACCGGAGTAGCCCCATGGCCGCCAAGTCATCTGACGCTTCCGAGTCCATTGCTCCTGCCCCTGAGACCCCGGTGGCGAATGCGCCGGTGGTGGATAGCGAGGTGATCGAGCGTGGATTGCTTGCCGAGAACCTGATCAAGAACTACGTCATCGGTTCGGTGGCCGCCAGCATCGTGCCGGTGCCGCTGTTTGACATCGCCGCGGTGGTGGGCATCCAGCTGCGCATGATCCAGAAGCTGTCGGAGCTGTACGGCAAGCCCTTTTCCGAAAGCGCCGGACGCAGCGTGGTTGCCGCCCTGGCCGGCGGGACGGTCGGTTACGGCGCCGGAATGGCCGTGGCTGTCAGCCTCACCAAGCTGATCCCCGGCGTGGGTTGGATGATGGGGATGGTGTCGTTGCCGGCGATCGCCGGCGGATCGACCTATGCCGTCGGCCGCGTCTTCGTTAAGCATTACGAGGACGGTGGCGATATCTTCGATCTCAGCACCGAAGCCATGAAGGCCTATTACCAGCAGCAGTTCGAGAAGGGCAAGGCCCTGGCCGCCAAGGCCAAAAGCAAGGTGAGCAAGGCCACCGGCCATGAGGTTGACGAGGACATTGCCCACGCCAGCTGATCGCTCTGCATTTTCAGGATCACGCCGCCTCTCCCCGTCAGGGGGAAGGCGGCTTTTTCATGCCTAGCGGTGATGCCGCGCGCCCTGCCGATCGTCCGATGCCAGCAGGACGATCAGTCCGACCAGCGGGCTGAACAGGAACGACACCAGGAAATTGCCGAAGAAGCCAAACCGCTTGTTCCGGCCCAGCATGCCGATCAGCCAGCTCAGCACGATCCAGAAAAAGACCACGAAAGGGTGGAAGATATAGGTCATTTCAGCTGTCTCCTTTCGCCGTTGGGCGAAGTGACGTCGTCCGCCGGACTCAGGTTCAGGGGCTTGTGGAAGGTGGCGACGGTTTGGAATGCGGTGCCGTCGTGGCGGACCACATGGGTGTCGGTATCGGTGATCAGGCCGTTGGAATCGAACGCCACTGCTCCCGTTGCGCCGATGAAGGGACGTTCAAAGCGAATGATGCGCAGGGTATCGGCGATATCGTCGGCGTCCAGATTGCCCGTCCTTTGGACCGCATAGGCGAGAACCTTGACGGCATCGAAGCCGATGCCCGCCATGAGGCCCGGTTCGTAGCCGAGGGCCTTTCGGAAGGGAACGGCCAACTTTTCCCGTTCGGGCGTGATGTCGTTGTCGCCAAACAGGGAAACGGCGATGACACCGCGCATGGCCTCGGCTCCCGCCTGTTGCTCCAGCTCATTGGTGACCAGATATTCCGCTCCCAGGATCGGCACCTTCAGACCCAATTGCCGGGCCCGGGCTATGAAGGCGGCGGTATCGTCGATGGATGCCGAGGTGATGAAAAAGGCATCGATGTCGGCGGGCTTGAACAACTCGTTGTCCAGCATGAACAGCAGGTGGTCGTTGATGGACTTGCCCGCTGCTCCCAGCCGCACCCGGAGCAGGGTGGTCCCGCCGTTCTGTGCCAGAAGACTGCGAAAACGGTCGGTGGTTTCAATTCCGTAGCTGGACGAATCCGACACGATCACGAACCGCCGCAACCCGATCCGGCGGGCGTATTCGGCCAGAATTGCCGCGTTATCGGCATTGCTGGGCTGTATCGCGAAGACGTGCTCAAGGCGATGATTGGTGAGCGAGGTGGCGGTCGCATGGGTGGCCATGAACAGCTTGCCCGAGCGGTCGTAGACGGCGCTGGCCGGCACGGCCGTCGCCGAGGAGCCGTGGCCGATGACAGCGAGAACCGAGGGAATCTTGGCGATATCAGCGGCCAGCCGCAAGGTCTGGCGTGCGACCTTTTCCAGGTCGTTCTTATCGGTATAGGCGTCTTCCCAGAACTTCCGTACAGCCACCGGATGCCCGAGCAAGCCGCCGTCGGCATTGATCTGATTGACGGCGATCCGGACTCCGAACAGGAATTCGGCGGTATCCTGATCCGGGGGGGTGACCACGGCGATCTCGATGGGCTCGCCTGGGCGGATTTGGTAGTGCGGGCGCAGAGTCAGAAAGAGCACGATTGCGATGAGCGCAACCAGACTCAACGTCGTCAGGGCAAGGAAATGCCAGCCCTTCCGCGCGATACGATGCCAGAGATGCGGAGCGGCCGGGGGCATGGCGGTCAGCGGTCACCTCCCAGGATCAGGGGGAGGCCGTCCTTTCCTGCGCCAATGACCACGGTCTTGGCATTGTTTGACGTGGCCAGTTCCCGGGTCGCCTGCACGCCCTGCCAACGGAGCAGGTCGGGGGTCAGGCTCTTGCTGACGATCTGCTGGTAGCTCTGGATGCCCTGGGCTTCGATGCGCTTGCGCTCGGCCTCCTTGCCTTCGATGGCCAGCCGGTATTGATAGGCCTTTTCCTCTTCATGCAGGGCCAGCTTGTGTTCGATGGCGTCGCGTACGGTGGTCGGCAGATCGACGGCCTTCACCAGCACGTCATCGACGATGATGTAGCGGTTCTCCATCTTGGACAGGCTGCCGATCACCACGGTTTCCAGGAAGCCGCGATGGCTGGTGTAGACTTCCTCCGGGCCGTATTGGCCGACGGCCCGGCGCAGCGCCGCCTCGGTCTCCGGGAAGACCACCTTTTCCACATATTCCGGCCCCACCGCCACATGCAGCAGCGGCAGCATGCGGATGTCCGGCTGGAAGCGGATCGCCACCTTCAGCTTGACCGACAAGCCGCCATTGGTCAGCAGATTGTATTCCTGCTCGCGGGTTTGCAGGCGCACATCGTAGATATGCATGTCGTTCCACGGCCAGATCAGGTGGACGCCTTCGCCGTAGATGTTTCCCCGGTCCGTGCCGGTGAAGAAGCTGTAGAGGACACCGGCTTCACCGGACTTGACGGAAATGACCACGCGGCTCCACAGCAGGATTACCGCCATGAGGAGGGCCAGTGACATCAGGACGGCCACGGTCCCGTCCACGAAGCCGTTCCGGCGTCGACCATTGATGTTGCCGCCGTCGTCGTCGAGATCATCGTCCAGGTCAGCCATGAGGCCGGATTACCCCCTAAAATCATGCCCCTACCGGGAGCGGTATTATGCGTGATCGGAAATGATCATGCCAGTCCCGATCCTGCCCCCGGGTTTCCGGATGACCGCAGAACTTCGCGGGCTGGTGTCAGGGCCTGGTCGAGCAGCGCGGCGCAGCGCTCCACGTTGGGAGACCGCAGGACCGACGCATGGTCGCCCCCAAGGGTGTGGATGACCAAACCGCCCGCCGCCCAGTCTCTCCAGCCGCAAGCATCGTCGACCATGGCGCCGCCTTCCGTACGCAGCAGGGTCAGCGGCACATCGCAGCGGCCGGGTCGGTAGCGCATGAGCGCCGCGTTATAGGCCGTGAAGCGGCCGTAGAGGCGGCGCAACGTCTCGGCGTCGAATTCGCCGACCAGACCCGGCGCGGCCAGCAGGGCGGTGACCACGTCCCCGTCCGGCGCGGAAGAGGGCGGGACGGCAAGGCCCAGGACATCGCGGGCGAAGATGCCCAGCGCCTGATCGCCGTCCTTGCCGTCGGCCAGCACCGCGTCGACACGGGCCAGCACCGCCGGGGTATAGCTGTCGATCAGGCACAACAGGGTGACCTCCTCGCCATCTTGCCGCAGCTGGCGGGCCATTTCGAAGGCGAGGACTCCGCCCAGCGACCAGCCGGCCAGACGATAGGGGCCGTTCGCCTGCACCCGGCGCAGGGCGGTGAGGTGGCGGGCGGCGAGGCTGGGAATGTCTGCCGCCGAATCGTCGTCGTCCGGTGCCCCCAGGCCGTAGACCGGGATCCCGCCGTTCAGGCGGCGGGCCAGATCGAGATAGCAGGTAACCGTTCCCGCCACCGGGTGGACCAGGAACAGTGGCGCCTGTGCCGGGATTCCGGGGGCGGTCGGGCGCAATGGGATCGCCACCTCGTCGGCGGACGGGGCCTTGTCGCCATGGCGCAGGCGGCGCACCACCTCCGCCTGATGGGCGATGGTGGTGGCGGTGGCGAAATCGCTGGCCGAGGGGCGGCAGTGGAAGCAGCGTCCCACCTCCGACAACAGCCGCAGCCACAGCAGCGAATGTCCGCCCCGGCTGTGGAAATCGTCGTGGATGCCGATGGTGACGGCCTCCATGCCCAGCAGCCGGGACCACAACTGCCGCAACTGGTCCTCAACCGCATCGCGGGGTGTATCGCCGCTGGGGCCCTGGGCGGTGGCGTCGGGCAGGGCGGCGCGATCCAGCTTTCCACTGGGGGTGAGGGGCAGGGCCGAAAGCCGCACATAGGCGGTGGGCAGCATGTGCGGCGGCAGGCTGCCGGCCATGCGGGCGCGAAGCTCGGTCTCGTCGAAATGCTCCGTCCGGGGAACCACATAGGCCACCAGCGCCTGATTGCCGCTGGAATCGGGGCGGGCGATCACCGCCACGTCCGAGAGGCCCAGGCTCCGCAGCGTATTTTCCACCTCGCTCAGCTCGACGCGAAAGCCGCGAATCTTCACCTGATGGTCTAGCCGGCCGTGGAACGCGATAAGGCCATCGCCGCCGGGCACGAAAGAGGCCAGATCGCCGGTCCGGTAGAGCGTCTGCGCCGGGTCGGCTCGGGACGCCGTGACGAACCGCTCCGTGGTGAGGTCGGGACGGCCGTGATAGCCGAGCGCCAGACGGCTGCCGCCCACATGAAGTTCGCCCAAGATCCCCTCGGGCAGCGGATTGCCGTCGGGGTCGAGGATGAAGACCTGAGTTCCGGGCAGCGGCTTCCCGATGGGAATGGCGCTGCCGGGCGGGGTGGCTTCCACGTCGTGGACCAGACAGGTGATGGTGGCCTCGGTGGGGCCATAGGCATTCACCAGCCGCGCTCGCGCCAGGGGGCTGGCTTGCCACAACTGCACGGTGTCGCGAAGCAGCGCCTCGCCGCCGACAAGGCACAGGCGCAGAGAGGGCGCCGCCGGGGCTTGCCCCCAGGCCAGCAGCACCTCGCGCAGATAGGCCGGCGGCAGGTCGGCGACCGTGATCTGGTGCTCGGCCAGGATGCGGCGCAGGCCATCCGCAGTCCAGACCGGCCCGGTGCGCAGCACCAGCTTGGCCCCCACAGCCAGGGTGGGCAGGATCTGCTCGAGGGCGGTATCAACCACATGGGGGGCGAATTGCAGGACAACGTCGCCGGGGACAAGGCGGTAATGGCCGGTCACCGCCCGGCAATGATCGGCCAGGGCCTGATGACTGACCACCACCCCCTTGGGGGTGCCGGTGGAGCCCGAGGTATAGATCATATAGGCCGGGGCGGCGGCGGTCTTGTCCTTGAGCTTGCGGGGGGAGCGCTTGGCGATGGCCGCGGCGTCGCGGTCCAGGTCGATCACGGTGGCGGTGCGATGGGGCAATTTGGCCAGCCGCCCGACCAGGCCGCCATCGGTGATAATGGCCTTGGCGCCGCAATCGTCCAGCATAACCGTCAGGCGATGGGCGGGGGCTTCGCTGTCCAGCGGCACCCAGACCGCCCCGGCGGTGAGGGTCGCCAGCAATGCGACGATGCTGCCGGTTCCCCGTCCGAGAAGGACCGCCACGGAATCGCCGGGCCGGATCCCGCCTTGGCGCAGATGGCGGGCCATGCGGTTGGCGCGGCGGACCAGCCGGCGATAGGTCAGGCGGTCGTCATCGGCCAGCACGGCCACGGCATCGGGCCGAAGCTTGGCCTGGCGGGCGATCCACAGGGGTAAGGTTCCGGGACGGTCGGGCAGGGGGGCCGGCTGAGCCCAGCGCCCCAGGATGCGTTTGCGCTCTCTGGCGGCCAGCATGTCCAGATGACCCACCGGCGTGTCCGGAGCGGTGCAGACCGCCGCGAGCAGACGGCTAAAGCGGTCGAGAAGCCTGGTGATGGTGGCGGCCTCGAAGCGGTTGCCGTCATAGCCGGCGATCACGCGCAGGCAGTCGCCCTCCTCGTGGACGTCCAGGCCAAAGGGGCTGTCGCCGTCCTGGCGGATCTCCGGCACGAAGGCAGCCTGCCCGCAATTGTCCGGCAGCTCGAAGCGCTCGCCGACCGGGAAGTTCTGATAGGCGTAGCTGATCTGATAGGGCGGCTCGCCTTGTCCGCCCTGACCCAATTCCCGGGCGATGGCGGCAAAGGGGAAGTCGGCGTGATCGAGGCCTTCCATCATGCGCCGGTGCAGGTCGCGCAGCAGGGAGGCGGCGGCAATTCCCTCCGGTACCGCCGCCCGCACGGCCAGCATGTTGACGCAATAGCCCACCGTCCCGGCAAAGCGGCGTCCGGGGCGGCGCAGGGTGGGAACACCTACCACCATGTCCCGCTGTCCGGTATGGCGGTAGAGCAGGATGACCAGAAGCCCCAGGAAGAGCGAGGCCGGTGTGATGCCCAGGCTCGCCGCCAGCTGGCGCGCCTTGCGGGTGGCTGCGGCGGGCAGGAGCCGGTCCAGGCTTCGACCGTCGATGGCGGCTCCGGGCTGAACAGGCCGGTCGGGGAGAAACTCGGTCACCGGCAGCTCGCCATGCAACTGGCGCAGCCAATAGGCCCGTTGCGCCTGTCCGGCGGGCGAGGCCATCAACTCGCGCTCCCAGAGGGCGAAGTCGGCGAAATCGGCGCCGTTGGGCATGGGAGAGGCCTTGCCTCCTACGGCGAAGCGGCCATAGGCCCTCCACAGCGCCTGGGCGGCGATGGCCGCCGAGGCCCCGTCGAAGACCATATGGTGGACCGTGATCAGCAGGATATCGTGTCCGTCGCCAAGTGCGCCGCCATGCAGCAGCTCGAAGCGGCTGGGCGGTCCCGCCCGCAGGTCGAAGGGCCGCGCGGCCAGCCGGCGGGCGAAGTCCAGCGGATCCATGCCCTTGGGCACCTTGATCCGGCCGAGGGGGGCCTTGGCCTCGCCAAGCTCCAGGAACGGGGTGTCGACCTCTCCGCGAACCCGGGCGGTGAGGATGGGATACGTCTCGAGCAGCCAGTGGCAGGCGCGGGCCAAGGCATCATGGTCGATGCCGCTGAGGCGGAAGGCCAGCGGTACGTTGTAGGTGCTCGACTGGGGATACAGCGACTGCACCACCCACAACCCTTTCTGCCCTTCGGTCATGGCGCCGCTCCAGGGGCCCGGCTGGGTACCGGGCCGGGGGGCGACAGCCTGTCCGGCCAGAAATTCGGCCAAACGGTCGGGGGAGGGGGTGTTGCTCAGCTGGCGATGGTCGAGGACGATTCCGGTCGCGTCCTCGACGGCATAGCTCAGCCGCAGGGCCATCATGGAATCCAGCCCCAGATCCAGGAAAGGGCGGCTTCCGTCAAGGCTGTCGGCACTCACGCCCAGCTCCTGGGCCAGGACTCCCAGAATCAGGGTCTTGAGATCCGGAGCGGCGGTGGCCGATGGGGGGACGGCGGGGGACAGCCAATGGGGTTCGCGGGCGAAGGGATAGCGGGGAAGCACCAGTGGCGGGCCGCGATCTTCCTCCGCGTCGTGCTCCGCCGGGGCATCCTCCCACTCGCCGGGGTGGGCCTGTTTCAGCTTGCGCGCCAGTTCACCGGCCTCGGTGGCCACGACCTGGACGGCGCAGTCCATGGGCTCACGCCCCAGGCGCAGGGTGCGCGACAGGCGGGCCAGGGACAGGCCGGGATTGGCCTCGATGAATTCCGCCAGATTGGCGAGCATCTCGGCCAGTTGCCCCTGATTTCGGGCCGAGACGGGGAAGCGGCGGGGGCGGCTCGCCTCGGGCCTGGCCGCGCGCTCGGGGGCTTCTTCCAGAATCAGATGGACGTTGGAGCCGCCCGCGCCGAACGAGCTGATGGTCGCTCGGCGGGGTTGGATCCGTCCATCCACCACCGGTGCCGGCCAGTCGGCGGCCTGCCATTGCGGTACGAAGGGGGTGCCGGCGAAGCTGATGGCGGGGTT
>JAVBXM010000068.1 GCA_030824585.1 Phaeospirillum sp. | reverse complement strand
TTTCCCCCATTCCCGCCAGATCACCCCGCGACTACCGCCCGTTCCTGCCGGTGCCCCTGTGGGGCGAATGCCTGCCTGGCCTGTCTGGCGCCTTGCCCCCCGACGACGCCGAGCCCGAGGCGGGGACGGGGGGCGGCGACGAAGGCGAGGATCAGGCCCGCCGCAAGGCCGAGCGGCGGGACGAGGACAACGCCGACCGCAAGGATTCGCTGATCCTTAATCGCTTCGAGAAGATCCTGGCCATGGCCGACATGGTCAACGTCAACCGCGCCGCCGACGATACCGACGAGGAGGAGGCCAGGAAGGCCGCCGAGGACCTCGAGACCATCACCCTGGCCAAACATTCGCGCAAGGCGGCCACCAAGCTGAAATTCGACCTGGATTTGCCGCCCTCGGCCACCGATGTCAGCCGGCTGACCGGCTCGTTCCTGCTGCCCGAATGGGATTGGCGCCGCAATGCCTACCACCCCGACCATTGCTCGGTGCTGGTCGGCCCGGCGGCGGAGGAGGGCGAGGACTGGGTCCCCGACGACGCGGTGCGGCGCCACATCCGGGCGGTGAAGCGGCAGTTCGAGGCCTTGCGCACCCGGCCCATGCTGCTGCGCGCCCAGGCCGACGGCCAGGAACTGGACACCGACGCGGTGGTGCGCGCCCGCTGCGATCTGGTGGCCAGCGGCATCGGCTCGGACCGGGTATGGGCCAGCCATCGCGCCCAGGAGCGGGATCTGGCGGTGATGGTGCTGGTGGATTCCTCGCTGTCCACCGATGCCTGGATCGACAACCGCCGGGTTCTGGACGTGGAAAAGGAGGCCTTGGCCGTGTTCAGCCATGGATTGGCCGCCTGCGGCGATCCCTTCGCTATCGCCACCTTCACCTCGCGCAAGCGGCAGTGGGTGAAGCTGGATGTGGTCAAGGGTTTCGACGAAGGCTTCGGGCCGGCGGTCATCCGGCGCATCGGCGCGGTGAAGCCCGGCTATTACACCCGGATCGGCGCCGCCCTGCGCTATGCCGCCCAGCGGCTGGAGGAGCGGCCCGAGCGTCACCGCCTGCTGCTGGTCCTCACCGACGGCAAGCCCAACGACGTGGACCATTACGAGGGCCGCTACGGCATCGAGGATACCAGGAAGGCGGTGCTGGAGGCCCGGGCCAAGGGGCTGGCGGTCTTCGGCGTCACCATCGACCGCAAGGCCCAGGGCTATTTCCCCCATCTGTTCGGGCGCGGCCATTACGCCATCGTCGGCCATCTGGCCCAATTGTCGGCGGCGCTGCCCCGCATCTACCGGCAGTTGGCGGCATGAACGGCGAGACGGAAAACTGGGGCGCCCTGTCGGAACTGCCCGGCAATCCCCTGATGTGGGTGCTGATCCTCAGCGAGATGCTGGTGTTCGGGGCCTTCTTCATCGGCTTCGCCGTGGTGCGTCTGCTCCACCCCGAAATGGTGCTGGCCGGGCAGGGCGCCCTCAGCATTCCCCTGGGCGGCCTCAACACCCTGATCCTGGTGACCAGCGGCTGGCTGGCGGCCCGCGCCGTCCATGCCCGCGCCGAGGGCGGAATCGGGCGGTCCCGCCTGTTCCTGGCCGGGGCGGGGGCGCTGGGCCTGGGCTTCCTGACGGTCAAGGGCGTCGAATACGCCGACAAGGCGGCCCAGGGATTGGGCATCGAGACCGACACCTTCTGGACCCTGTTCTACCTGATGACCGGCTTCCACGCCCTGCACGTGGTGATGGGCATTGTCGTGCTGAGCATCGTCGGCTGGAAGAACAGCGTGGAGAACCTGGAGACCGGCGCCGCGTTCTGGCACATGGTCGACCTGATCTGGCTGATCCTGTTTCCCCTGGTGTACCTGCTGCGATGAGCGAAGAAACCTCCCGCGCCCACGGGCGCCGCCTGAACCGCGCCTGGGCCGTGCTGGCCGGCCTGACCGTCCTCTCGGTGGGGGCCGCCCTGCTGGGGCCCGACGGCCAGCGGGCCAGCCTGGGGTCGGTGGCGGTGGCCCTGGTCGCCTCCTTCGTCAAGGGCCGGCAGGTGCTGGACCATTTCCTCGACCTGCGGCGGGCGGGCAGCGGCTGGCGTGGCCTGTTCAACGCCCTTTTGCTGGTGATCCTGGGGAGTTGTTTCGCCCTCTATCTGGCTTCCATGCTCCGTTCCGGCGGATGGTCCGCCATGGGGCCGTAACGTCGCCGCGTTTCCTTCCGTCCAATGCGCATCACGCCAAGGACAGGAGGAAACCATGCCCATGACGATTCTGGAAAAGGAACTGGTGGCGCTTGCCATTTCGGTGGCGGCGGGGTGCCGCCCCTGCGTCACCCATCATCTGCTCGAACTTCGCAAGGCCGGGGCCGACGACGCGGCCATCGGCAAGGCGGTGGACGGCGCGGTCGATGCGCGGAGCGCCGCCACCGAGGGAATGCGCCGCCATGCCCTCGGCCTCGATCCGGCGGGGCAAGGCCGTGGCGCCGCCGACCCGCTGGCCGAGATGGCCGCCCTGGGGGCGGCGCTGGCGGTCAACTGCGCCGCCGGGATCGACAGGCATCTGGCGGCCCTGCGGTCGCTCGGCGTTGCCCGGGATCACCTGGACGAGGTCTTCGCCCTGGCTTCCATGATCCGCTCCAAGGCCATCGGCCATGCCGAGGCCCGCTTCGACGGCGGCGAGGCGCCCCGGGGCGATTGCTGGGGCGAGGCCCCCAAGGCGGCGCGCTGCTGCTGAGGGCGCTCGACATGGGTGGGGCGGCATCCAGGGATGCCGCCCCTTTTCATTGCTTATTGGCAGAAGATCAGGCCCGCCAGCATCAGGTCGGCGGCGGGCAGGCGGTAGACCGACCATGCCGCCGCCAGGGCGGCGAGGCCCAATCCCAGGCCCACGAGTTTCATGCCTTGGCCGGGGCCGGGGCCGGGACGGCCGCCGCCTCGCGGATGGGCAGGTTGAGCAGGGCGGCCAGCAGGCTCAGGGCCATGGCCACCATCCAGGCGCCGTCGTAGGAGCCCAGGCGGTCGTAAAGCACCCCGCCCAGCCAGCCGCCGAGGAAGGCTCCCAATTGATGGGCAAGGAACACCACGCCGCCCAGCATGGACATGTTGCGCACCCCGAACAGGGCGGCCACGGTGCCGTTGGTCAGCGGCACGGTGGACAGCCAGACCAGCCCCATGGCGGCGCCGAAGGCATAGGCGCTCCATTCGCTGACCGGCAGGAAGGCGAAGGCGGCGATGATCGCGGCGCGGATCAGGTAAAGCCACGACAGCAGCATGGGCTTGCGCCATCTGGCGCCCCACAGGCCGGCGTAATAGGTGCCGGGGATGTTGAACAGGCCGATCAGGGCCAGCACGGTGGAGCCGATTCCCGCCGTCAGGCCCTTGTCGGACAGGAATGCCGGCACATGGGTGGCGATGAACACCACCTGGAAGCCGCAGACGAAGAAGCCCAGCGCCAGCAACTGGAAGCCGCGATGGCGCAGGGCGTGGCGGATGGCCTGGCCGGCGCTCATCTCGGCGCCCTGGGACTGGACGTGGCCCCTTTCCATCAGGGGGGCCGCCAGGGGCGCCATGGCCAGGGTGAGGAGAGCCATGGCGGCCAGGGCGCCCGACCAGCCCAGCAGGCCGATGCCGGACAGGGCGCCGGGCAGCATGACGAACTGGCCGAAGGCGGCGCCGCCCATGGCGAGGCCCAGGGCCAGACTGCGCTTTTCCGGGGTGGTGGCGCGGGTGACGGCCCCCAGCACCAGGGGATAGGTGGTGCCCGAAAGGCCCAGCCCGACCAGCACCCCGGTGCCGAGGATGAACGCCGTCTCGCCCTGGGGCAGGGCCATGACCAGCAGGCCGACCACGTAGAGGGCGGTGCCGGCGATGATCATCCGGCCGGCTCCCACGCGGTCGGCCAGCATGCCGGCGAAGGGCTGCGACAGGCCCCAGACCAGATTCTGCAGCGCGATGGCGAAGCCGAACGATTCCCGGCTCCAGCCCCCGGCCTCGGTCACCGGCTGGAGGAACAGGCCGAAGGAATGGCGCACCCCCAACGAGATGGCCAGGATGGCCGAGGCGCAGACCAGGATGGTGAGCGGGCTGTGGACATTCTTGGGGGATGGCATGGGTCTCTCCCGTCTGGGCAGGTAGGGTTGGTCGGGGATGGGGATGCGCAAGGGATCGAGGCTCATTTCAGGCCTCCTCTCGCGGGCTGCAGGGAATGGCGTCGCGGCCGAGGTCCAGGCGGCAATGCCGGCCCAGGCGCTCGCGCAGGGCGGCGCGGGCCCGGTGCAGCAGCACGCGGGAATGGCCTTCGGTGATGCCGAGCGCCGCCGCCACCTCGGCATGGCCGGCGCCGCCCATGTCGTGCAGCGCCAGGACCTCGCGCAGCCGGTCGGGCAGGGCGGAAAGGTGGGCGGTGATGCAATCGCCCATCTCGGCCTTCATCAGGGCGGTGACGGCATCCTCGGCCTGATCGGGCAACTCGGCCATGCGGTCGGGGTCGGCGCTTTCCTCACGGCGGATGGCCGGGCGGCGGAAATGGTCGCGCAGCGCGTTCAGCGCGATGGCCGACAGCCAGGTCAACGGCCGGGAGCGTCCGGCGAATCCATCCCGCGCCGCCATGGCCCGCAGCAGGGCTTCCTGCACGATGTCCTCGGCCAGATCGGGATTGCCGACCATGCCGAGCACGAAGCGGCGCAACTGGTTTCGATGGACCGTAAGGTCGAGAGTGGTCACGGTGCTGCCCTCCTCGTGGCGTGCGGGCCGGATCGGCCCTTCCTTCCTTGGACGGAGGGACGGGAAGAACCGTTACGCCGTGGATTAAAAATTCCATATATCGAGAATTATCGAAATAAATACCGAGCCGGAACCGGCGGTCCGACCCGGCTGGCGGCTCAGGGTTTGCGTGCCTCGATGATGGCGGAGGAAACGTAATCCTCGATCCCCAAGCCGGGTGCCCACGAGGCGATCAGCTCGCGGCTTTCCGGCTTGGGCTCGATGCGGACATGGGTGAACCCGGCCTGTTCCAGCCAGTCGGTCAATTGGGCCACCGTTGCGGCGCCGGCGGCGCAGCCGGTGAGCAGTTCCCTGAGCCCGGCTAGCTCGGCGGGCAGGGGCGCCAGCATCACCACGTCGGAAATGGCGGCCCGGCCGCCGGGCTTGAGCACCCGGAACGCCTCGCGCAGTACGCGGGGCTTGTCGGGCGACAGGTTGATCACGCAGTTGGAGATCACCACGTCGGCGGTATTGTCGGCGATGGGCAGGTGTTCGATCTCGCCCAGGCGGAACTCCACGTTGGCCAGCCCCAGCTTGGCGACGTTGGCGCGGGCCTTGGCCAGCATCTCGTGGGTCATGTCGACACCGATCACCCGGCCGCTTTCCCCCACTTGGGCCGCGGCCAGGAAGGCGTCGAAGCCGGCGCCGCTGCCCAGGTCCACCACCACCTCGCCCGGCCGCATGGCGGCGATGGCCTGGGGATTGCCGCAGCCCAGGCCGAGATTGGCTCCGTCCCCGATGGCGGAGATATCGGAATCGCCGTAGCCCATGCGCTTGGCCTGGGTGGCGGCGTCGGGCGCCGGGCCGCAGCAGGACGAGGCGGGGGCGCAGCAGGACGAGGCTTCCCCGGCGGCGATGGCGCCGTAGCGGTTGCGGACCAGTTCACGAACCTGATCGGGGGTCATGGCGGGGCTCCTTTAAGGGCAGCAGGGATCGCGCGAGCAGCAATTCTCGGTGAGATAGCCGATCACCGCCCGGGCACGGGCGTAATCGGCGGAATAGATCAACGAGCGCCCCTCGCGCCGCACACTCGCCAGCCCGGCGCTTTTCAGGTGCGACAGGTGGAACGACAGGGTGTTGGGGGCGATGGCCAGTTCCTCGGCGATCTGCCCGGCCGGCAATCCCGCCGGTCCGGCGGTCACCAGCAGGCGAAAGACCCGGAGGCGGCTATCCTGGGCCAGGGCGGCGAGAGCGGCGATGATGTCTTGTTCTTCCATAATTCGAGAATTATCGAATCATATCGGGCGAGTCAATCCCCCTTGAATCGGAATGGTCACGGAAGTATCATTTTCCTGTTCATCTAAATGATGGCAGTGTCCGCCCATGATCGAAACCTTTGAAACCGTGGCCAAGGCCGTTGCCGACCCCAGTCGGGTGCGCATCCTCAAGCTGCTGGAAGGGGGCGAGCTGTGCGTCTGCCAGATCACCACCGTCCTCGGCCTGGCGACCGCCACAATCTCCAAGCATCTGGCGGCCCTGAAGGTCGCCGGCCTGCTGCAGCAGCGCCGGGACGGCAAGTGGGTCTATTACCGGCTGGCGGAGCGGGGGCTCAACGCCTACGCCCCGCAGTTCCTGGCGATGGTGAAGGCCTCGCTGGCCGATGACCCCACCGTCGCCGGGGACCGCCGGCTGCTCGCCATGGTCAATGAGGTTCCGGTCCAGGTGCTGTGCGATCAGGGCCGTGCCGCCTTGCCCGCCGGTGCCGCTTCCCAAGCCTGCTGTGGGGGACCACCATGAGCGAGAAGATCTACAATGTGCTGTTCCTGTGCACCGGCAATTCGGCGCGCTCCATCATGGCCGAAGCCATCCTCAACCGTGAGGGCGGCGCCAAGTTCAAGGCGTTCAGCGCCGGCAGCCATCCCAAGGGCCATATCGACCCGACAGTGTTGAATCTGCTGAAGAAGCTGAACTTTCCCGCCGACACCTTCCGGTCCAAGTCGTGGGACGAGTTCGCCCGGCCGGGCGCGCCCGAGTTGGATTTCGTCTTCACCGTCTGTGACAACGCCGCCGGCGAGGTCTGCCCGGTGTGGCCGGGCCAGCCCATGACCGCCCATTGGGGCGTTCCCGATCCGGCCGCCTGCAACGGCACCACCGTCGAGAAGGCGGCGCTGGCCGCCGACGTGATGCGCATGCTGAACAATCGCATCAGCATCTTTTCCGCCCTGCCGATCCGTTCGCTGGACCGCCTGTCGCTGCAAAAGCGTCTGGACGAGATCGGCAAGCCCCATACCTGATATACCGACAAGGCGCTTTCCATGACCGATTCCACCATCAACGTTCTGGTTCTCTGCACCGGCAATTCCGCCCGCTCCGTGCTGGGCGAGGCCCTGATCAACCATCTGGGCGGCGGCAAGTGGCGGGCGTTCAGCGCCGGCAGCAATCCGACCGGCAAGGTCAATCCCCTGTCGCTGGAAGTCCTGGCCGAAAAGGGGCTGCCGGCCCAAGGCTACCGCTCCAAGTCGTGGGACGAGTTCGCCTGTCCCGACGCGCCGGAAATGGATCTGGTCGTCACCGTCTGCGACAACGCCGCCGGCGAGGTCTGCCCCATCTGGCCGGGCCACCCGGCCAAGGTGCATATGGGCTTTCCCGATCCGGCGGCGGCCGAGGGCAGCCACGAGGAGCGTCTGGCCGAGTTTCGCAAGGTCTATTCCATGATCGAGGCCAAGGTGAAGCGCCTGATCGAGCTCGGACCCCAGGGGGCCGGGGAGGTCTAGCATGAACCTGTTCGAACGCTACCTGACCCTGTGGGTGGGCCTGTGCATCGTGGCCGGCGTGGCGCTGGGCCACTGGCTGCCCGGCCCGTTCCAGGCCATCGGTCGCCTGGAGGTGGCCCAGGTCAACCTGCCGGTGGCGGTGCTGATCTGGCTGATGATCATCCCCATGCTGCTGAAGATCGATTTCGGCGCCCTGCACCAGGTCAAGGAGCACTGGAAGGGCATCGGCGTCACCCTGTTCATCAACTGGGCGGTCAAGCCGTTCTCCATGGCGCTGCTGGGCTGGATCTTCGTCAGCCACCTGTTCAAGCCCTACCTGCCCGCCGAGCAGATCGAGTCCTACATCGCCGGGCTGATCCTGCTGGCCGCCGCGCCGTGCACCGCCATGGTCTTCGTGTGGTCCAACCTGACCAACGGCGAGCCCCATTTCACTCTCAGCCAGGTGGCGGTCAACGACCTGATCATGGTGGTGGCCTTCGCCCCCATGGTCGGGCTGCTGCTGGGCCTGTCGGCCATCACGGTGCCGTGGGACACCCTGTTCCTGTCGGTGGTGCTCTACATCGTGGTGCCGGTGATCGTCGCGCAACTCTGGCGCAAGGCGCTGCTGAAAAGCGGCGCCCTGGCCGCCACGCTGGCGAAACTGGGGCCGCTGTCGCTGGTGGCGCTGCTCACCACCCTGGTGCTGCTGTTCGGCTTCCAGGGCGAGCAGATCATCAATCAGCCGCTGGTCATCGCCATGCTGGCGGTCCCCATCACCATCCAGGTCTATTTCAATTCCGGGCTGGCCTACCTGCTGAACAGGAAGCTGGGGGTGGCCCATTGCGTCGCCGGGCCGTCGGCCCTGATCGGTGCTTCCAACTTCTTCGAACTGGCGGTGGCCGCCGCCATCTCCCTGTTCGGCTTCCAGTCGGGGGCGGCGCTGGCCACCGTGGTCGGCGTGCTGATCGAGGTGCCGGTGATGCTGTCGGTGGTGAAAATCGTCAACCAGTCCAAGGGCTGGTACGAGAGGAGGACATCATGAAGAAGCTCGACGTCTACGATCCAGCCATGTGCTGCTCCACCGGGGTTTGCGGCCCCGAGGTCGACCCCGTGCTGGTCGCCTTCGCCGCCGACCTCAAATGGGTGGCCGAGCAGGGCATCGAGGTGCGGCGCTACAACCTGGGGACCGAGCCCCAGGCCTTCGCCGCCAATCCCGCCGTGGTCAAGGAGATGGAGGCGGGCATGGACCGCCTGCCGATCATCGCCGTGGACGGCCATATCGTCTCCACCGGCGTGCATCTGTCCCGCGACCAGTTGGCGGCCAAGCTTGGCCTGGGGGCGCCCAAGCCCCGCATCACCATCAAGGCCGACGGCTCCTCGTCCTGCTGCTCGCCCAAGACCGGGTGCTGCTAGGGTGGAGAAGACCCGCACGCTGTTTTTCACCGGTAAGGGCGGCGTGGGCAAGACCTCGCTGTCCTGCGCCACCGGGCTGGCCCTGGCGGAAGGCGGCAGGCGGGTGCTGATCGTCAGCACCGACCCGGCGTCGAACCTGGACGAGGTGCTGGGCACCGAACTGGGCCAGAGCCCCACGCCCGTGGCCGGGGCGCCCGGGCTGTTCGCGCTGAACATCGACCCCGAGGCGGCCGCCCACGATTACAGGGAGCGCATGGTCGGCCCCTATCGCGGCATCCTGCCGCCCGCCGCCATCGCCAGCATGGAGGAGCAGTTCTCGGGCGCCTGTACCGTGGAGATCGCCGCCTTCGACCAGTTCGCCAAGCTGCTGGGCGATCCGGCGGCCACGGCGGAGTTCGACCACGTCATCTTCGACACGGCGCCCACCGGCCATACCTTGCGGCTGCTGACCCTGCCCTCGGCCTGGACCGACTTCATCGCGTCGAGCACCGGCGGCGCGTCCTGCCTGGGACCGCTGGCCGGGCTCGAGAAGCAAAAGGCGCTGTATGCCGCCACCGTGGCGCAGTTGGCCGATCCGGCCGCCACCACCGTGGTGCTGGTGGCCCGTCCGGAGATCGCCGCCCTGCGCGAGGCCGAGCGGACCCGGCGCGAGCTGGCCGAACTGGGCGTCGGCAATTTGCGTTTGGCCCTCAACGGCGTGTTCTCGGCCGGGGACAGCGACGATGCCATCGCAAAGGCCATGGAGCGGCGCGGCGCCGAGGCGCTGGCCGCCATGCCGGCCGGCTTGTCCGCCCTGCCGTGCCAGCGGATTGCCTTCCTGGCCGGCGGCACCGTCGGTCTGGCCGCCCTGCGGCTGATGTTCGGGTCGGCCGGGGAGCCGGAGGAGATGGACCCGATCCCCGTGGGAACGCTGCCGCCGGGGCTGGCGCCGCTGGTCGACGGCATGGAGGCCATGGGGCACGGGGTGATCATGACCATGGGCAAAGGGGGCGTCGGCAAGACCACCCTGGCCGCCGCCATCGCCGTGGCCCTGGCGGCGCGCGGTCACGCGGTGACGCTGTCCACCACCGATCCCGCCGCCCATGTGGCCATGGCGGTGGAGGGCGGCATTCCCGGCCTGCGGGTGGCCCGCATCGATCCCGAGGCGGAGGTGGAGAGCTATCGCGACGAGGTGCTGGCCAAGGCCGGTTCCGGCCTCGACGCGGCCGGCCGGGCCATGCTGGAAGAGGACCTGCGCTCGCCCTGCACCGAGGAGATCGCGGTGTTCCGCGCCTTCGCCCGCACGGTGGCGGAAGGGCGCGAGCGCTTCGTCATCCTCGACACCGCGCCCACCGGCCATACCATCTTGCTGCTGGACGCCGCCGAGGCCTTTCACCGCGAGGTGATGCGCACCCAGGCCGACATGCCGGAGGCGGTGCGGCAATTGCTGCCCCGGCTGCGCGATCCGGCCTTCACCCGCGTCGTGATCGTCACCCTGGCCGAGGCCACCCCGGTGCACGAGGCCGAGCGCCTGCAGAACGATCTGGCGCGGGCCGGCATCACGCCCCATGCCTGGGTGATCAACCAGAGCCTGCTGGCCAGCGGCACCACCCATCCCGTCCTGGCCCGGCGCGGCCGCTACGAGATGGCTTTCATCCGCAAGGTGGCCGACACCCTGGCGCCGCGCGCCGCCCTGGTCCCCTGGCAGGCGGAGGCGCCGGTGGGCCGCAAGGGATTGTCGGCGCTGCTCGGCGACATCAGATCAGGCTGATCAGCGAGCGGATCTGGCGGTCGCGAATGTCGTCGGCGATGTCGGTCTGCGACACCGACCGGCCGCCGCCGTAATTGGAGATCAGCACCCGGTGGACGCGGTGGAACGAGCCGTAGCCGCTTTCCTCCCATTCCTCGACGCGCGGGCTGCCGTCGAACGTGACCACCCGGCGCGCCTTGGCGGCGTTGCGGCGCACCGCGAAGGTCGCCTCGGTGATCACCACGTAGATGCTGTCGCGGGTGAAATAGCCGGCCAG
>JAVBXM010000218.1 GCA_030824585.1 Phaeospirillum sp. | reverse complement strand
TAGGTGACCTGATCCTCCACCACCTGGGGGGCCTGGCCGGGAACCTCGGTATAAAGGATCACCTGCACGTCGGAGAGATCGGGCAGCGCGTCCAGCGGCAGGTGCTTCACCGCCAGGGTACCGGCGCCGACGATAAACAGGGTGGCCAGCAGCACCAGGAAGACGTTGCGGGCGGACCAGCGGATGATGGCGGCGATCATGATCGGGCTCTCTCCGCGGTCAGTGGTTGTGGAAGCTCTGGAGGGCGGCGCGTAGATTGCTTTCTGCGTCGATCAGGAAGTTGGCGCTCACCACCACCTTTTCCCCTTCGGCCAAACCGTCCTGGATCTGGATCAGGCCGCCGGCCCGGACGCCGATCTTGACCTCGCGCGGCTCGTAGCGGCCTTCGCCGCGCTCCACCAGCACCGCCTGCTTGGTACCACTGTCCAGTACCGCCGAATCCGGGATGGTCAGCACCGGCCGATCCGCCACCGGCGAGGCCAGCTCGACCGCGCCGTACAGGGCCGGCTTCAAGTGGCCGTCGTGGTTGGGCAGCTCGATGCGCACCTTGGCGGTGCGGGTCTCTGGCGTCACGGTGGGATAGAGGAAGGTGACCTTGCCGGTGAAGGTGAGGCCCGGCAGGGCGTTGAAATTGACGCGGGCGGTCTGGCCGAGATTGACCCCTGCGAGATCCTGCTCGAACACCTCGGCGATCACCCAGACGGTGGAGAGGTCGGCGATCTGGTAAAGCATCTCGCCCGGCATGAAGCGCATGCCCTGGATGGCCTTCTTTTCCAGCACAATCCCCGAGGCCGGCGAGGCGAAGGACAGGGTGCGGGTGATCTGGCCACCCTGGCGCAGCTTCTCGATCTGGGAGGTGGGGATGTCCCAGTTCTTCAGCCGCGCCAGGGCGCCGTCGGCCAGGGACCGGGCGGCATCGCGAGCCTCCGGGCTGGCGTTCTCCAGGGATTTCGCCCCCGTGGCGGCCACCAGGAACTCCTGCTGGGCCAGCACCAGATCGGGGCTGTAGACCTCCATCAGCGACTGGCCGCGTTTGACCGCCTGGCCGGTCTGGTTGACGTTGAGGCGTTCGATGTAACCCTCGAACTTGGACGCCACCACATGGAGGTTGCGCTCGTCCACCTGGACCGAGCCCACGGCGCGGATGGATCGGGCCAGGGTGGTCATCTTGGCGACCTCGGTGCGGACACCCAGCTTCTGGACCTTGTCGAGGCTGACCTTCAGCGTGGTGCCGTCGTCCTCGCCTTCGTAGACCGGCACGTAATCCATGCCCATGCTGTCCTTCTTCGGTACCGGCGAGGTATCGGCCAGACCCATGGGATTGCGGTAGTAAAGAATCTTGCCCTTGGCGACGGCCTTTGGCGGTTCCGGCTCGGGATCGGCATAGACCGGGGTGTAGTCGCGGCCCTTGTCGTCCTTCTTGGGCGTCGGCGAGTAGTCGGCACTGCCGTCGGGATGCTGGTAGAACAGGATCTGGCGTTCTTTCGCCACGTCGTGCCCAGCATGGGCATCGGTGGCGGCCGGCGACGGAGCGGCAATGGTTGCCGGGGCTTGATGCGATTGACCGGAGCGGCCGAGCCAATAGCCGCCGCCCAGGGCGGCGATGACGGCGACACCGCCGAGCAGGAGGGGGCGGGTGGTGCTCATAGGTCGCCTCCCACCAGCTTTTCCAACTCGGCCAGACGCATCTGCTGCTCGAACAGGACCTTGATCAGGTCGATGTTGGACTTCCACAGCTGCTGCTCGCTCAGCAGCACGTCGAGCAGCTCGCTGCGGCCCAGTTCATAGCCCTTGGCGGCGGCCTGGAAACCGATCTCCGCCTGGGGCAGCTGGCTTTCGCGCAGCAGCTTTTCCACCTCATGGGCGGATTTCAGGCTGATCCAGGCATCGGCGACCTCGTTGCCCAGTTCCAGGGCGCGCAGTTCGCGCCGGGTTCGGGCGGCGCCGGCCATGGCCTTGGCCTCGCCGATCTCCGAGGTGCGCAGGTTCCATTGTAGCGGGATGTTCATGGCGACCATGGCCTCGTAGCCGCGCCATTCGCCTTCGCGTTTCACCGCTCCGGCGGTCAGTTCGAAATCGGGGTACCAGCTCTTCTCGGCCAGGGCGCGGGATTTCTCCGCCCCGTCGATGGTGGCCAACTGGGCCACTATCTCTGGATTGGCGCTCTGAGCCCGCGCCGTCAGGGCGTCAAGGTCCAGCCCTTCCATGGCCGGAATGGGGCGCGGTGCCGGGGCTTCAACCAGAGGAGCGTCGAGGGGGCGGGCCAGCAGACGGTTGATCTTGACGCGGGCCTTGCGACGCTCGGCATCCATGCGGACGATTTCCACCTCCATTTGCGCCTTTTCCACCTGGGCGCGGGTGACGTCCTGCTGGCGGCCCAGGGCCTGTCCGTAGCGGGCGCGAGCCAACGTGGCGATGATGGCCATGCGGCCATGCAGATCGTGCGCAATATCGATCACCCGATGGGCCGAGTGGTATTCGGCGTAGGCCACCTTGACCCTGGCGACCAGTTCGTTCTCCACCTGCCGCTTGAGGATGGTGGCCTTGCGCGCCCCGGCCTCGGCGATCTCGCGCTTCAGGTCGCGCTTGCCCCAGAACGGCAATTCCTGGCTGACCCGCAGCTTCTTGGTGGTCTGCGAGGCCGGGTTGGAGGGGAAATTGCCACCGTTGCGGTTGCTGCTCCAGTCCTCCACTGCCAGCGACACCTTGGGATCGGCCAGCGAACCGGCGCCATCGACCTTGGCCGAGGCGGCCGCTGCCTCCAGCGCGGCAATCTGCAACTCCGGGCTCATGGACTTGGCGATGGCGATCAGTTCGTCGACCGTCGCCCCCACCGCCTGGACGCCGTGATGGTGGGGACCGTCCTCGGCCCACACCGTGCCCTGCCCCAGGACCAGAGCTAGAGCGAGAACGGCGGTGAAGATCTTAATGGGCGCTGCCATGACCGTCCTTCACCGCCGTGAACGGCACTGTCCCGGTGATGGTCGCTGCCTCACCTGGAATCTTGGCCGAGACGGTCAGCGTCCACTGTCCAGCCATGGAGATGTCGGCGGTGAAGGGATAGACACCCTTGCCATCGGGAGCGGCTGGGGCGA
Organism: Phaeospirillum sp.; assembly: GCA_030824585.1. Lineage (GTDB taxonomy): Bacteria > Pseudomonadota > Alphaproteobacteria > Rhodospirillales > Magnetospirillaceae > Phaeospirillum. The sequence goes on along the minus strand of JAVBXM010000218.1, from coordinate 7,896 downwards.
CTTTGGTCGGCATGGGCGCCATATTGCCCATAGGCATTTCCATCTTCGGCTGGAAGATGATGGCGTCGGGTGCGGGCTTCTTGCTGGGAATATGGATCAACCGCACAGCCACGGTGGCGGTAGGTGACACCATCACCTGGGGCTGCACCGCCTCGAACCTGTAATCCTTGGGATCGGCCAGGGCCGTGCCCGAAATGGCTCCCAGGCCCAGAATCGCCACGCCCGTCATCGCCATCAATGTCCGTCGCATCGTCAACTCCCGATCAAATCAAATCCCACAACCGGTATACGCCGCAGGGAAAGGGATGACGTGTAAATTTATGTAAATGATGGGAGACACGATTCTTTACCAAATCCCCCCTCGCGCCACGGTGACGGCGGCGGTAATGATGACTCGGATGTCCGAAGGGCTGGAGGTTCCGCGCATGAGGTCATGGCTTCCCGATTCCATCGCCAGCCGGACCATGACGGTCCTGCTGATCGGCCTTACCGTGTCGCATATCGCCAGCACCATGGTCCTGTCCTCGGACCGCCAGGAAGCGGTGATCGAGGCCAGTGAGCGGCTGTGTGCCGACCGAGTGGCAGTGATGGCTCGTATGGTCGACAAGGCGCCCACGCAACAACGCGTACCCCTCATCGATGATCTTGGCAGTTCCTTGCTGGCCGTCTCTCTGACCGATCATCCCAAGGTCAACGGGGGGGATGGGGATATGGACGACATGCGGTTGATGCTGGCGGCGTTGCAACCCTATTTCGGGGAGGTCGAGCACCAACGCCTGCATGTGTCGCATCGACGCCTTGCCAGCCACGGCGACCAATCCGGCATATTGCATCGGTTGCTGCATGGGTTCCCCACTGACCGGATCATGGAGGTGTCGTTCCGGCTGTCCGATGGAAGCTGGGCCAATTTCGAACTCGCCATGGCGCGCTCGGCTACTCTGTGGTCGCCCCATGCCGCCCTGTCGACCCTGGTGATGATAGTCGCCGTCCTGGTGTTCGGGACCTGGGCCACCGGCTGGGCAGGGCGCCCGTTGGCCACCTTTGCCGCCGCAGCTGATCGCCTGGGCCGCGACGTCAACGCACCCCGGCTGCCCGAGGATGGCCCACGCGAGGTTCGCCGTGCCGTCGTGGCCTTCAATGAAATGCAGGGCCGCATCCGCCGCTTCGTCGAGGATCGGACCCAGATGCTGGCCGCCATCTCCCACGACCTGCGCAGCCCCATCACCCGCCTACGGCTGCGCACCGAACTGCTACCCGAGGGCGATGGGCGCGACAAGATGTTACGCGATCTGGACGAGATGGAAACCATGGTGGCCTCGTCCCTGGATTTTGCCCGAGGGGAGGCAGCAGACGAAGCCACCCAAACCATCGATCTCGCCGCCACGCTGGAGGCCATCTGCGACAACGCGGCCGACATGGGCCTCGCGGCGGAGTTCGAATGGGAGCGGCGCTTGGTTTGCGCCTGCCGCCCCGCAGCGATCAAACGAGCACTAGCCAATCTGGTCGAAAATGCCGCCCGCTACGGTCAACAGGCCAAGGTCAGAGCTCATGCGAACGATCAGGCCGTCGAGGTGGTGATCGAGGATTCCGGCCCCGGCATTCCTGAAGCCGAGTTGGACAAGGTGTTTAGCCCATTCTACCGGGTCGAAGGCTCGCGCAACCGCAAGACCGGAGGAATCGGCCTCGGCCTGACAGTGGCCCGAGGCATCATCCGCGCTCATGGCGGCAACATTCTCCTCCAGAACCGCCCGGAAGGCGGCCTGCGTGTCACCGTGACCCTGCCGCAAGAGGGAACGCCGTGACCCACATCCTGATCGTCGATGACGACCCTGACATCTGCGCCCTGCTGACCCAATTCCTGACAGGACAAGGCTATACCGTTGCCACGGCGGGCGACGGCGGCGCCATGCGCCAAGCGCTGGTGAAGGAGGCGGCCGATCTGGTGATTCTCGACCTGATGCTGCCGGGCGAGGACGGCCTGTCGCTGTGCCGCCACCTGCGGGCCACCACCAACCTGCCGATCATCATGTTGACGGCGATGGGCAGCGAGACTGATCGGGTGGTCGGCCTGGAAATGGGAGCCGATGACTACCTCGCCAAGCCGTTCAGCACCCGCGAGCTTCTGGCCCGCATCCGCGCCGTCCTGCGTCGGGCAGGTCAGACGGCGCTGAGTGCTCCCGGCGAATCCATGCCAACCGATGAACCGGGCGAGATCCTGGAGTTTTCCGGCTGGCACCTAGACGTCTCCCGCCGCCGCCTGACCTCGCCGGACGGCGTCCTGGCGGAAATAACCAGCGGTGAATTCGACCTACTACTGGCCTTCCTCCGCCATCCCCATCAGGTACTCAGCCGCGACCAGTTGCTTGACCTGGCGCGAGGGCGAGTTTCGGGGCCATTCGATCGCACCATCGACGTCCAGGTCGGTCGCCTACGCCGCAAGATGGAGACTGACCCCAAGACGCCCGAATTGTTCAAGACGGTGCGCGGTGGCGGCTATGTGCTGACGGTGGATGTGAAACGTAGTTAAGGTACGTATAATCACGCGCCAACTTGGAGAAGGTTCGCTTCTGGCCCCCTGCCCTCCGCCAATTTCTTTAAAGAACAGATTCTCTGACGCATAGAGCCTTGGGCGAAAGCCCGAGGCTCTGCGCCGTTTAGCGCCAATGGCTGTTGAGCTTGTTTCCTAACCGTAGCCAAATTTTGGCTATTTTCTCTTCTCTGCACCCCACACTTCTCCGCAAGCTGTTGACTGCCGCCATAAGATACGGGTCTGCAAATATGTGGAGAGCCAATGAGTTATGCCGTGTGCGCTTGTTGACCGCTCAGCAAACATTACTGCCGGGCGGGTGAGTCTGACGACGAATCGAGTCGTCAACAATTGGACAGCCTTTCCGGGCGGCAGCTAAGGCGGCGACCATCCGAACTCCATTCTGATAAGGTCAGCAGGACGCCATTGAGGACGGGTTAGCTTTTGTGGCGGAAGGATCCTGCCCGATTTACCCTGCCTCCCCTGTCTATAAAAGGGATCTCCATGTCAGTGCGCCGGTCGAGGAATGTTTCGGCGAAATATTTGAGCAGCCGCGAGTCCCGCATCACCTCAATGTCGCCAGGCAGGTGGTTGATCACCTCCTGGCTGGCGAGAACGATCAGCTTAGCCCTGGGTCGGGACGCCATGACGTTGAAGCGGTTCAGTGACAGCAGGAACTCGTCTTCGTCCGCGATGGCATCAGGATCGCCGAGGGCGTAGCTCGCCACGATTACATCGCGCTGCTGCCCCTGGAACCGCTCGACCGTGTTGACGGCATCGCGGATCAGTCGGCTATCATCACCGAGTGGTGTAAAGATTGCCTGTAGCTTTGAGACTACCAACCACGGCATGGCTGATCGCTACGCCGTAGTAGCAGAGGCGGCGATCTGGCCGGGGTCACACGACGCGTCCGCGATCATGCGGCTCCAAGCGGAAAAGCGCGCCAAAGCCTCCGTGCCGACCATAGATGAACTCCGCATTGCCCTCGCTGAAGACATCGAGACACTCGAGATCGACGTGTTCTCGCCCCGACTGAGGCATTTCTTCGGAGTTGAACTCCGCGACGTTCTGACAACGGCATGGCGCAATCTTGACTATCATGTCGGGACTGCATGCAGTGGATGCGAGTATCTCGGGTACAGTTGGAATTCATCCGTAACTCCGGATGCCGATCACTGTATGCCCAGGGCGGCAGCCGACGGGCATCTGAGTTCGATAGCCTTCCTCCCCAAAGGGGCTCGACGTGCTCTTGGCGATATCAGTCTCACCTCGACGCAGTCACTCGCGCCTCTGACAACCGACAATGCGGCCTTCGATTGTCACCCGAAATTGCGTGCCACTCGAACCGTCGTAGCGGGGCGTGCCCAGTCGCTGGGGAGTGGCGCCAGCAGCATCCCTAAAGAGATCGGTCCACCGCCGGTAGCCGTATGATGTGAGCCGATCATCGGACCATCCCTCTGCCTCAATGGGATCACCGGGCAGTTCCAGTGTACCGTCGGACAGACCGAGCGCGAGGGTGGCGGCGGCCGCGTCATATTGTCGGCGATCTTCGTCCGTCGCGCGGCGTAACACCCGCTTAGAGATTGGGACCACTTTCCTGTCTTCGGTCTTGCCAATGGTCTCTACCGCGAATAGACGCCACTCTGGCGCGCCTGTACGACGGCTGTATTCTATAAGCGCTTCGGAGTGAGTACATTCTGGGCACACAACGCGGCCACCCTTGCCATGGCCCGCGTCACATACCGTGTGCCCGCCGCAGAGCCCGCAGTCGAATTCGGCAGTTCCGGGCGGAAGTACGGCGACCTCGCCGCACTGCGAGCAGATCGCAAAACGGGTTTTCCCATCGTCCGAAAGAATGTAGTGCGGATGAGCATCGAATCCGGTCGTACAGGTGCCACAGGTTACATGCTGAACCCAAAAGTGATGCAGGACGAGATCGTCACCCGACTTGTGGAATGGCGCCATCACCTCGCCAACTTGTTTCTTCAGCGTGTCGAGCGTGTGCCGGAGGTCCGGCATGTCAGCTGCTTCTAGTTCGAGCCGACTCACTGCGCATGCTACCGGATCGACATCGCATCCATAGGCCGTCGCGCCGAGGCGTGAAGCCTCGAACACGGACGTTCCTCCACCGACAAAGGGATCGAGCACCACCGTGCCGCGGAGGTGTGCGTCGCCGTAATAAAGCGCGTTAAAGTCAGAGCCTGGTGCATGGCTTACGCCAATGAGAAGACTACGAAAGACGGAGGGTAGGCGCCGGGCAAACCATTTATGGGCAGTGTAGATCGGCCTTGGACGACGACCATCGCGCAACGCAAAACGGATCAGCGTCTCAATCGGGATCTCGTCCATTTCGGCAAGGGAAACCGAGGGAATAGGCGGCCCCGCCCTCCCTGCACGCGTTGCCACATCCGGAGCCACACTCACTGTCAACGAACCCTACCTACGCTGGAAACCTGGAATTACCGCCCAATCCTATGGGCAGGCCTGATTTTGAATAATGACCGCAATGGTTGGATTAACCATGCTGGGCATTCTTTTCTAGCACACTGAGCCGTGCAATCAGTACCTTCATGACCTGATCGGGGCCTGCCCTGTAAACTTCCTCGTCATTATAGATCAGCTCCAACTGGAGACATCGCTGTTCATTACCCTCTCCCTTACGACAGCCGGTACAGGTGGCCTTTGGTGTCGGGCACCGCCCCATGATCAGCCGCCACCAGGGCCGGTCGAATCCACATCAGTTTAATCAGTGCGCGGCCCTGGCCATGGGGTTGCCGCCGCCAGTGGCCTCGCCGCCAATGGGTCGACACCTGAGCACCACTACCGCTATTGGCCAGGCTGGTTTCTACAGCGACATCGCTGTTGCGGAGCAAAACTGGCATAAAGCCGCGTTCCAACAGCCCGGACTTGGCTCGGTCACGCAAGCTAACTTTGGCGGACTGCCAATTGGCTACCAGATCCGCCGGGGTATCGTCGGGCAGCCGCTTCGTTGAGGTTTCATCAGAGCTGGCGTTGAGGTAGCAGAGCGCGTTGACTACCAGCACCAGGGCGCGGCGGAACATCGGCAGTCCCTCCCGCGTCAGTTCAGTCTGCTCGGCATCGGTTAGGTGTCGCACGTCCCGCACCAGCACCGGACCACCAGGAAGCTCGACGACTTTCTCGTCATCCGGCGTCATGATGCTCTGCTCGATTTTGATCTCACCACCCTCGATGGCCGTGCGCACCACATCCTCAAAAGTCGCGTCGGGATCCGACACATTGAGCGGGGCATAGAAATAGACGTCGCGTGAGAACGGCCAGCGATTGGGCTTGTCGGGGTGCTGCTGATCAAGGCGACGGGTGGTGACCAGGATCTGGAGCTTGTCGCTCCAGTCTGGATGGCTGGTGATGTAGGCCCCATCGATCCGATTAGGCGCCCCAGGTAACGCACCGTCGAAGGCGTCGCCGAAGGAAATATGAAAGCAGTCGAAGGGCAGTTGGATGTCGCCACAACGGACATTGGTGAGATCGGTCTGGCCAAGCAGCTGCACCAGTTGCGGCTCTAGGAAAAAAATATTGCGTCCGTGCTCGACGAAGGCGCCGACATGGCCGGCCAGCGAGGCTTCCTGTACCAGCATTGCGGTGGGGCGCTCGGGGCGCTTTTCCCGCGGCATCGCCATAATGATATCGTTATAGATCGGCATCATCATCTCGCCGATCTCCTGGATCCAGGTATTCGTCGGTATGCCACGGCCGACTATCCGCCGATACAGCTGCATAGCCTTGCGAGCGAATGGTCGATTGCGCATGTAACGCATTGGATGGATGTGAGTGCTGGTGATACTCGCCATAGCCGCCTCTGAAAACGCACTATATGGTTGTATCAACTTTCTTGGCGGCAGAAAAGGTTTCGAGCCCTCATTTAATATTGTCCAAGGGTACCCCTCCATTCGGTTCAATACCCAAACATCTCCCGCTGCAGCTCCCACTCCACCGGCATGTTGTCCATCAGATCGGCCAGTTGCAGGGTACGGGGCTGGCGACCGTCGAGAATGGCCTCGACGATATCGGGCGCCAGCAGGGTCAGACGGTAGATGCGGCTGAGGTAGGACGGGTTGATCTTCTCGGCCTCGGCCAGTTCGTTCAGCGAACGCACCTGTCCCGATTCCAGCAGCAGCTTCCAGCGATGAGCGCGGGCCAGCGCCTTCAGCAGGGTGTCGTCCAGGTTCGCGTGGGGGCGTTCCGGGACGCCACCGCCATCGGGCACGATCACTAGTTTGCGCCCACCATGCCGCTTCAGCGTCAGCGGCACCCGGACGGTGAAGGTATCGATGCTGACGCCGCTCATGCCGCGCTCCGTTCGCCCGCTTGGGCGGCGATGTCGACAACCACGCTGGCCAGACCCTCGGCCCGCAGGCGCAAGTCGGCCCCATCTGTGGAAATGCTTACCCGCTCTACCAGCAACTGAAGAAGGCGGGCCTGTTCGACGGGGAAAAGTTCGTCCCAGACCACATCAAAGCGGTCGAGCGCGGCGCGCAGGTCGGGAGGGGCGATTTGCGGTGCCATCCGTTCCGCCCGTGCCCGAATCTCGGGCGCGCGCAGCAGGGCGCGGACCTGACCGACCACCGCCGCCTCGATCTCGCCTGCGGCGATGCTGCGCACCGGGCAAGACTCGTGGCCGGCATTGATCGCCTTCATGCAGGTGTAATAGCGGTACAGCCGCCCTTTCTTGCGGGTCGAGGTTGGCGTCATGGTCCGGCCGCAATGGGCGCAGACCACCAGCCCTTTGAGCGGCGCCGGGGTTGTGGCGCGGGCAGCGGCGGCACGTTTCCGAGGGGCATTGTCGGCCTTCACCGCCTCGACCCGATCCCAGGTGGTGCGATCGACGATGGCCTCGTGTTCGCCGGGATGGGCCACGCCCTTGTGGACGGCCTCGCCCAGATAGACCCGGTTCTCCAGCATCTTGTAGAGGAAGTTCTTGGTGAACGGCACGCCCTGGCGCTCCTTGCCATCCTGGGTGATCCAGGACTTGGTGCGAAGGTCGGCGGCATTCAGTTCCTTGACCAGCAGGGTGGCGGAACCGACCTGGAGGAAGCGGCGGAAGATATGGCGCACCAGATCCGCCTCGGCGGCGTTCACCACCAGCTTGCGATTGATGACGTCGTAGCCGAGCGGCGGCACCCCGCCCATCCACATGCCCTTGCGGCGCGACGCGGCGAATTTGTCGCGGATGCGCTCGCCGATCACTTCCCGCTCGAACTGGGCGAAGGAGAGCAGGATGTTGAGCGTCAACCGCCCCATGGAGGTGGTGGTGTTGAACGACTGGGTCACCGAGACGAAGGTGACGGCGTTGCGGTCGAACACCTCGACCAGCTTGGAGAAATCCATCA
>JAVBXM010000262.1 GCA_030824585.1 Phaeospirillum sp. | reverse complement strand
CGCCGACCGCGCCGCCGGGCGGCGGCCCTTCATGGTGATCGGCAGCGCCGGGACCGTGGACGTGGGCGCCATCGACGACCTCGGCGCCCTGGCCGACCTTGCCGCCGCCGAGGGGCTGTGGTTCCACGTGGATGGCGCCTTCGGGGCACTGGGGATGATGTCAGCCGAGTTGACGCCCCTGCTGGCCGGTATCGAGCGCTCGAATTCCCTCGCCTTCGACTTCCATAAATGGGGCCAAGTACCTTATGACGCAGGATATTTCCTGGTCCGGGATGGCGAGGCGCACCGGGCCGCCTTCGCCGCGCCCGCCGCGTATCTGCGGCGCGAGACGCGGGGGCTGGCCGCCGGGTCACCCTGGCCCTGCGATTACGGCCCCGACTTGTCCCGGGGTTTCCGGGCCCTGAAAACCTGGGTGACGCTGAAGGCCCACGGCACGGACGCCCTGGGCGCCGCCATGGCGCGGTGCTGCCGGGTGGCCCGCCATCTGGCCGCCCGCGTCGAGGCGGAGCCGCGCCTCGAATTGCTGGCCCCGGTGGCGCTCAATATCGTCTGCTTCCACCGTCCCGGCGAGGATTCCGCCCGCATCGTCGCCGATCTGCACGAGGCGGGGCTGGCCGCGCCATCCACCACCACCATCGGCGGCAGGCTGGCCATCCGCGCGGCAATCGTCAACCATCGCACCAGGGAGGTTGACGTCGACCGCATGGTCGACGCCATCCTGAACGTGTAAGCGAAGCAATGTTTAACCATTTCGGGATAGTCTTGAACGTCCCATAGCTCAAGGAAGTGCCGTGACATCAGGACAGGACAGGCCTTGGCCCCCCGAATCCATGGGGATGGCCCGGCTGACCACCATGGCCTTCCATGGCGAGAACATGGTGCCCCACGCCATCGAACTGCTGAAGCGGGCCGAGGCCGACACCGGCGATTCCGCCGCCCTGCTCGACCTGTCGACCATCCATTTCCTGCTGGGCCACGAAGAGGCCGGAATGGCCTACCAGGAGCGCGCCCTGGCCCGCGATCAGGTCTATCGCGACCGCTCCGACACGGCCGGCGAGGACGGGATACGGCTGCTGGCCTTCGCCGCGCCGGGCAACCTGATGTCCAACGTGCCCATCCAGTTCCTGATCGAGGGGTCGGACATCCGCCTGGACGTGCTCTACATCGTGCCGGGCATGGACCTGCCGGAGCGGGTGCCGGGCCACGACATGGCCATGGTCATCGCCGGCGAGTCCGAGCCCAACCGGGAAATCCTCGAGCGCATCGCCGCCTTCGCCGACCTGTGGCCCTGTCCGCCGGTACTCAATGATCCGCGCAAGGTGCTGCAATTGTCCCGCGACGGGGTCAGCAGCCTGCTGGCCGGAGCAAAGGGCATCCGCATCCCCGCCACCACCCGGGTCGATCCCGAGACCCTGGCCCGCCTGGGACGGGGCGAGGCGGCGCTGGCCGACCTGCTGCCCGACGGCGGCTTCCCCCTCATCGCCCGGCCGCTGGATTCCCACGCCGGCAAGGGACTGGCCAAGCTGGACGATCCCTCGACCATCGCGCTCTACCTGGCGGCCCATCCGGCCGAGGGCTACTACCTGTCCAGTTTCGTGGATTACCGCGGTGCCGGCGGCATGTTCCGCAAGTACCGCATCGCCATGATCGGCGGAAAGCCCTTTGTCTGCCACATGGCGGTGTCCAGCCACTGGATGATCCACTACCTCAACGCCGACATGCGTGAAAGCGCCGAGAAGCGCGCTGAGGAGGCCCACGCCTTCGCCACCTTCGACGAGGATTTCGCCGCCCGCCACGCCGGCGCCTTCGCCGCCATGGCCGAGCGCATCGGCCTGGATTATTTCGCCATGGACTGCGCCGAGACCCCGGAGGGCGAACTGCTGGTGTTCGAGGCCGACACCGCCATGATCGTCCATGCCATGGACCCGCCCGACATCTTCCCCTACAAGGCGCCGCAGATGCACCGCATCTTCCACGCCTTCCAGGACATGCTGCGGCGGATCAAGCAGGCCAAGAGCGCCTGAGGCCATGGCCTGGGATCTCTCCCAACCCACCGACCTCCTGCTGACCACCGGCGGCGACGAGCGGCTGCTGGTCGATGCCGGAAGCGGCCTCAACCGCTATGGCTGCTCGCCCCGTCCCCGTCCGTGGGCCATCACCTTCGCCTCGACCACCGCCACCTCGGTGTCGGACGGCGCCTTCGCCCATGTGGAGGGCCTGCGCCGCCGTCTGGCCGAGGCCGCCCGGGCCGGCCGGCTGGACCAGGAATACGCGGCGGCCATGGAAGAGGTGCGGAGCGAGATCCCCCGCCAATGCGGCATGGTCGCGGGAACCGAGGCCATCCTGACGCCGTCGGGGACCGACGCCGAGTTCTATGCCCTGCATCTGGCCCTGGCCGCCGGCCGGGGGAAGCTGACCAGCATCGTCATCGCCCCGCGTGAGACCGCCAGCAACGTCCTGCCGGCCGCCTCGGGCCGCCATTACAACGCCACCACGGCCATGGGCCGCCACGTCACCGTGGACCAGCCGGTGGATGCCGCCACCGCCGGCCGGGTGGAACTGGCCATCCTTCAACTCCGCGACGCGGCCGGCACCCCCTTGCCGGCCGAGGACGTCAACCGGGCCGCCGAGGCCCTGGTGGAGCGCGAGGTGGCGAGGGGCCGGCGGGTGCTGCTCCACCTGCTCGACACCTCCAAGACCGGATTGGTGGCGCCGGGCGTCGAGTTCACCATCGCCCTGGCACGGCGCTTCGCCGGCCACCTGGACGTGGTGGTCGACGCCTCGCAACTGCGCCTGTCCAGGGAAAGCGTCGCCCGCTACCTGGGCTGCGGCTTCATGGTCATCGTCACCGGCTCCAAATTCTTCACCGGCCCCCCCTTCGCCGGCGCCCTGCTGGTGCCGCCGTGCATCGGCGGACGGGTTCTGCTGGGTCTCGCCGCCCTGCCCGAGGGTTACAACGCCTATACCGAGCGCCATTGCTGGCCCGACGCCTGGGAGAACTGGTGTCGGCCCATGGGCGGCGAGCCCAATATCGGCCTGCTGATGCGCTGGTGGGCGGCGCTATGGGAGATGGCCGCCTTCCATGCCGTGCCGCCGGTCGAGGCGCGGCGCATCCTGGAACGCTTCCTGGTCGCCATCCGCACCGCCATCGAGGCCATGCCCCGCCTGCGCCTGCTGCCCTGCCCCCTGCCCGAGCGCGGCATTCCCGGGTCATGGGACGGGCTGGCGACCATCCTGACCTTCGCCGCCACCCCGCCCAAGGCCAAGGCGCCGCTGGGCATGGACGAGTTGCGGCGTCTCCATGTCTGGCTCAACAGCGACGTCTCGCCCCTGCTGCCGTCCAAGGCGCGTGAACGCGACCGCCGCCTCGCCGCCCTGGCCTGCCATATCGGCCAACCGGTGATGGCCGGCGATTCCCTGAGCGGCTTGCGGCTGGCGGCCGGTGCCCGGCTGGTGTCCGGCGCCCGCCAGGCCATGCATGCCGGCCGCTCGGTGGAAGCCTTCCTCGACCTGGAAATCGCCGAGGCCAAACTGGTGCTGGCCAAGCTGGACATGCTGCTACGCCACTGGCGGCACCTGACCCGTTCGCCGGCCTGACCGGCAGAGTTTGCCGGGCGCCCCACCCCGGACCGCAGGCATATACCTTTAAAATCAATATTCTATACAATGGCACGGCCATTGCTTGAGTGTTTGGCAAGGATTCACACTTCAGCGGGCGCCGTGGCGCCCCGGAGCACCGAGCCATGAGTACCAACGCCGTTGCCGCCCTGCCCACCGCCCTCGCCGGCCTGTTGAAGCAGTACGCCAACCCCAGCCAGAAGACCGACGGGACCACCACCACGGCGGCCGACGCGGCGGCCAGTCCGCTCAGCCTGGGCCGCGACGAGGCCTATTCCCTGTCCCTGGGTTCGGCGCAAAGCGGATCGGCCATGCTCGGCTACACCCGCCTCGCCACCCTGGGCGCCCAGGTGGAAAGCGACCTGCAGGCGGCGGCCCAGGCCTCGGCTCCCGGCAGCGCCGGATCGGTGGAGGTGCAGGTCAACCAGTTGGCCCAGGTCCAGACCGTGGTGACCTCCCTGTTCGGCGATCCCGACTCGGTATCGCTGGGCACCGGCACCCTCGGCGTGCAGATGGGGGCGGTGGATTCCGAAACCGGCGCCTTCACACCCACGGGAAACCCCACCGAGATCGTCATCGCCGGGGGATCGCTCAACGACATCGCCCAATCCATCAACGATGCCGGAATCGGCCTGACCGCCAGGGTGGTCGAATCCGGCGGCGGCTTCGAGCTGGAGATCAGCGGCAAGGATACCGGCAGCGGCAGGGCCTTCGCCCTGTCGGGCCTTGGCGAACTGGCCTTCGACCCGTCGCAGCCCGACACCTCGCCGCTCACCCAGACCAGCGAGGCCGCCGACGCCCTTTACAGCGTGGACGGCACCGATTTCGCGTGGTCCTCCAACACCGACGTGCCGGTGGCCTTCGGCACCACCGCCAGCTTCGCGGCGACCGGTTCGCTCAGCGTGGCGCGCTCCACGGTGACCGACACCGTCCAGAAGATGATGGAATCCTTCAACGGCCTGCAAAGCGCCATCGTCGAGATGACCGGCGACAAGGGCGAATTGGCCGCCAACGCCAACCTCGCCGCCGGCATGTTCAAGCGCATCGGCGACGCCGCCATGGCCGAGTACCCCACCGGCGGCGACATCTCGACCCTGGCCGACATCGGCATCGAGGTGCAGAAGGACGGCACGCTTTCCATCGACCAGTCGGTCCTGGCCCAGGCCCTGGGCAAGGACCCGGCCTCGGTGCAGTCGCTGATCGCCCAGGCGGCCAAGGGCATGGACGACGCCATCCGCCCCTACCTGGGCAGCAATGGCGCCATTTCCTCGCAGGTGACGGTGCTGGGATCGCTGCTGGGCCGGGGAAGCAGCCTGCTCGACTACCTGGGCGGCGGCGCGTCCTCGGGCGGCCTCTTCGGCAATTCCACCAGCCTGCTGTCGGCCCTGGGCTGATCCGCAAACGGCAACGGCCCCCTTCCTCGCGCCGGGAAGGGGGCCGTCGTCATCAGTGGGCCGTTACTTGGTGGCCGGGCTGGCCGGAACGGCGGGGGTCGCCGGAGTGGCCGGGGTCGCCGGAGTGGCCGGGGTCGCCGGAGTGGCGGGAGTCGCGGCGGTGGCGGCGTGTTCGGCCTTCCTGCCGTGATCCTTGGCGTCCTTCCTGGCTTCCTTCTTGGCATGGGCGGCGTCGCTCTTGCCCTTTTCCACCTTGGCGCCCGCGGCGGCGGCCGGGGGAGTGGGTGTGGACGACGTGCTGCCCTGGGCCAGGGCCGCCACGGGGAGCAGCGAGGCGGCAACGAGGGCGGTGGCGAGGAAACGGGTGGCACGCATGGGAGGCTTCCTTTTCTGTATCTCGTTCCGAAGGCCGTCATGGCGCGTTCGGTAGGGATAAGGTCGCTCCGCCCCGTGGCGGAATAAGGGACGAATTGTGATTCTTTCAGGGCAAATCAGGGCAGTTGCGCCATAATCGCCCCGGTGCCATGGTGCACCCGGATCATCCGCAACCCAGCCGCTTAAGCGAGGCCCGCCATTCCCGCCGATTCCTGCCGTCTCTACCTGATCACCCCGCCGGTCATCGAAAAGCCCTTCGAGTGGGTCCAGACCCTGGAAGCCGCCCTGGATGCCGGCGACGTCGCCTGCCTGCAGATCCGCCTCAAGGGCCTGGACGACGATGCCCTGGCCCGGGCGGTGGACGTGCTGCGCCCGCCCGCCCAGCGGCGCGGGGTGGCGGTGCTGCTCAACGACCGCCCCGACCTGGCCTTCGAAACCGGCTGCGACGGCGTGCACGTGGGACAGACGGACGCCTCGTACAAGGCGGCCCGCCAGGCGGTGGGCCCCGAGGGCATCGTCGGGGTGACCTGCCACGATTCCCGCCACCTGGCCATGGAGGCCGGCGAGGCCGGAGCCGATTACGTGGCGTTCGGCGCCTTCTTCCCCACCGGGACCAAGGACGCCCCCACCCGCGCCGACATTGAAATCCTGGAATGGTGGCACGGCCTGTTCACCGTGCCCTGCGTCGCCATCGGCGGCGTCACGGTGGAGAATTGCCGCCCCCTGGTGGCGGCGGGCACCGATTTCCTGGCGGTATCGGCGGGCGTGTGGAACCATCCCGAAGGCCCCGAGGCGGCGGTGCGGGAGTTCAGCCGCATCCTGGCGGCGGGAGGCTGAGGTGAAGCGGGTCTGCGTCTTCTGCGGTTCCAATTCCGGGACCAACCCGGCCTATGCCGAGGCGGCGACCCAGCTTGGCCGCCTGCTGGCCGAGCGGGGCCTGACCCTGGTCTATGGCGGCGGCAACGTGGGCCTGATGGGCGTGGTGGCCGACGCGGCCCTGGCCGCCGGCGGCCAGGTGATCGGTGTGATCCCCGAGGCCATGCTGAAATGGGAGGTGGGCCACCCCAACCTCACCGAACTCCGGGTGGTGGCCAGCATGCACGAGCGCAAGGCGGCCATGGCCGAACTGGCCGATGCCTTCATCGCCCTGCCCGGCGGCGTCGGCACGCTGGAGGAATTGTTCGAGGTATGGACCTGGGGCCAGTTGGGCCTGCACACCAAACCGCTGGCCTTCCTGGACGTCGCCGGCTATTTCGAGCGGCTGCACGCCTTCCTCGACCACATGGCCGGCGAAGGCTTCGTCAAGGCCCGCCACCGCGAGATGGCGGCGGTGCACCACGACCCCGCCACCCTGCTGGCCCTGCTGGAAAGCTACCGGCCGCCGGAGACCATCCGGGTCATCGACCGCGAGACCGCGTGACGCCTGTGCGAAAGCCCGCTTGACAGGTCCGGCGGGGCGCCATATAAAGCGGCCCTCCTCGGGGGCGCATCCAACGCCTCCGCCGCAATGGAAATGGGCGATTAGCTCAGCGGGAGAGCACTCCCTTCACACGGGAGGGGTCGCAAGTTCAATCCTTGCATCGCCCACCATTTCCTCCAAAAAATCACAGATAAGCCAGAGAAGCTTCAAACAAGACAACAACTGCAATCGTTGTCTTGCGGATTTTATGGTGAGTGGATATCCGGCAATTACCCCCATGCCAGCCTGGATAGATCCATTTCAGATTAAAAACCGTTCATTTGCCGGCCCGTTTCCTGCGTGCTATCCACCCCGATGGTGATGGTAGCAAGGATCGCCCTGGTGTCCCGTTTGATGTCCACCCTCCCGGTTCGGAAGCTGGCTGCTCTGCTCAGCCTGCTGATGATCCTGCTTGGGGGGCCGGCGGGCGGGGCGTTCGCGTTGTGCCTGGGCGGCGACGGCCATTTGGCCGTCGAGGCGCTGGAGGCCGGTGGCCATGACTGTGGAGGTGGGGCGGCGCCCAGCGTTGCCACCGCCGATCACCTGACGGCATCGGCCGATTGCGTCGACATTCCGCTGGTGCAGGCCAGCCCGCTGATCGTCAAGAAGCAGTTGCTGGCCGATCTCGGCGCCGTCCTGCCGGCGGCTGGTCCGGTCTGGTCCGAGCGGCCCACGACCGCATCCGCCCGCATCGCCCTGCCGGCGGAGGAGCCTCGGCTCGATCCCCGCCTGATTTCCCACCGCACGGTCGTTCTGCTGAACTAGCCACTCTCCCGACAGATTCTTTTCGCACCTGTCTGTCACCTGTCCAGTGACGGAGGGAACCCGAATGCTGTTCCGGGAGAACATTCCATGCGTCCCCACATCCTGATCATCGCCCTGACGGCGGTGGGCCTGTCGGCCTGCGCCTCGCCCCCCAGCGTCCCCCTGGCCAAGCGTCTCGAGGGCAAGACGCCGGACGAACGCCATGAAACCCTGCGCCGCGCCTGCCTGACCGAAGCCAACTGGAATCTCGACCAGACGGCGGCGCGGATGCCGGCCAACATGCAGCACCGTTACCGCGATTCGAACTCCACCCGCGAGACCAGCCATCTGAAGGAGCTGTGCCGCGAGATGGCCGATCTGCCCGCCATCAAAGGGCGCTCCCCCATCGAGACCAGGCGGCGGGCCGACCTCGCCGAGAAGTGCCGCCGGGAAACCGACGACCACCTCGACCTCCGCAGCACGGAGAGCGCCGCCCACATGGTCCGCGTGCAGGAGATTTGCGAGGCCATGACCGGATTCGATCTTCCCACCCAGGTGGACTGAAATCTTCCGGCCGGCATCCGCGTGCCGGCCGGTCCGCCGCCCCATTCCTCAAGAGGAGACCACGCCATGTCCCGTTCCATCACCGTCGCCGCCCTTGCCGCCCTGCTGCTGTCCACTCCGGCTTGGGCCGAGTCGTCGAAGGGCCCGTCCTGCGACCAACTGCCCGAGTTGAAGCAGGCCCTCAAGCGCTTTGACGGCAAGCCCGCCGACCGTGACCGCGCCAAGTGGCAGATCGAGACCGCCGAAAAGTTGTGCAAGGACGGCAAGGCCGACGAGGCCAAGGGCTACATCGATGTGGCCCACGGCCTGGTTCTCAAGGACCACAAGCATTGAGCCCGCCAGCGATCCTGGCGGCCGTCCTGGCGTTGGGCTTGGCCTTTCCTGCGACGGCCGAGACCGGCCGCCTGGACGAACAGGCCGCCATCGCCGCCGCGCAAGGGCGCGACGACCTGCGCAACGCCACGGAAGGCGCCGTCGACGCCTCCCGGGCCGAGGAGGACGAGGCCGGGCTGTGGCCCAATCCCACCTTCGAGTACGAGCGCGACCGCACCAAGGGGGCCGGCGGCGCCACGGTGCAGGACACCTACCGCCTGTCCCAGCCGGTGGACGTCTCCGGGCGGCGCGGCCTGCGCCAGGACGCCGCCGGGCGGCGGGTGGACGCCACCCAGGCCGAGGCCCGCCAACGCACCCGCGAGGCCGGAGGCGAGGCCCGCAAGCTGTTCCATACCGTGCTGATGCGCCAGCAGGCCAAGGCGGCGGCCGAACGCTGGGCCGGCCGTCTGGTCGAGGCGGAAACCGTGCTGACCAGGCTGAGGAGCGGCCGCGAGGTATCGGGCTACGATTCCCGCCGCCTGACCCGCGAACGGGTGGCCGCCGATGCCAAGGTTCGGGCCCTGAACGCCGATCTGGCCGAATCGTGGGAGCGTCTGCGCGCCCTGATGGGCTGGGCTCCCGGCACCATTATGCCCCGGATCGAGGGAGCCTTGTTGCCGCCGCCGCCGCTTGGCCTCGACGATCTGATGTCCCGCCTGGAGGACCGCCCCGACCTGCGGGCGCTGCGGGCCAGAATCGCCGCCTCCGACCTGGATCGCCGGGCCGCCGACCGGGGCTGGATACCCGACCTTACTTTGGGAGCCGGGTTGAAGCAGGTGGAGCAGCCGGACCGCAGCGACCAGGGCGTCCTGCTGACCGTCTCGGCGCCGTTGCCGCTGTTCGACCGGGGCCAGGCCGCCAGCCGCAAGGCCGCCGCCCAGTCCCGCGCCACCGCCGCCGATATGGCCCTGGCCCGCGCCAGGGCCGAGGGTGAAATCCGCGGCCTGTGGCGCCGCACGGCCGAGTTGCGTGAGACGGCGCTGAAATTCCGGGAGAGCTCGCTGGCCGCGTCACGCGACCTGTCGCGCATCGCCGAGGGCGCCTACCGGGCGGGCGAGATGAACGTGCTGGAGCTGCTCGATGCCCACAAGTCCCTGCTGGAAGCCGAAACCACCGCCATCGAGCTGGAATTCGGCGCCCGCGAGGCCCACACCGACCTCCTGCTCGCCACCGGAGAGACCACGTCATGAGAAAGCTGATCATCGCCCTGGCCGCCGGAACCGTCCTGGGGGGAGCCGGTGTCTACGCCACCCTTTCCCCCCGGCATGCCGTCACGTCCGCCCATGCCGAGGAAGGGCACGCCCATGCCGAGGAACGTCTCTCGGCCACCACATTTTCCGCCGCCACCGAACTGTTCATGGAATATCCGGTTCCGGTGGCGGGCGAGGCCGGCGATTTCGTCCTCCACCTCACCCGTCTGGCCGGCCACAAGCCCCTGGCCGAGGGCGAGGCGGTCATCACCCTGTCGGGTGGCGGGCAACCGGACGAGAGTTTCCCCGCCCTCATGGACAAGCCCGGAATCTTCCGCGCCCTGGTCATTCCCAAGGCCCCGGGGCCGCGCCATCTGAGCGTCGTCTTGCGCGGCCGGGACGGGACCGACGGGCACGATTTGGGCGAGATCACCGTGCATGCCGATGACGTCGCCGCCGAGGCCGCCATGGACGAGGCCGGCCATGCCGAGAAGACGGGGCGGATCGCCGTTACCAAGGCGGTCCAGTGGAAGATCGACTTCGCCACCGCCGAAGTGCGCCCGCGCCTGATCCGGGACTCGGTGGCGGCCAGCGGGACCATTCGGGCGCGGGCCTCGGACGAGGCGATGGTTGCGGCGCCCGGCGCCGGGATGCTGGCCCCTTCGCCCGACTTCCCGCGTATCGGGCAACTGGTGGAGAAGGGACAGATTCTGGCCTGGCTGGTACCGCAATTGGGCGGCGAGACCGATTCCGCCACCCTGGAACTGGGAAGCCGCAAGGCCCGCCTCGCCTTCGACCTGGCGACGCAGGAGCGCCAACGCCTGGAAGGACTGTTCAAGCTGGAGGCCATTCCCGAACGCCGGGTGATCGAGGCCCGCAACCAGGAGGCCGCCGCGCGGGCCGACCTGGACGCCGCCGCCCGCCGCGCCGCCCCCTATCAGGGGGGCAAGGGCGGCATCGCGCTGCGCGCCCCGGTTTCCGGCCGCCTCGCGGCGGTCAACACCCAGCCGGGCGCCACCATCGACCAGGGCCAGCCTTTGTTCCATATCGCCGGCCTGTCCAGGCTGTGGCTGGAGGCACAGATCCCCGAGGCCCAGATCGGACGGGTCCGTGATCCCCTGGGGGCGTGGTTCACCGCCGACGGCTACGAGGGCGCCACCCTGATCGAGCAGGGCAGGAACGGCCGCCTGATCGCGCTCGGCGGCGTGGTGGACAAGGACAGCCGCACCGTTCCGGCGCTGTTCGAGTTCGACAATCCCGAGGAGCGGTTCCGCATCGGCGCCTATGCCCAGGTC
>JAVBXM010000093.1 GCA_030824585.1 Phaeospirillum sp. | reverse complement strand
TGGACAACCGCTTCACCTTCAAGAACTTCGTGGTGGGCAAGCCCAACGAATTCGCCTGGGCGGCGGCGCGCCGCGTCGCCGAGGCCGATCAGGTGTCGTTCAACCCGCTGTTCCTCTATGGCGGTGTCGGCCTGGGCAAGACCCACCTGATGCATGCCATCGCCCACCACATCCGCGAGCGCAACCCCGAGCGTTCGGTGCTGTACCTCTCGGCCGAGAAGTTCATGTACCGCTTCATCCGGGCACTGCGCGGCCAGGACACCATGTCGTTCAAGGAGCAGTTCCGCTCGGTCGACGTGCTGATGATCGACGACGTGCAGTTCATCGCCGGCAAGGACGCCACCCAGGAAGAGTTCTTCCACACCTTCAACGCCCTGGTGGACCAGGGCAGCCAGATCGTCATCTCGGCCGACAAGTCGCCCAGCGACCTCGAAGGCATCGAGGAACGCCTGCGCTCGCGCATGGCCTGCGGCCTGGTGGCCGACATCCACGCCACCACCTACGAGCTGCGCCTGGGCATCCTGCAGTCCAAGGCCGAGCAGATGGGCGTGATCGTCCCCCAGAAGGTCCTGGAATTCCTCGCCCACAAGATCATTTCCAACGTCCGCGAGCTGGAGGGCGCCCTGAACCGCGTGGTCGCCCATTCCCAACTGGTGGGCCGCACCATCACGCTGGAAACCACCCAGGAAGTGCTGCACGACCTGCTGCGCGCCTCGGACCGCCGGATCACCATCGAGGAGATCCAGAAGAAGGTGGCCGAGCACTTCACCATCAAGCTCGCCGAAATGTCCTCGGCCCGGCGCTCGCGCCAGGTGGCGAGGCCCCGCCAGATCGCCATGTACCTGGCCAAGCAGTTGACCTCGCGCTCGCTCCCCGAGATCGGCCGCAAATTCGGCGGCCGCGACCACACCACCGTCATGCACGCGGTGAAAAAGGTCGAGGAGCTGAAGGAATGCGACCAGAACTTCGCCGAGGACGTGGAACTGCTGCGCCGCATGCTGCAGGGATAAAGGCGCGCCATCATGCGACCCACCCCTGAGCATCTTGAAGAGCAGGTGCGCGAGGCCGCCAGGGAAAACCCGGACCTTCCCGTCGGATTGATCCGCGACATCCTGATTGCTCGTCAGGAAGTGGCCATCGAGGAATACCGGTTCGACTGAGCCGGATATTCCAGCAAGACGGTCCCGCCTGGGGCCATCCCGGACAAGACAGCGTGTCCACCGCTGCCCGCCTCGACTCCCAAGGTGCTGGGCGGATACGCCTCGTCACCACCAAGACACCAAGGACACCAAGAAGACGTTTCATGTGTCGTCGTGCCCGGACTTGATCCGGGCATCCATTTGCATCCGCCGACGCGATCCGCTCCGCCCTCTTGGTGTCCTTGGTGTCTTGGTGGTTTATCCGTCATTTCCGCATTCCCAAGCCGATGGGACGCCCCCCAAACAAGCCCTCGCCTCCTCCTGAGCCTCGGCTCCCACGAGAACTTCTACCGCGACCTGAAGCGCTGATCCCCATTGCCCGAAATCGCTTTTGGACTCCTGCGCCTGTGATATACTGCCCAGCCCTGCCTCAGGGGGGCAGTAACGAATCATATGGGTAGTCAGAAAAGCGCCATGAAACTGACCATCGAGCGCGCCGCGCTGTTGAAGTCGCTGGCCCACGTCCAGAGCGTCGTCGAACGCCGGACCACCATTCCGATCCTGTCCAACGTGAAGCTCGAGGGCCGCGCCGGCCAGCTGTCGCTGAACGCCACCGACATGGATCTCGACATCATCGAGGCGGTGCCCGCCGACGTGGTGCGCCCCGGCGCCACCACCGCCCCGGCCCACACCTTCTACGAGATCGTGCGCAAGCTGCCCGACGGCAGCCAGGTGGAGATCGAGCACGATTCCGAGAGCGGCCAGTTGACCCTGCGCTCCGGCCGGTCCAAGTTCTCGCTGGCCTGCCTGCCGGTCGAGGACTTCCCGGTGCTGTCGGGGGGCGAGCTGCCGTTCAGCTTCTCGCTGTCGGCCGCCGAGCTCAAGACCCTGATCGACCGCACCCGCTTCGCCATCTCGACGGAAGAGACCCGCTACTACCTCAACGGCATCTACCTGCATGCCGCCACCAGCGAGGGCGTCGAGGTGCTGCGCGCCGTGGCCACCGACGGCCACCGCCTGGCCCGGGTGGAAATCACCCTGCCCGACGGCGCTTCGGGCATGCCCGGCGTCATCGTGCCGCGCAAGACCGTGGCCGAAATCCGCAAGCTGATCGACGAGACCGACGGCGAGATCACCGTGTCGCTGTCCGAGACCAAGCTGAAGTTCGCCTTCGGCGATGCCGTGCTGACGTCGAAGCTGATCGACGGCACCTTCCCCGATTACGAACGGGTGATCCCCGCCGACAACGACAAGGTGCTGGTGGTCGACTGCAAGAGCTTCGCCCAGGCGGTGGACCGCGTGTCGGCCATCTCCACCGAAAAGAGCCGGGCCATCAAGCTGGCGCTCGAGAAGGGCACCGCCACCCTGTCGGCGTCCAGCGCCGAGAACGGCAGCGCGGTGGAAGAGATCGAGGCCGATTACGCCTCGACGCCCTTGGAGATCGGTTTCAACTCGCGCTACCTGATGGACATCCTGGCCCAGGTGGAGGGCGAGACCGCCCGCTTTGCCATGGCCGACGCCGCCTCGCCGACCGTGGTGCGCGAAGTGACCGATGGCGGCGCCATCTACGTGCTGATGCCCATGAGGGTGTGATCGGCGACCGGATGACCAGCGCGGACCCGGCGTCGCGGCCGGCGGTGCGCCGCCTGTCGCTGGCCGATTTCCGCTGTTATCGGACGCTGCGTCTCGAGACGGATGCCCGGCCGGTGGTCCTCACCGGAGCCAACGGCGCCGGCAAGACCAATATCCTCGAGGCCCTGTCCTTCCTGGTTCCGGGGCGCGGCCTGCGCCGTGCCGGGGCAGCGGACATCACCCGCCACGGCCTGGCCGCCGGCTCTCCCTGGGCGGTGGCGGCAAGCCTCGACGGACCGGCGGGGCGGGTGGAGATCGGTACCGGGCGTGAAGCCGGCCACGAGCGCCGCTCGGTCCGCATCGACGGCAAGCCGGCCAAGCCCGGCGATCTGGCCGGGTTGGTTTCGGCGCTGTGGCTGACCCCGGCCATGGACCGCCTGTTCATGGAGGGGGCGAGCGGACGGCGGCGCTTCCTCGACCGTCTGGTGTTCGGGCTGGTGCCCGGTCATGGCGCCGAATCGGGCGCCTACGAGCACGCCATGCGCGAGCGCACCCGCCTGCTGCGCGCGGCGCGTGATGGGGGAGGCCGGGCCGACCCGGCCTGGATCGCGGCGCTGGAAGAGGGCATGGCCCGGCACGGCACCGCCGTGGCACGGGCCCGGGTGGAGACCATCCACCGCCTGGACGCGGCCTGCCGCGCCGGGCTGGGGCCCTTCCCCGCCGCCGGTCTGGCGGTCGAGGGCGAGATCGAGGGCTGGCTGGCCGGGGGATCGTCCCCCGAGGAGGCCGAGGACAGGTTCAAAAGCGCGCTGCGATTCGCGCGCGCGCGC
Source organism: Phaeospirillum sp. (assembly GCA_030824585.1). GTDB lineage: Bacteria > Pseudomonadota > Alphaproteobacteria > Rhodospirillales > Magnetospirillaceae > Phaeospirillum. Next base: position 7,476 of record JAVBXM010000093.1, on the reverse strand, counting down.
GACGAGGCGGCCGGGGCCGCCACCGTGGGTCCGCACCGTTCGGACCTTCTGGTGCGCCACGTGCCCAAGGATTTGCCGGCGGGGCAATGCTCCACCGGAGAGCAGAAAGCGGTCCTGGTGTCCATCGTGCTGGCCCAGGGCCGGGTTCAGGATCAGGCCGGCGGCCGCGCGCCGCTGTTGCTGCTGGACGAGGTGGCGGCGCATCTGGACGACGTCCGGCGCACCGCCCTGTTCGATGAGCTGTGCGCCCTGCGGGCGCAGAGCTGGATGACCGGAACCGACGCGCTGCTGTTCGCCGGCTTCGGGGAAAGGGCCCAATTTTTCCGGGTCACGGACGCCACCGTGACCCCAGATAAGGTTGAGACGTGATGAGCACCGAACCCATGATCCCCAACGATCCCCACGCCAGCGCGAACGGCGCCGAGGAATACGGCGCCGGCTCGATCCAGGTGCTGCGTGGTCTGGAGGCGGTGCGCAAGCGTCCCGGCATGTATATCGGCGACACCGACGACGGTTCGGGCCTGCACCGCATGATCTACGAGGCGGTGGACAATGCCGTCGACGAGATCATGAACGGCTTCGGCAACCGCTGCGACGTGGTGCTCAACGCCGACGGCTCGGTGCTGGTCACCGACAACGGCCGCGGCATCCCGGTGGACATCCACCCCGAGGAAGGCATCTCGGCCGCCGAGGTGGCGCTGACCAAGCTGCACGCCGGCGGCAAGTTCGAGCAGAACTCCAACCGCATCTCGTCGGGCCTGCACGGCGTCGGCATCTCGGTGGTCAATGCGCTCTCGGAATGGCTGGAGCTGCGCATCTGGCGCCACGGCAAGGAGCACTTCATGCGCTTCCGCCACGGCGAGCCCGAGGCGCCGCTGGCCGTGGTGGGCGAGTCCGGCGACCGCACCGGCACCCAGGTGGTGTTCCTGCCGTCCAAGGGCACCTTCTCCCACACCGAATTCGACTTCGACACGGTGGAGCACCGCCTGCGCGAATTGGCCTTCCTCAACTGGCGCGCCACCCTGACGCTCAAGGACGAGCGCCACGCCGAGACCCGCGAGGCGGTGCTGCATTACGAAGGCGGCGTCCAGGCCTTCGTCCAGTGGCTGGACCGGTCCAAGGAGGCCCTGCACACCCCCCCCATCCTGATCTCCGCCGAGCGGGACGTGGTGCGCCTGGAACTGTCCATGGAATGGACCGACAGCTACCACGAGACCTGTCTGTGCTTCACCAACAACGTGCCGCAGAAGGACGGCGGCACCCATCTGGCCGGCTTCCGCGCCGCGCTGACGCGGACCATCAACGCCTATGCCAACGAATCCGGCATCGCCAAGAAGGAAAAGGTCAACCTGGCCGGCGACGACATGCGCGAGGGCCTGACCTGCGTGCTGTCGGTCAAGATGCCCGATCCCAAGTTCTCGTCCCAGGCCAAGGAGAAGCTGGTTTCCTCCGAGGTGCGGCCGCTGGTCGAGAACCTGGTGGGCGAGAAGCTGGCCGAATGGTTCGAGGAGCATCCCGCCGAGGCCCGCAAGGTGGTCACCAAGGTGGTCGAGGCCGCCGCGGCGCGCGAGGCGGCGCGCAAGGCCCGCGAACTGACCCGGCGCAAGGGCGTGCTCGACATCGCCACCCTGCCCGGCAAGCTGGCCGATTGCCAGGAACGCGACCCGGCGCTGTCCGAACTGTTCATCGTCGAGGGCGACTCGGCCGGCGGCTCCGCCAAGCAGGGGCGCAACCGCGCCAACCAGGCCATCCTGCCGCTCAAGGGCAAGATCCTCAACGTGGAGCGCGCCCGCTTCGACAAGATGCTGTCCTCGGCCGAGATCGGCACCCTGATCGCCGCCATGGGCACCGGCATCGGGCGCGAGGATTTCAACGTCGACAAGGCGCGCTACCACAAGATCATCATCATGACCGACGCGGACGTGGACGGTTCCCACATCCGCACCCTGCTGCTGACCTTCTTCTATCGCCAGATGCCGGCGCTGATCGAGCGCGGCTACCTCTACATCGCCCAGCCGCCGCTGTACCGCGCCAAACGCGGCCAGTCCGAGGTCTACCTCAAGGACGACCGGGCGCTCGAGGAATACCTGATCGACGGCGGCCTGTCCGATGCCGTGCTGCGCCTGGCCGACGGCACCCAGGTGGCCGCCGCCGATTTGCGCGCCCTGGTCGAGCAGTCCCGTGCGGTGCGCAATCTGCTGAACCCGCTGACCCGGCGCCTGCCGCTCAAGTTCCTGGAACAGGCGACCATCGCCGACGCCCTGGATTCCACCCTGCTCACCGACCAGGCCCGTGGCCCCGCCGTCGCGCAAGGGCTGGCCGAGCGCCTCGACGCCCTGGAACCAGTGCTGGAGCGCGGCTGGACCGGTGCCTGGGTGGAAGGCGACGGCTACTCGTTCTCCCGCACCCTGCGCGGCGTCACCGAGACCCATCACCTGGATTCCGCCATCATCCGTTCGGCCGAGGCCCGCCGCCTGCACGACCTCGCGCCGCGCCTGCGCGAGACCTTCGACCGGGCCGCCACCCTGGTGGTCAAGGAGCGCGAAACGGTCCTGGCCGGCCCCGTCGCTCTGGTCGGCGCCGTGATGGAGCAGGGCCGCCGCGGCATCGCCATCCAGCGCTACAAGGGCCTGGGCGAGATGAACCCCGAACAATTGTGGGAAACCACCCTGGACCCCCAGGTGCGCTCGCTGCTGCAGGTCAAGGTGGCCCAGGCCGACGACGCCGAACAGGTGTTCTCCACCCTGATGGGCGACGTGGTCGAACCCCGCCGCGACTTCATCCAGACCAACGCGCTGAAGGTGTCGAACCTGGACGTTTAGGGTGTGTCGGGTGACCCATAACCCGCAAACGCGACCCATAACGCGCTAATTTTTGACGCGTAAAATGCAAAGGCCACCCCGAAGGGGGGCGACCTTTGGCGTTCCTTGAAACCGCATTACTGGCTGTGGAGCTGTATTCAGCCGCTCTTGCGCCCCGGAATGACCGGGTGGGGCCGATAGCGGACTGATGGCCTTCGTCGTCTCGACCTGCCAAAGCAGGCATTCGTGGCTGCGCTGCCCCAACCGGCCTGTTTGCTCATCTCACCCTTTGACGCGATGCAGACACCCGAACGACTGCTCGCAATCACCAGAAAATCAGCACCGTTAGCTGTAATGAGTGGCAGCAACTCTGGCCTGCGGCTATGCTCGAAGTATGACTGAGAATCGAGACTACGACATCGCGCTGTCATTCGCTGGCGAAGAACGTGACTATGTTGATCGCGTTGCGAACCTTTTGAAAGAGTGCGGTGTGAAAGTGTTCTACGATCTCTTTGAAGAGGCTGATCTCTGGGGCAAGGACCTCTACGCACATCTCTCGGAGATTTATCACAAGCGCGCCCAGTTCACGGTGATGTTTATTTCCAAAGCCTACGCGAACAAGCTCTGGACCAACCATGAGCGGAAGTCGGCTCAGGCCCGTGCATTCCAAGAGGCGCAGGAGTACATCCTACCAGCGCGGTTCGATGACACCGAAATACCCGGCGTCTTGCCCACTGTGGGTTACGTCTCACTGAAAGATCGCTCACCCCAAGACCTTGTTTCTCTAATCACCAAAAAGCTCATCAGTTCGGGCGGATCGGTACCGACGGAGTTGGTCCGTCGCGACTTCAGTACCCTGGCGCAGGCCAAGGCACGGCCGGGGGGCAAGTTCGCTGTTATCGTCATAGATGACGAGGGCACACCAATAGAGGGCTGCCACCTTACATTGCAGGCCGAAAATGGCACTTCAAACGCCATTGCCACCGGTGACGACGGGATAGCTGTATTTGAGCTAAACGTTCGCAGGCACAGTACGCTACTGGCGTCCCATCCGAACTTCCCTGCGGCCATCTATGAAAAGGTGGATTCTGACGGGACGCTGAAGATCACGCTACCCCGGATGGACAATATCGGTTCGACCACGGTGCGCAGCACTGGCTGCATCCCTGGCCTTAAGGGGCGCCTGAACCCCATCCTCGATAGCTCGCACAGGACCTATCTCTACGCCGACAACATCGCCATCAACGGCGGGAAAAGCCAGCCTGCGCCCTTCACGGTCAATGTTCCTTTCGAGCTTGAAGACGCCGATGGGACTATCGTGTATGCAACGATCAAGCACATTGCGGCCGATATCTCTCTGCTTCAATACACTCGGAAGCCCGACGCGTAAGCGCGGGAGCTATGTGCAATAGACACCATAGCTTTGCGTATGGGGTCGCCGACAACGTCTGCTTTCGGGTGCGGCGGCGTTATCCCCGGACGGCGTAGATGGACGCAAACCCGCCCCTGTTCTCGCCAACTTTTGACGCGTAACATGCAAAGCATCCTCCGAACGGGGACGACCCTTTTCGTCCGGCAGCCTGAACGACCAGTGCCTATTGACCCAGAAACACCTAGGGCGCCGAAGCCTTCCGGCTTTGGCGCCCTGGTCTGGTTCTCGGTACCCTCTTCAGCCCGCAGGCCTATCCCCTGTCCCAGGTAGATCGGACTGATCATCCGACGGGGAGGCGCTATCGGATCGCAGAATCCTCAACCGACCAGTCGCCTCGAAAGCCAGTTCATCACACCGGGATGGTCCTCTTCAAGGAGCAGCCTTCCCCCGCGCCGGGATCCCCATCTCCAGCACCCCCGCCGCCAGCCGTGCCTGCTGCTCGATGGATCGCTGGGCGCCAGCCTTGCGCCGAACGACCAGAGTGCCGGCATCCAGTTCCGCGTAGCCGACGGCGCCGAGCCCGAGGGCATCCAGATCGCCGCAGATCATCTCCCGAGGCGCATTCGGCGATACCAGAAGCCAGAACCTCCGGAAGAATGGCGCCTGGAACGCCACCTCCTTCAGCAATCGGTTCATCTCGCCCCGGCTGGGCTCGGCCGGAAGGGGAGCGGCATGAAAGCCATCCACGAAGTCGATCCCGAAATCCCTCATCCCCACGGCGATGGCGAAGGGGCGGAAGTAGGTGAACTTGAAGTCGCAGGTGAGGCGGATATCTCCCTCACCCGACAGCGTGCTCGGATTCGCCCGAAGATCGTCCCAGCAGGCCTGGTCGAACGGGCTGATGAATCTCCGCTGCACCACCTCGGAGACCGTTCGGAAAGGGACCGAAGAAAGCGGATCTCTCTCTGAGTCGCGATCGGCAAAAGTGGGAAGGCCGATGACCTCGCGGTATAATCCGTCCAGGTCCTTGGTCCGCAATGATCCATCCGCGACGGCGCCGGCAACCTCGACCGCCTTGGCCGGAGCACTCTTGTACAGACGGGCCAGCAGTTCCACTTTGGAGAACTGGGCGGTGCTGCCGTCCAGGCGATTGAGCAGGCGCAGGCCAGGGTGCCGGCGGTGGAATTCGAACAGGAAGGTGCGGGCGGCCGACATGCGGCGGAGGATGGCCGGGGCATAGCGTGAAGCCTTGGCGGCCTCGTCGATGAACGCCACGGACAGCTTGCCGGGCTTTCCCCCGACATCGCTGTCCCGCACGGCTTCAAGAAGCTCGGCGATCCGCAGCCAACCCTGCTTGCCCGTCCGAGCCTCGGCCAATGCGGTAAGCGCTTCTTCCTCGGTCATTCCGTGTCCCATTGGCCAAGCCTGTCGGACCAAAATGTAAACTATGCACATCACCATTGACAACGCACATTCCGTCGATACAGTTTACATCTCGATGTAACTTATGTGGGTGCGCCGATGCCGTTCCGTATGGACCAGGGGATCAGAGCCCGGCGGGTCGTCACCCGCAGCCCGACCCGCACGGTCGGCCGCTTCCCCAGCGCCAAGAGCCGCCGTAGCGTCCATTGGGAATCCCAGCTGGAACGGGATTTCATCTGCCTGCTGGAATTCGATCCCGCCGTCCTGGAATACCGGCAGTCCTCGCCGCTTGCACCTTCGCTCGTATTTCGAGAGGATGGATGGGCGGCTACAAAGGAGGATCATGGCAATGATCGGAAGGGTCCGCTTCCCGGCAACTGCCCGTCGACGCACATATGGCTAGAATTCGATTTTTGTGGCGCGTTCTGGCGGCCCCACTGCTGCTGTCGGCATTCCAGGCCATGGCGGATGCACCCAAGCCCGACGCCCAACCGCTCATTCCTGAGTGGCAGGCAAGTTGGGTTGAAGCCGTCCACACCGGAAACTGTGCCGAGGCGGAGAGGCAGTTGGCGGAGGGGCGAAAGCTGTCGCCCCCCATCGCTGACGCCTCGGAGGCCGTCATGTGGCGAGACGGCCTGTGCCGCTCCGCCAATCCGGCGAGAGCCGAGGCACTGTTTCAGGACTCCATCGCCAAGGGCCATATTCCGGCCATGATGGGTCTGGGCTGGGGATATCTTGGGCACGGCCTGGCCGCCGACGAGCGGAAGGCCCGGTTCTGGTACCAGAAATCGATTCTGCTGTTGCTGACATATTCCAAACGGCTGCAGGCGGAAGGTGAAATCTGGAGAGGGGTGATCTACCAATCGCCCGACGAGGACTGGCCCGACTGGGTGGCCGAGGAGTTCAAGCGGATATTCACTCTATCCATCTCCAGCGAAGATCGCAGGGCGGCCATCGCCGACCGAATCGAGGCCGGCGATGGCTTTATCCCCGACCCGCAGGCCGCCTGCCTGTGGCGGATCGATGCGGTGAAATCGGGCTCTACCAAGGCGGCAGTCGCCCTGGGGGATCAGTTGCTGCAAGGCCGCGGTGTTCCGGCTCGCCCCGATCGCGCAGCCTACTGGTGGGGTATTTACGAAGATGCCACTTCCAACGCGCGGCTGGGGACATTGCTTATCGACGGCGCCGAGGGAGTGCCGCCGGACCCGGAGGCTGCCCTTAATTTGTTGAACAGCGCCAAGCAGCGGGGCGAGAACGTGGATGACGCCCTCGCCCGGCTGGTCCAGCGGCATGATCTCAAGGCCGATACTATCCCTCGGCGCCGTGGGGCGGCCTCACGGCACCGCGAATTGTTCCGGGCCAAAGATATTTGGAGTCAGCCGGATGGCGTAGACTGTTGGTAACACCTATTGTTTGTCGTCCGGAGGCTCTTCATCCTCCTCCCGGCATTGCCGGTACTCATCCGCTGCACTATCGAGGGCGCTTTGGGCTTCCGCCAGGGCTTTTTCGGCTTCATTCAGTTGTTTGAGAAGGGCCTGACGTCCAGCTTCCAACTCGTTTCGTTTCGGGACAAGCTCGGTCTCCAAGCGCTTTGCGGCGTCATAGGAGCCCTTGAGGCCTCCGATTACCTGTCCTGGCTTATTCAGCCGCCCCATGGCTTTTCCAATTTTATCGAGTGGCGGTGGGAGGGGGATCATTGTTCCATCGCGCCAACCCTCAGCCCATCCCTGCCCCGCGTCGCTAAGAGCCTCGGCGATCTGCTGGCTTACCTCCGCGATTTCGGCTTCGACTTCATTCAACGCATCCTGTAACTCATCCACTTCCTGCTGAGCGGCGTCCCTTTCGTCCTGCGCCTCGAAGAAGGCGTCATAGAGGTCCTGG
>JAVBXM010000159.1 GCA_030824585.1 Phaeospirillum sp. | reverse complement strand
GCGACATCGCGGTCACGCTGAGCGAGGAGGGCTATTGGGGGCCCAACTGGGAATGCCGGGTGCGGGACGGCATGCATTATTGCGGCTCGGGCACGGTGATCGCCTCGATCCTGCACGACGGCGGCGTCACCGGCTGTCCCAGCGTGTCGCGTCGCTTCACCGAGGGCAACATCCGCGACAGCGCCTTCCTCGATGTGTGGCGGGGCGGCTTCGGCCGGTTCCGCCAGGGGCGGCGGGATTCGGCGCCGTCCTCCTGCCGAAGCTGCGACCACTGGGATCTGTGCGAAGGCGGCGGGTTTCACCTGTTCGATCCCGAGGACCCGGAGGCGGTCCATTGCGGCCTCGTGAAGATCGGTGAAATGGGAGAGTGTGATGCCTGACAGCCGCCGCGATTTCCTGCTGCGCTTCGCCGCCACCGCCCTGGCGGCGGCCGGGGCCGGATGCGACTCCCCCGTCGAGGGCGTGGGTGATCCGCTGAGCCGGCGGGAACAGCCGCTGGTTGTCTACGGCCCGCCGCCCGACCACTGGGACAAGGCCGGGCGGACATCGCTGCGCGAGATCGAGGTGCCGTTCGGCAGCGGCCGCCTGGACCTCGACGCCAAGGCCAGGGCGATCCTGGACGGCGTGGCCGAGGTCCTGGGGCGCGATACCCGGATGTCCGCCGTTCTCGAAGGCCATTGCGATGAACGGGGAAGCCGCGAATACAACCTGGCCCTGGGCGAACGCCGCGCCCGGGCGGTCCGGCACTACCTCATGGACCGGGGCGTGGCGGAGGGGCGCCTGCTCGCCGTCTCCTACGGCGAGGAACGGCCGCGCGACCCGGGCCACGGCGAGGCGGCGTGGGCCGCCAACCGGCGGGTGGTGGTCCGGCTGGAGCCGAACTGATCCGCTGTTTCACGGCTTCGGACCGGTCCATCCGTCGTTGCGGAGCTCCGGTGGGGCGGATCAGCACTTCGGCCGGGAGGAATCGACGGTCAGTTCCACGTTCACCGTCTGGGGGGCCTACAGCCAGCCGTCGCTTGCCTCCACCAGGACGATGCGGGCCTTTTCCCCCTGGGGGATGAAGCGGAAGGCATTGGTCTCGCCGGGGATGGGCTCGACGGCCATGGACCGCCACTCCTTGTCGGCATGGCTGAAGAACGCCGCCTCCTTGACCTCCCAGCGCTGGCCGGCGGGTGGAGGCATGGCCATGCGCAGGATGGTTTCGCGTCCGCCGGCGGCGATGTCCTTGTGGGAGGGCTTGTCCACGGTCAGCGCCCACGGCCTGGGCGGTGGTGGCGGCGGATCGACGATCAGGATGTAGTGGACCGGGCTGCTTTGCCCGTCGGCGAAGACGTAGCGCAGATACAGGGCGCTCTGCCCGCCCTGGTCGGCCGACAGCCACAAGGTGAAGCCGCCTTCCGCCCTCGGCTCGGCCGTCCAGGTCACCGGGCCGTGCGCTTCGGGGCCGGGCAATTCCCAGCGGTCGCCCTTGCCCAGCAGCCCAAGGGTCAGGAAGGCCGGCCCGCCGGCCCGCATGTATCCCACCGGGCTGGTCCAGGAATTGTGGGAGTCGGGCATGAACACCCGGCCCTTGGCCACGTCGGTCGGCCCCGAGATGCAGGCCCCGGCCGGGGCGGCCGCGGCCAGCAGGAGCAGGGCGGCAAGGGCGGTGATCCGCCGCATGGCTCTATACGGCGTAACCCATGCGCAGGGCTCCCCAGTGCCGGCCGCGCACCATGATGGGCGACGACACGTCGATCATCAGCACGCTCTTGTCGCCGGTCTGCCGGCGGTAGGTCTGGACCAGCGACGGCTTGGCGGTGTTGCGGGCGGCGGCCAGGCCGGTGGGGTCGGCGAACATCCGGCGGTTGCGGCAATTGGCGTCGTTCCACACCGGGTCGGCGCCCTGGGGCTTGGAGACCTTGGCGTTGTGGGTGGGAAGATAGCCGTTGCGGTCCACGGCGGCGCAGAACACCGCCTTGGGGAACAGGCCCAGGGCCTTTTCCTGAACCTCGGGGAACAGGCGGTCGGTCAGCTCGGTGAAGCGGGTCGAGACCTGCTGCGGCGTGGTGCCGGGGATGGGCTGGTAGGATTCGTCGAACAGATGGTCGAGGCTGATCTCGCCCCGTTCGATCGCCGCCTCGAGCCGATGGGCGAGATCGGTGGCGCCGGCCCGGACGAAATCGGCGAAGGCCAGGTCTTCCGAATGGGTGAACTTTTCCTCGTCCTTGATGGCGGCCAGGAAGGAATCCACTTCCTCGTGCAGCAGGTCGGCCTTGGCGGCCAGTTGCCGGGCGGATTCCAGCACGTCGGTGGCGATCTGGCCGCTGGAACTGGTGGCGGCGCTCACCGACTGGATGCTGTCGGTCACCGTGAGCGCCCCCACCGCCGCCTGCTGGACGTTGCGGGCGATCTCCTGGGTGGCGGCGTCCTGCTGGTCCACCGCCTGGGCGATCTCGGCGGCGATGGTGTCGATCTCGGTGATGGTGCCGCTGATATGGGCGATGGCCCCCACCGCCGCGTCGGTGCGGCTCTGCACCACGGCGATCTGGGCGGCGATCTCGTCGGTGGCGCGGGCGGTCTGGGTGGCCAGGGTCTTGACCTCGCCCGCCACGACCGCGAAGCCCTTGCCGGCCTCTCCCGCCCGTGCCGCCTCGATGGTGGCGTTGAGTGCCAGCAGGTTGGTCTGCGCCGCGATGGAGTTGATCAGGTCCACCACCTCGCCGATGCGATGGGTGGCCTCGGCCAGGCCCCGGACGATGCCGTTGGCTTCCTCGGACTCGCGGGCGGCGGTGCGGGCCATGGAGCTGGAATGGCTGACCCGGCGGCCGATCTCCTTGATGGAGGCCGACAGTTCCTCGGCCCCCGCCGCCACCGAGTTGACATTGTCCGACGCCTGGGCGGCGGCATCGGATACCGCCTGGGACTGGTGCTTGACCGTCTCGGAGGTCGCGGCCATGGCGCCGGCCGTCTGCTGCATATGGCCGCTGGCGGCGACCACCGCCTCCAGGGTGTCGGTGACGCTGGCCTCGAAACGGGCGGCCTGCTGCTCCAGGGCGATGCGCCGCTGCTCCTTGGCCTCCTGGTCGGCCCGCTGGGCCTGTTCCAGTTCCATGGCGCGGCGCTTGTTGGCCTTGAACACCTCGACGGCGGCGGCCATTTCGGCGATTTCGTCGCTCCGGTCGAGGAACGGCACCTCCACATCCAGGTCGTCGCCGGCCAGCGATCCCATCACCCGGGTGATTTCGGTCACCGGGCGGGCGATCATGCGGCCCATGGCGAAAGTGGCGAGCGCCCCGATCAGCAGGAAGATTCCCAGGACCAGGGCGTATTCCACCTCGGTGGAGGCGGCCAGGGCCGTGGTGTCGCGATAATCGGCGGCGGCGCGCGAGGCCGCCTTGGTGGTCAGGCCCTGCAGGTCGGTCCGCAGGCTGTCGAATTCGATCTCGGTGGCGCCCATCATGGACAGGGCGGTGATGTGGTCGCTTTCATACATACCCAGCACGTCGCCGGCCGCCAGGATGTAGTCCTTGACGTGCTTGGCCACCGCCGGTTCCACCGCCATGGCCTTGAGCAGCTCGTTGGCCTTGTCGCCGAACACCTTGACGTCGGCGCGCAGCTCCTTGTCCAACTGGGCGATCTTGTCCTTGTCCTCCTTGGCCGCCTTCCAGCCCAGGATGCGGTAGAGGTTGGACTCGATGGTGGCCGCCATGCCGTCCAACTCGGCGGTGGCCCGGCTGTTGGCGAACGAGACGTTGACCATGCTGTCCATGGCGGCGTTCTGGCGGCTCATGGCGAAGTGGAACACCACTCCCAGAACCAGCATCGATATGATCAGGATAACCGGGGCGACGAATACCTTGATGAGAATCCGGGTGTTGGCGATCATCGCAAGCATTCATATCCCTCCCAGGCCAGTGATCACATTGCCCCCTTCTCTTGGGAAGGCCGCGTTCGAGCGCGTTCGGGCATTCAAGACGATCCATGGCGAGCCTACATCTTTCAACCCGGCATCGCCATAGCGCCAAACGCGGATTGACCGTAGCCAAGGGCCGTGTATTGCCCCACCATCGGCCGGCATCATCCCTTGGATCAGGCCGGTAACAGGCGGCATCGACGGAACATCGGGCAAGGAACGTCCTTATCCTCAGTTGCTGCCCGACCAAGCGGTGCCCCTGGCCGGCGCCATGCTGGCCCCGTCGCCGGAACTGGCGACCCTGCCCCTGGGCATCCATTTCGTTTCCATGATGGCGGCGACCATTCCGGCGTCCCTGGTGATGGGGCGCCGCCGTCTGGCGGTGGCGGCCTGACCCCCGGAAACGTAGCCCGGCGGCAGCTTCTGTTTCCTATTCGGTGGGCCGGTGCATTAGGATCGCGCCACCAGCAACGAGGTAAGCAATGACCAGTGGATTGACGTGCCCCAAGTGCAACTCCGAAAACGTTTATCACGACGGCAGCCTGTGGGTTTGCCCGGACTGCGCCCATGAATGGAACCCAGACACCGATTCCGGCGAGGCCGGCGGGGACAATTCCGAGGTCCGGGATGCCAACGGAAACGTGCTCAGCGACGGCGACAGCGTGACCGTGATCAAGGATTTGAAGGTCAAGGGCTCGTCCCTGGTCGTCAAGGGTGGAACCAAGGTCAAGGGCATCCGCCTGGTGGACGCCACCGATGGGCACAACATCTCCTGCAAGATCGACGGCATCGGCGCCATGAACCTGAAATCGGAGTTCGTGAAGAAAGCCTAGAGTTTTTCGCACTTAAGCCGAATCGGAACGTCGAAAAACTCTTAAGCCCGAGCGGCGCCTGAGCCCTGAAAAAGCGGAGCTTTTTCGTATATACAGAATCCCAGAGTGTTTCAGCTTGAAGCTGATGCACTCTGGGCAGCCAGCCGCCGGCCCTGAAACGACAGTGGACCGTTTTTCAATTGCCATAAGTTCCGGCAGGATACCCATCGGCCGCTCCGCTTCGATAAGGCGGAACCTTATGAATCACAGATACGGTCGACAGGAATTCTGAACGTCGATCCGACATCGGCGTTCCCCAACGTTAACCGCCCGTCATGGGATGACCGAGCCGGGCATCACTCGACACTGAGCGCGGAAGAGACCGACGACGGCCCCGCCGCTATCGGTCAGGCGGACGTCGTACCAGGCTGATCCCCGGGTGGCGGCCACTTCCTCGGCGACGGCCTCCAGCTCTTCGCCCGGTCGGACCTGGGCGACGAAGGACGAGGCCATGCCCTGGGACAGCGTGCGGACATTGCGGCTGGCACTGGCGTAGCCGCAGGCGGTATCGGCCAGGGCAAACAGGAATGCCCCGTGACATAGGCCGTGACCGCCGATCATTTCGGCCGTTACGGCCATACCCAGCCGAGCCATTCCCGGCTTGATCTCGCGCAGGATCATGCCGAATCGCCGGCCGATGGTGTCGATCTCGGTCAGGGCGTGGCCGACCTTGATGGCGACGGACAGGTCGTCGACAGCCGGCGGGGAGCCAGAGTTTTCGATAGGCATGGCATGATCCTTGTGCTGGCGAAGGATGGTCGGGGTGGTTTCAGCGCGACAGGACGATCACTGAACAGGACTTGGTGTCGGTTCCCTTGTCTCCGCCCATGCAATGGGCCAGTCCTACTCTGGCTCCTTCCACCTGGCGGGTGTCGGCGACGTCGGTCAGGTGCTCGACGATCTCGATGACCTGGGCGATGCCGGTGGCTCCCACCGGGTGGCCGCGCGACAGCAGCCCCCCCGACGGATTGACCGGAATCCGGCCGCCCAGGCGGGAATGGCCGGCGGCGACGAAGGCTCCTCCTTCTCCCGGGGGGCATAGGCCCAGTCCTTCGTAATGCAGCAGTTCGGCGATGGTGAAGGCGTCGTGGCACTCCACCACATCCAGGTCATCGGGCCCCAGCCCGGCCTGCTCATAGGCCAGACCTGCCGTCCGCCGGTCGGTTTCCCATACGGCGAGCGAGTCCGTATTGTCGTAGTGCCCCGACGCCAGGACAGAGACGTCCATGCGGGCGCGAGCGCGGGCTCCGAGGCTGCGGGCCACCGAGTCCGACACCAGCACCAGGGCGGCGGCACCGTCGGCGACGGGGCAGCATTGCAGCCGGGTCAGTGGATCGGCGATCATGGGGGCGGCCAGGACCTCCTCGACGGTGATGGGGGCGCGGAACATGGCCGCCGGATTGAGGGCGGCGTGGGCCCGGTTCTTCACCGCGATGGCGCAGAGATCCTCACGGCGGGTGCCATGTTCATGGATATGGCGGGCTGCCCGCAAAGCAAAGCCGGCTGGGGTGACCAACCCCAGCAAGGTTTCCATCTCGGTGTCACCGGAATTGATCAGGCCCAGTTGCGGCACGCACATTTTTTCCGCGCCGACGACCAGGGCGACGTCGGCCTGGCCGGAGCAGACAGCCAACCATGCCACGTGAAGTGCGCTGGAGCCCGAGGTGCAGGCGTTTTCCACATTGAGAACCGCCATTCCCTGCAATCCCAGGGCGGCAAAGACGTTCTGTCCCAAAGTGGAGGCTCCGAACAGGCGGGCCGCCAGCGCGTTGGCGAACACGCCCAGCGATACCCGCGACGGTGCGAGCCCGCTGTTCTTCAACGCCAGCCGGGCGGCTTCGGCTCCCAGTGATACCACCGAGCGGTTGGCGTGGCGTCCGAACGGGACCATGCCGTATCCAGCGACGTGGACGGCGGCACTCATGGGCGTGACCCTTCCGCCACCGAAAAGACCGGGCGCAGGCAGGCCCGGCCGCCATTATCGACGCCCAGCGGCCGTGCGCCCAACCGCACCCGCTGACCCGGCGCCAGGGTGTCGATGGTTGGCCCCTCCAGCAGTCCGAAGACCCGCAGTCCGGTTCCGTCGATATCCACGTATCCCACGGCGTAGGGCGTCGGCAAGCCATAGGGAGCCTTGGTCCGGACGATGGTGTGGCAGTGGATTTCGCCCTCGCCCGCGATTTCGACCGTTTCGGCGGCGATCAAATCCTCGCCGCACCAGTCCGGGCGTGGAAAGGACAACCGGCCGTCGGGGGCGCGTCCGGCGATCAACACCACCCGGCCGTCCTCGCCGACGCGGAAGGCATGGGCCAGTTCTTCCGGCAGTTGATGATTGCTCATTGATTATTCCTTACGCTCTGCATGTCAAAAGTGTCGTCCGTCACGCCTTCCGCGCGCAGCTTGTATTTCTCCACCCTTTCGGTCGGGGTTTTGGGCAAGGCCTCCATCACTCGTACGAAGCGGGGCACCATGAAATCCGCCATGGCGGTCCGGCAGTGCTCGATCAGCGCCGGCACCGACAGGCGATGACCCGCTCGCGGCACCACGCAGATCATCACCTCGTCTTCGCCCACCTCGGACGGAACTGGGATGGCCGCCGATTCCTGCACGGCGGCGAAGGCGTTGACGGCACGCTCCACCTCGAACGAGCTGATATTTTCTCCCCGGCGGCGCAACGCGTCCTTCTGGCGGTCGACGAACTGGTAGAAGCCGTCGCCATCGCGCACCAGGGCATCGCCGGTGTGGAACCACAGGTCGCGCCAGGCCTCCACCGTACGTTCGGGCATGGCGCAGTATTCCTGCATCATGATGTGCGGATGGCGCGGACGGATCAGCAGTTCCCCGGCCACCCCGTCGGCCACCGGCCGGCCGTCGGCATCGACCAGACGGATGTCGTAATCCTCCACCGGCCGGCCGCAACTTCCCGGCCGGCGATGGCCGGGGGTACTGATCAGCGGCAGACCGATCTCGCTCATGCCGTAGCCTTCGACCAGGGTGACGCCGAAGCGCCGCTCGAATGCCTCGAACACTCCGGGGCCGGCTCCCGCCCCCAGCATTACCCGCACCGGATGATCGCGGTCGGCGGCACCGGGCTCGGCCTTGAGCAATATGGACAGGATGGTGCCGATATAATTGAACTCGGTGCAGCCGTGGCGACGGACATCGTCCCAGAAACGGCCGGCGGAAAAGCGTTCCGCCAGCACCATGCGTGCTCCCGACAGCAGGGCCGGCAGGGTGGACAGCACCTGGGCGTTGCCGTGAAACAGCGGCAGGGCGTTGTAGAGGCAGTCGTCGGGTCCGTACGCGACGGCGGCGGCGCAAATCTCGCCCATCCGGAGCGCGTAGTTGTGCGGCATCACCGCCCCTTTGGACGGTCCGGTGGTGCCCGAGGTGAACATGACGGCATAGGGGTCGGACCAGGTTACGCCAGGGTCGTCGAAGGCACCGGCATTGTCGGTCAACCGCCCGAAGGAGTGATACGGAATCCCGTCCCGCCTGTCCCTCACCAACCTGGCGTCGCCGTCGCGCACGACCACGTGGCGCAGTGCCGGCAGCCGGGATTGCAAAGGCGACACCGCCTCGACGAAGGCCGCGTCGGCGATCACGACCGTACAACCCGAAACTCCCAGCATGTGGGCCAGTAGATCGCCGCGGTGGGCGGTGTTGAGCGGGACCTCCACCGCGCCCGCCAGGGCGATGCCGAACCAGCAGGCCAGGAAGTCGGGGGAATTGCCCATCAACAAGGCCACCCGGTCGCCCTTGGCCACGCCCAGGCCCTGCAGGCCGGCGGCGACCCGGGCCGCCATGGCCCATAAATCCGCGTGGGAATAATGCTCGCCGCAGAAGCTCAGAAACGGCTTGTCGCCATCCACCAGCATCCGATGGCGCAGCAATTCGGGAATGGTTCGCCGCGTCGGATCGCCTTGCGGCGCGAATTTTTCCGGCTCGACACCCTCATGCGGCACCATCGCGAGCTCCTTTCTCCTGGGGCTGCGGATAGGGACCGTAATACCGCAGGATGGCGGCCGGCGGGCGCTGCTCCTGCCAGTGGCGCAGGAACTCCCGGTAGGGCCGCGCTCGCGCCAGCCGGGCGCGGCGCATCTCTGCGCGGGTGGCCTGGGTGGCGGCGGTGTCCAGACGCAGGCTGCGCCGGTCCCACACCACGGCGTAGACATCGCGGGCCGCCTGCTCCGACACCATGCCGTTGCGCAGATCGGTCAGCACCGCGTCGGGATCGCGCTGCAGCGGATCACCATAGCCGGCTCCGCCGGTGACCATCACGTAATAGGTGTCACCTTGGCTGTAAAGTTGGGGCGGGGTCGCCAGATTGCCGAACCGGCGGTTTCCCTGCTCCTTTTCCTCGCCATCTTGCCGGTAGAGCTCGTCCATGCGGGTCGGCAACCCCGTATCGGCCTCGGCCAGCAACTGGTCCATGTTGGAGTCCCGCACGGTCTGGACGAAGGCCGGCGGCGCGGCGCGGCCACCGAAGATCCCAAGGGTGGCGGGAAAATGCGAGCCGAAGCCCATGCTGCCCATGGCCACCTGCGGCACGCCGTGGACCTTGAGGCCGAAACCGACGCCGGAACCGCCGCGGTACTTGCCATGGCCGTAGGAATTGTCGAAGTAATTGCGGAACAGGTACAGGAAGGGCCGTTCCGACTCGGTGGCCTCCACATCGCCGCAATCACTCATGGTGGCGAAGAAGGCACCGGCGCAATCGACGCCGTCGCGGCCCGGGCGACCACCGGCACCGGTGGCGTTGATCTCCGGGGTGATGTCGGCCATGGGATCGCCCCATTGATTGACACCGGCGAAGACCGTCACCGCGAAGCCGGTGTACCACGCCCCCACCGCCCGCGACGGATCGGTGGCGTAGGTCATGCGCGCCCCGGCCATGAACATCCCCTGGTTGAAAGCAACCTGGGTGGCGGGGGCGTAGGATACCGGCACGTCGCCCTGGGCATTGACGAAACTGTTGTCGTCGAAGCGCCAGTCGATGGCTTCCAGCAGGCCGTTGTTGGCGGGGAGGTCGTGGAAGTACCAGCCGCAGAAATACACCATGGACAGCCCCAGGATGCCCTGGAAATAGCTGTTGACCGGCCGGTCGGGCAGCAGCGGCGACGAGCCCTCGAACACCAGGGTGATGCGCTCGCCCCGCTTTTCCACCGCGAGGTTGAGCTTCAGCAACTGGGTCTCGGGACCGGTGGTGTCGAGAAAGCGGGGCTGCCGGTAGATACCGTCGTTGAGGGCCGCCACCTTGCGCCGCGCCGCCTGCCCGGTGATGGACAGCACCTTGCGCAGGGCGCCGACGAAGAAGGCGGCACCCATTTCCTCGATATAGTCGCGGACCCGCCGCTCGGCGATGCGGGCCGCCGCCAGCCGTGCCTTGAGGTCCAGGATCATGGTGCGGGGGTCGCGGGTCATGGTGGCCAGCATGCCCAGCAGGTCCTCGCGCAGCACATAGTTGCTGCCCACCTTGATGGGCGGGATCAGCATCCCCTCGTCGAAGCGCGAACGCGCGCCGTTGACCATGCCGCCCGGTTCGGAGCCGCCGGCTTCGCCGGTATGGACGGCGGCGCCGATGAAGCAGACCAATTCGCCGTCAATCCGCACCGGTACGCACAGCCCCATGTCGGCGTTGTGGACGCCGCCGTAATAGGGATCGTTGTAGAAGAAGGAATCGCCGTTCTCCACCCCCACCGACGGGTCGTCGCGGAGGTGCTTGATCAGATATTTGACCGGCAACTGGCTGAGTACGGCGTGATGGTAGATGCCGGTGGCGCAGACCGCCAGGTCTCCCTGGGCCGTGTAGATGCCGAAGGCCACGTCGCCCCAGCGCATGGCGGTGGAGGCCCCCAGCTTCATGGTGGTCTCCTTTCCCTCCAGGGCGATCATCTGCATTTTGTGCTGGAAGATTTCGAAATCCAGATCGCCCAGTTGGGCCTGGGCATCCTGCTCCCGCGCGGTCGGGGGCTCGGGTCGCAGGCGGTGAACGATCTCGGTATCGCGGGCGTATTTGGCAAGATGGGGGATGATGGTCATGACGGTTCTCCCTGTCGGCCTTTCGCGTTGGAAAGGCGCTTTCTCGTGGGCTGCCGGGCGCGTCCTCAGGCCGCGCGCTCCAGCACGCCGTTACGCAGGCGGTCCATGCGGTAGCTCCAGCCCGGCTCGATGACGTAGGTGGTGTCGGGAGCCTCGATCAGCGCCGGACCGGCGATGGTTTCGCCCGGCTGCAGGGTCGACCATTGGTAGACCGGGGTGTCCTCCAGGCCA
>JAVBXM010000056.1 GCA_030824585.1 Phaeospirillum sp. | reverse complement strand
CGATTCGACCGCGATACCCGATTCGGCTGCGATCGCTCGAATCAGGCGGCAACGCATAACCACATTTTTAATAGTTGTTTGCCTCCGGAAATTGGTTTAAGTTCGAACTTATAAGTTCTGACTTCAACTAATTTCCGGAGGCTATTTTGGCTGAGACGAAGGCGACGACGCAGAAGAAGTCACTTCAGGGGCGCCACGCCGTGGTAACCGGTGGAGGGCGTGGAATCGGCGCCGCCATCGCCGGCCATCTGGCAGGCCTGGGGGCTTCCGTCACCGTCATGGGGCGAACCCGCGAGACCTTGGAGCGGAGTGCGGCGACCATCGAAGCCACCCATGGCGTCAAGGCGGGGCTGGAGGTGGTGGACCTGGCCGAACCCGATCAGATCGATCACGCCTTCTCTTCAGCCATGGGGCGCCTGGGACCGGCCGCCATCCTCGTCAACAATGCCGGCATCGCTATTCCGGCTCCATTCCTCAAGACCGATCTGGCGCTGTGGAACAAGATTTTCGCCGTTGACGCGACGGCGCCCTTCCTCTGCACCCGCCAGGTGCTGAAAGGCATGATCGACGGTGGATACGGACGGGTGATCACCGTTTCATCGACCGCCGGGCTGACCGGCTTTCCCTATGTCTCCGCTTATTGCGCCGCCAAGCACGCGGTGATCGGCATGACCCGGGCCCTGGCCCGCGAAGTCGCCAAGACCGGCGTTACGGTCAATTGCGTCTGCCCCGGTTATACCGATACCGACATCGTGGCCGGCGCCCTCGACAACATCGCCGCCAAAACCGGCCGCAGCCGCGAGGATGCGCTGGCCGACATCGTTTTGCACAACCCCCAGGGACGGCTGATCCAGCCGGACGAGGTCGCTGAGGCGGTGGCTTGGCTATGCCAACCCAACAGCCGGTCCATCACCGGCCAAAGCATCCTGATCGCCGGCGGAGAGCTGATGTGATGACCGGAAAGCTCGCCTCGGAAAAGGTCTCGGTCGATGACGGACACCTCCAGGTGCGAGTCTGGCTGCGTATGCTGGGCAGCGCCAATGTGGTGCTGGCACAGCTTCGGCGGGCTCTGCGCGAGGAATTTGACATCACCATGCCGGCCTTCGACCTGCTGGCCCAAGTCCATCGCCCGCCGCAGGGACCGACCATGGGCCAACTGTCGCAGCGGCTGATGGTCAGCAAGGGCAACGTCAGCGATCTGGTCGAGCGCCTGGAAAACAAGGGCCTCATCCTGCGCCGGACCGACGACGAGGATGGGCGGGTCCAGCACGTCTACCTGACCCCCGAGGGCGAGGCGCTGGTGGAGCGCATGCTGCCGGCTCACCGCATCTGGCTGAAAGACATGATGACCGGCCTGGACGAGGAGAGCCTTGCCCAACTCTACCAACTCATCGGCACCTTCAAGGCGACGCTGATCGCCAACACCACCAAGAAGCCGGGAAAAACCCGTCTTTCCAAGACTTCCAATAAGGAGATTGATCGATGAAGCTACTCGAGCCGCTGGACATCCAGGGGATGATCCTGCCCAATCGCATCATGGTTCCGGCCATGGTCACTCGGCTGGCGGACGAGGAGGGCTGGGTCACCAAGGAGATCAGCGACCGCTACGTCCGCTACGCCGAGGGCGGGGTCGGGCTGATCGTGGTCGAGGCCATGGCCATCCATCACTCCAATGCGGGGCCGCTCCTGCGCATCTCCGACGACAAGTTCGTGCCGGGGCTGGCCGAGATGGTCAAGCGCGTCCATGACACGTCGAACTCCATGATCATCCCCCAGATCATCCATTTCATGAAGATCGCCAAGTCGGGCTGGCGCCAAACCGTCGACATGCTTTCGCGGGAAGACATAGACCGTATCGTCGAGCAGTTCGGCGATGCCGTGGCCCGCGCCCGCGAGGCCGGCTTCGACGGCGCGGAGCTGCATTCCGCCCATGCCTATACGCTGGCGTCGTTCCTGTCGCGGCGCAACCCGCGCAAGGACGAATACGGCGGCACCCTGGAAGGCCGGCTCCGCCTGATCGGCCGTGTCATGGAGAATGTCCGCCGCAAGGTCGGCCCCGATTTCCCCGTCGGCATCCGCATCCTGTCCGAAGAATTCATCAAGGACGGCTACACGGTCAGCGATTCCAAGCTCATCGCCCTGCGGTTGGCCCAACTGGGCTTCGCCTACATCTCCCTGTCGGTAGGGGGCAAGTTCGAGGATGCCGAGCACGTCCCCGGTCATGTCCCCTATCCCTATACCGGCTATTCCGGCGACCGCTGCATGCCGGGTGCCTGGTATCCGGCGGCCCTGCATGCCGGCCT
Organism: Phaeospirillum sp.; assembly: GCA_030824585.1. Taxonomy (GTDB): domain Bacteria; phylum Pseudomonadota; class Alphaproteobacteria; order Rhodospirillales; family Magnetospirillaceae; genus Phaeospirillum. The sequence continues at coordinate 8,882 of JAVBXM010000056.1, read as the reverse complement.
GGCCGGCGAGATCAGGGAATTCATCAATTCCAAGGGCTATGACACCCCCATCGCCGCCGCCGGCAAGATTTCCGAACCTGCTGACGCCGAGCGGGTGCTGGCCGAAGGCAAGATGGATTTCGTCGGCATTGCCCGCGGCCTACTGGCCGATCCCGACTGGGTCAAGAAAGTACGGCGCGGCGAAAACGACCGTATCATCAAGTGCGACTACTGCAACGTCTGCAAGCATCTGGACGGCACCCACAACAAGGTCATCTGCTTCCTGTGGCCCAAGGGCGAGATGCAGGCTCCGGCCGACGACGCCTCGGTCGCGGCCCCCGCCTGGGGAACCGGCCACGGGAACCTGCGGGCCAAGGAGGAAAATGGCTCGATCGTTTTGCAGTGGGACAAGGCGCCGGGCACGGCCCGCTACGACGTCTATCGCGCCAGCGACGACGGGGAGATCCTGGTGGAGGATGCGGTCAAGGTCACCCGCTGGGTCGATCCCACCATCCTGGCCGGTATGAGCTACCGCTACTACGTGCGCGCCTGCAGCGCCACCGGTCAAGCCAGCGTACCGTCCAACACTGTGGTGGTCGAGCCGGAAGTTCCCTCCTACGTTCCGCAGACGGCGGAGGCGCTCTGACATGCTGGCCGGATGCACGCCTTGGCCGGAGGACTTCGCCGCACGCTACCGGGCGGCGGGCATCTGGCGTGGGCTCACCGTCCCCGAGGTGCTTGAGCAGACCATCGCCGCGGTACCGGACAAGGTGGCCCTGATCGACGGTGAACGGGCCCTGACCTATATGGAACTGGGTCAGGCCATCGACCAGTTGGCCTGCGCCTTCGTCCGCCGGGGGCTGAAGCCGCTGGACCGGGTGGTGTTCCAATTGGGTAACAGCGCCGATCTGGTGGTGGCGTTCTTCGCCTTGCTCAAGGCGGGCGCCATCCCGGTGCTGGCGCTGCCCGCCCACCGGCACAGCGAGATCGGCCATTTCCTGGCCCATACCGAAGCCACTGCCTACCTGATTCCGGCGGAGGTGAGAGGCTTTGACTACCGGGAGATGGCACGGGATCTGGCACGGGAGTTTCCCGCCCTTCGTCATGTCTTCGTTGACGGAGAACCCGCCGAGGGCCAGGCCGACCTGCGGATGTTGATGGCCGAACGAACCGAGGCCCGGGTGGCGGACGAGATGCTGGCCGCCCGCAAGCCGCCGGCCGACGAGGTGGCGCTGATGCTGCTGTCGGGCGGCACCACCGCCATCCCCAAGATGATCCCCCGGACCCACGACGACTACGCCTACAATTTCACCCAGTGCGCCACCGCCACCGGCGTCACCGGCGACACCGTCTTCCTGGCGGTGCTGCCCATGGCCCATAACTTCACCCTGGCCTGCCCCGGCACCCTGGGGGTTCTGGCGGCGGGCGGCATGGCCGTAATCGCGCCAGCCACCAATCCCGAGACCGTCTTCCCGCTGATCGAGCGTCATCGCGTCACCATGGTCTGCACCGCCGTCCCGCTGGTGACCTCGTGGCTCAACTCGGACGTTCCCGAGCGCCACGACCTGTCGTCGCTGGACGTACTGATGAACGGCGGCGCCAAGCTGGTGCCGGAACTGCGCCGCCGCATCGAGGAACGGTTCGGCTGCCGCTTCATGGAAAGCTTCGGCACCGGCGAGGGGCTGCTCAACAACACCCGCTACGACGACCCGGAGGAACTTCGCTTCCACAGTTCCGGCCGCCCCATCTCGGCCGAGGACGAACTGCGCGTGGTCGACCTGCTGGGCGAGGAGGTTCCCGACGGAACCCCCGGGGAACTGCAGGTGCGCGGCCCCTATACCATCCGGGGCTATTACAAGGCGCCCGAAGCCAATGCGGCAGCCTTCACCCCCGACGGCTTCTACCGCATGGGCGACGTGGTCAAACGACTGGACGGATACCTCTATGTCGAAGGCCGCATGAAGGATCTGGTCAACCGCGGCGGCGAGAAGATTAGCTGCGAGGAGGTGGAAAACCACATCCTGGCCCACCCCTCGGTGGCGGAAGCCTGCGTGGTCGCCATGCCGGACAAGGTCTACGGCGAGAAGGCCTGCGCCTTCATCATCACCCGTCTCGGCGCCCATCTCGATTTCGACGGCCTGATCGAATTCATGGCGGCGCGCAAGATCGCCAAGTTCAAGCTGCCGGAGCGGCTGGAAATCGTCGAGGCCTTTCCCATCAGCCCGGCGGGCAAGATCCTGCGGCGCGAATTGCGGGCGCGGATCGCCGCCAAGCTGGAGAGGGAGGGGCAGGCCTGCTGACCCGATGAATCAGGTCGAATTTCAATAAATAAAATTACTGACAGGCAAAATAAGCCTGCAGTAACAGGAGAGGAAAGCCATGACTATGAAAGCACTCTTGGCTGCAATGGCGGTTGTTGCACTTGCAAGCCCGGCTATCGCGGCGGAAAAGGTCAAGATCGGGTTTATCTCCACGTTCTCCGGCCCGCAAGGTGTGCTGGGCCGCGAACTGATGGATGGATTCTCCCTGGCGCTCAAGAATCTGGGGGGAAAGTTGGGGGGCGCCGAGGTTACGGTGATCCAAGGCGACGATCAGGGAAAGCCCGATATCGGGGTGCAGCTGGCCGAAAAGATGGTCGAGCGCGACAAGGTTGACGTAGTGACCGGCATCAACTTCTCGAACGTTCTGCTGGCGGTCGCCAAGCCGGTGCTGGACAGCAAGACCTTCTTGCTGTCCATCAACGCCGGACCGTCCCAACTGGCGGGCAAGGACTGCAACCCCTATTACTTCAACGTCGCGCACCAGAACGACAACGTCCCCGAGGCCATGGGGCAGTTCCTCACCGCCAAGGGAGTGAAGACGGTCTACCTGCTGGCGCCCAACTACCCGGCCGGCAAGGACATGCTGGGCGGCTTCAAGCGCTTCTTCCATGGTCGGGTGGTGGGGGAGGTCTACACCCAGTTCAACCAACCCGACTATGCCGCTGAACTGGCCCAGATCCGCCAGGCTAAGCCGGATGCGGTGTTCTTCTTCTATCCGGGTGGCATGGGGATCAATTTCCTCAAGCAATACGCCCAGTCCGGCCTGAAGGGCCAAGTTCCGCTGTACGGCCCCTCCTTCTCCCTGGACCAGACCATCCTTCCCGCCGTGGGCGATGCGGCCGTCGGCACCTTCAGCACCGCCTTCTGGTCGGAAACCGCCAACAACAAGGCCAACAAGAAATTCGTGACCGATTTCGAGGCGGCCTACGGGCGGATTCCGTCGCCCTACGCCGCCACCGCCTATGACGGCGCCTATCTGCTGGACGCCGCCATCAAAGCGGCCGGCAGTACGAAGAACAAGGATGCCCTACGGAAGGCTCTGGAGACGGTCAAGTTCGATTCGGTGAGGGGCAAGTTCAGCTTCAACACCAACCACAACCCGATCCAGGATTACCACCTCTACGAGGTGACCAAGGATTCCGCCGGCCGTCTGATCAACAGCTACCGCAGCGAAGTCTTCACCGAACACAAGGACGCCTATTCCACCACCTGCACCATGTGATGTGACACCGGGGCGACGGCCCTTGCCGGGCCGCCGCGCTCCGTGGCCAACCAGGAGAGGGAGGGAGGAGCATGGGCATTTTTCTTTTCGCGGAACAGGTTCTGAACGGCCTGCAATTGGGGACCATGCTGTTCCTGATGGCGTCCGGCCTGACCCTGGTATTCGGCATCATGAATCTGGTCAATCTGGCGCACGGTTCGTTCTACATGATGGGGGCCTATTTCGCCGCCACCCTGTTCAAGCTGACCGGATCGCTGGTCCTCGCCGCTGCCGGGGCTTTCGTCGGTGTCCTGGTGCTGGGCATGGCCCTGGAAATCGCGATCCTCCACAGCTTCTACCGCCGCGACCATCTCGATCAAGTGCTGGCCACCTTCGGCATGATCCTGTTCTTCAACGAATTGGTCCGCATGGTCTGGGGGCCGCAGGCCTATTTCCTCGCTCTGCCCGAAGCGCTCAACGGCTCGGTCGAACTGATCCCGGGCGCCCCATATCCAATTTATCGATTGATCATCATTGTAGCCGGCCTGACCGTTGCGCTCGGGCTCTATCTCCTGATCTCACGCTCGCGCATCGGCATGCTGATCCGGGCCGGTGCCAGCAACCGCACCATGATCGAGGCGCTCGGCGTCAACATCCGGGTTCTGTTCACCGTGGTGTTCGGATTGGGCGCCGCCCTGGCCGGACTGGCCGGCACCATGGCCGGGCCGCTGCTGGCGGTGCAGGTCGGAATGGGCGATTCAGTCCTCATCACCACCCTGGTGGTCATCGTCATCGGAGGCATCGGCTCGGTTCGCGGGGCCTTCCTGGCGTCACTGCTGGTGGGGCTTTCCGACACGTTCGGCCGCATGCTGCTGCCCGCCTCCCTGGCGGAAATGACCATCTACATCCTGATGGCCGTCATCCTCTACCGCCGCCCGCAAGGACTGTTCCCCGCCCATGGCTAAGTCGATCTCCCCCCGGGCCGTCCTCGGCCTTCTGCTGGCGCTGGCGCTTCTCGCCCTGCCGCCGGTCGCGCTGTCGCTGGGCGAGCCGTTCTATATCGGACTGGCCAGCCGCATGCTGGTCTTCGCCCTGGCCGCCATGAGCCTCGACCTCATCCTCGGATATGGTGGGCTGGTCTGCTTCGGCCATGCCGCCTTCCTCGGCGTCGGGGCCTATGTGGTGGGAATCCTCGGCCACCATGCCGCCGAACAGACCCTGCTGTTCGGCATCCTGCCGGGTACCACCAGCGGCTGGGTCACCTGGCCGCTGGCTATGCTGTGCGCCGGGTTCATGGCCTTCCTGATCGGACTGGTATCGGTGCGGACCCAAGGGCTCTACTTCATCATGATCACCCTGGCCTTCGCCCAGATGGCCTATTTCTTCTTCGTCACCCTGAAGGGCTACGGCGGTGACGACGGTCTTTCGCTGGGCCAGCGCTCCACATTCTCCGATCTCGTAAGCCTGCGTGACAAGAGCACCTTCTATTACGTGACGCTGACCATGGCTGTGCTGGTGGGCGGCGGGCTGATCAAGGTCACCCGCTCGCGCTTCGGCATGGTGCTGCGCGGCATCAAGGAGAACGAACGACGGATGCTGCACATCGGCATCCCCACCTTCCGCTACAAAGTGGCGGCTTTCACCCTGGCCGGCGCGGTGGCCGGGCTGGCCGGAGCTCTGCTAGCCAATCAGGCCAATTTCGTCAGCCCGGCCATGATGCACTGGACCCGGTCCGGTGAGTTGATCGTCATGGTGATTCTGGGGGGGATGGGGTCGCTGCTGGGCCCGGCGGCGGGCGCAGTGGTCTTCCTCACGCTGGAGGAAGTGCTCTCCGCCTATACCGAACACTGGCAGATCATCCTGGGGCCGTTGCTGATCCTGGTGGTGTATTTCGCCCGCCAAGGCCTGTACGGCATGCTGCCCCGGAGGAGGGCCGACCGATGAGCGCCAAGCCGCTATTGCAGGCCAGAGGACTGATCAAGACCTTCGGTGCCCTGGTCGCCACCAATAATCTCAACCTCGAGGTCCATCCGGGGGAGATCCACGCCCTGATCGGCCCCAACGGCGCCGGAAAGTCCACCCTGGTGGCCCAACTGGCCGGAGAGTTGCCCCCCAATTCCGGACGCATCCTGTTCGACGGCGCCGATGTTACCGCCGCCGACATTCCCGCCCGCGTGGCGGCCGGCTTGGTCCGCTCGTTCCAGATCACCAGTATTTTCCCGCAATTCTCGGCGCTGACCAATGTGGCGATGGCGGTTCAGGCGCGGGCTGGACACAGCTTCCGCTTCTGGAAGGCGGCAGGGACCGACCCACGCCTAGTCGATCCCGCCATGGCGCTGCTCGACCAGGTGGGTCTTGGGAGCTTGGCCGGCACCCCGGCGGGGGAAATGGCCTATGGTGAGCAACGGCAATTGGAGATCGCCATGGCGTTGGCGACACGGCCTCGATTGCTGTTGCTGGACGAGCCCTTGGCCGGCATGGGACGCGAGGACGCCCTGGCGATCATCGAATTGCTGCGCAGCCTGCGCGGCAGCTACACAATCCTGCTCATCGAGCACGACATGGATGCGGTGTTCAGCCTGGCCGATACGATCACGGTGCTGGTTTATGGCAAAGCCATCGCCACCGGCCGCCCCGACGAGATCCGGGCCAATCCGGAGGTGCAGCAAGCCTATCTGGGCCAGGAAGCCCACCCCCGGGAGGTTCAGCATGCTTGAAGTCAAAGGTCTGGAAGCCGGCTACGGCGGTTGCCAAGTGCTGTTCGGCGTCGATCTCAGGATCGGCCCCGGCGAGGTCGTCTCCATGATCGGCCGCAACGGCATGGGCAAGACCACCACCATCAAGGCGATCATGGGGGTGGTGAAGCCTCGGAAGGGCGAGGTTTCCTTTTGCAGACAGAGCCTTCACCACCTGCCCGCCTATAAGGTGGCGCGCTGCGGCATCGGACTGGTACCGGAAGGCCGCCAGATCTTCCCCAACCTCACCGTCGAGGAAAACATGGTCGCCACCGCGACCAAGGGCGAGTGGACCCTTCACCGGGTCTACGAGCTTTTCCCCCGGCTGCGCGAGCGCCGGACAAACCTGGGAAACAAGCTGTCGGGCGGCGAGCAACAAATGCTGGCCATCGGCCGCGCCCTACTGACCAATCCCAAGCTCCTCATCCTGGACGAAGCCACCGAGGGCTTGGCACCTCTGATCCGCAGCGAAATCTGGCGATGCATGGCCATGCTCAAGCGCCAGGGGCAATCCATTCTGGTGGTCGATAAGAACGTGGATGCACTGATCGACCTGGGGGACCGCCACTTCATCGTCGAGAAGGGCCGGATGGTGTGGTCTGGCGATAGTGCCCAGTTAACCCGCGCCGGCGATATCCGCCAACGATACCTGGGAGTCTAAGCGATGACCGCCAGGAACGAAGGGGCGGCCTTACGGAAAAAGCCCGCCATCTTTTTGAGATGACGGGCTTGATTTGGTTGCGGGGGCAGGCAACTAGCGTTACTTGCACTTCGACTACGCCCGTCTTCCTCTCGCGACTCTGCCCCAGATTCCCCGTAAACGGAAGGAAGGACGATCGCCATGAAGGTGTTGAAGAAGGAAACCCTGCTGGATCGCTGGCTGCTGGTGGGCGAGATGGCCAGGGACAGGCGTTTGAACGACGCGGCACGAAGGATCGGTTGGTTCCTTTTGAACCGCGTCAATCAAGACACCGGGACGTGCTGGCCCGGCTATGAATGCCTTGCCGAGGATTCCGGCCTTAGCCGCGCCACCGTCGCCCGGGCGATCAACATGCTGATCAAGAACAGCTATTTCAGTTACCGCAAGGGCGGCGGCAAGCGACAGGCCAATTACTCTGGCGAGGAGATTGGCCGCACCAATACCTAATATTCCCATTTACGAGAACGACCAACGGCCCACAAGACTGTTGTCTCTCGTCGATGACGAGTGAACTCCCTCCCAGAAAATGGGCACGGGCTCCCCCCCCTCCCCTATCGGGGCTGATAATCCCGTATCAATAATGGCCGCATCAGTCCCACCAGTTCGACGGAACCGTCTCAGATCTTCACGCGATCAGTTTCAGATTGATGGCAGCAATCATCTCATGGCCCTCAGCCACCCGTCCAGCAACTCGCACGGAGCCGTCCTGACGGCTGGACGCAAACACCACCATTAACCCGACCATGAACCCGCCCAATAATTCTACGACCCAAACAGGTCTTGGCCATGGATCTGCTGCGCATTAGACGCTCACGCCGAGCCGGGGCAGATTTTGCACTGGCGTCGCCCATGCCCATCTCCATACCCATTCCAGATCCGCACCTTCGGTGCAATTCAATCGCAGGTCATTGGTCTTGGTCAAAGTGGGTCGGCGTCCCGTCAGGGTGCCGTTGCGCGTGCCCGGGACAGCCCCCAAGAGACAAGACCCGGAAAGCGGGTTATGCTGCTCGCACGCCATCAAACTCCAGGTCGGTCGCCGCCATGGATTCCATACGCGCTTTCATCGAAGAACAGTTTCTCATCGAATTCGACGAGAGCTTTCCCGAAGACACCAATCTGTTCAAGGAAGGGGTCATGGATTCCTTCGGCTACGTTCAGCTATGCCGGTTTCTGGAAAAGGAATTCGGGATCACCTTCAGCGAGGCGGAGATGACCGGCAATGTCCTGGTCAGCCTGACCCAGATCCGCGCGACGGTGGCGGAAAAGCTGTCGCAACAGAAACAGCCGCAGGCCTAGGCCTATGTGCGGAATCGCCGGCCTGATCAACGCGGCCCAACCGGCTGTGACGCAGCCGGAAACCATCCTGGCCATGCTGGGCATGATCGGCCATCGCGGCCCCGACGGTCTGGGCTATGTGATCGGCGAGGATTGGGGGCTTGGTACCGCGCGGCTGGCCATCCTCGACCTGGAGGCGGGAACCCAGCCCATGGCTGATCCCAGTGGGCGCTATTGGCTGTGCTACAATGGCGAAATCTATAATTACCGCGAGCTGCGGACCGAACTCGAAGCGCGGGGCGTGGTCTTTCACACCCATTGCGACACCGAAGTGGTGCTTGCCGCCTGGCTGGCGTGGGGGGCCGCCTGCCTGGCCCGGTTCAACGGCGGTTTCGCGTTCGCCCTCTATGACCGCCGGGAGGGTCGGCTGGTTCTCGCCCGCGACCGCTTCGGCAAGCGGCCGCTGTTCTACGCCCGCCACGGTCAGGCTCTGCTGTTCGCCTCGGAGATGAAGGCCTTCCTGGCGGTTCCCGGCTTTACCTTCTGCCAGGACGCGGCCCAACTGGCCTCGATCCTGGGGCAATGGACGCCGCTGCCCGACCAGAGCGGCTTTACCGGCATCCACGCCCTGCCCATGGGCACATGGTTGACGGTGGAGCGCGGCGGCCGCC
>JAVBXM010000043.1 GCA_030824585.1 Phaeospirillum sp. | reverse complement strand
GGCATCGGCATCCCTATTCCCCCAGCCCCATCTGGATATAGCCGGTGGGGCAGACGTCCTTGCAGATGTGGCAGCCGATGCACTTGGAATAGTCGGTCTCCACATAGCGGCCGGTGGTGCGTTGTCCCTTGGGCACGCGGCCGACCGCGTCCTGGGGGCAGAACACCACGCAATTGTCGCACTCGAAGCACAGGCCGCACGACATGCAGCGCTTGGCCTCGTCCACCACTTCGGCGTCGGTGAGCAGCAGCAGGCGTTCGTCGAAATTGCCGATCACCTTGTCGGCGTCGATGTGCACCTCGTGGCGGTGGTGCCGCGCCGTGCGGGTGAAGTGCCCCAGGAACAGGTCGTCGTGGGGGATGATCTCGGCGCCAGCCCGGTTCTCGAAATTATGCACGGCGAACTTGGCCTCGAAGGTGCCGCGCGTCGGTCCGGCATCGTAGGGCGCCGGGTCCAGGTTGTTCTCGTGCAGCTTGGCCAGCAGGTTGAAGTGATGTACGTCCACCTTGGGCCGCTTGCCCACGTCGCCCCTGTCCAGGAACTCGGCGATGCCGGCCGACGCCACGCGGCCGTGGCCGATGGCGGTGGTCAAAAGGTGCGGCCTGACCACGTCGCCGCCCACGAAGTGCTTGGGCTTGCCCGGCACGCGATAGGCCTTGTCGGCGTTGATGAAGCCCTTGCCGTTGTCCATTTCCGGCAGATCGGCAAGGTCGCCGCTCTGGCCGATGGCCGACACCACCAGATCGGCGTCCAGGATGAACTCGGTGCCCGGGATGGGCTTGGGAACCGTGCCCTCCATGGTGCACTGGCAGAGCTTGAGGCCCACGGCGCGGCCGTCGGGCCCCTTGATCACCTCCAGCGGCATGATGCCGCCCCGGATATCGACGCCTTCGCGCTTGGCGTCGTCGATCTCGCGCTGGGCGGCGAACATCTTTTCTACCGGGAACAGCGAGGTGAGCGTCACGTTGGCGCCTTCGCGCCGCGCCGTGGCCGCCACGTCGTGGGCCACGTGGCCCAGGATGACGTTGTCGGCGCGGTCCTGCTCGGACACCTTGTCGATATGGCCCAGGCGGCGGGCCACCGAGGCCACGTCGATGGAGGTGTCGCCGCCGCCCACCACGATGATGCGGCCGGGGACGTGCTGCAGGCGGCCTTCGTTGAAGGCCTTGAGGAAGGCGACGCCCGACACGCAGTTGACGGTGTCCTTCCAGCCGGGAATGGGCAGGCCGCGCCCGGCATGGGTGCCGATGCCCCAGAAGATGGCGTCGTACTTCTCTTCCAGTTCCGACACGGTGACGTCGGTGCCGATGCGGCACTTGGCGCGCACCGTGACGCCCATGTCGATGATGCGGTTGATCTCGGCGTCCAGCACCTCGCGGGGCGTGCGGTAGCCGGGAATGCCGTAGCGCACATAGCCGCCCAGTTCTGCCTTTTCCTCGAACAGGGTCACGGCGTGGCCCTGGCGGCGCAGATGATAGGCCGCCGACAGGCCGGCCGGGCCGCCGCCCACCACCGCCACATGCTTGCCGCTCTCATGCTCGGGCCGGGGGAAGGTCAGCCTGTTGGCGATGGCCCAGTCGCCGATATGGTGCTCCACCGAATTGATGCCGACGTGTTCCTCGACCATGTTGCGGTTGCAGCCGCTTTCGCACGGCGCCGGGCAGACGCGGCCCATCACGGCGGGGAAGGGATTGGCCTCGACCATGCGGCGGAAGGCGTATTCCTGCCAGGCCATGCCGGCCGGCGGCTTCTCCACGCCGCGCACGATGTCGAGCCAGCCGCGGATGTCGTGGCCCGACGGGCACGAGCCCGAGCAGGGCGGGGTGCGCAGCACGTAGGTCGGACATTTGTGCGACCAGCCGGCCTTGAAGATCTCGTCCTGCCAGGCGCGCGGCTTGGATTCGCCGTCCTGGTAGCGGCGGAAGTTCCGTCCCTCGGTGGTGGTTTCGGCGCTGGTCTTGGCGGCCATGCGTGTTCTCCCCGGATAATTTTTAGTCGTTGTCGCCGAGCACGATGGCGTTGCTCACCAACTGGTGAACGCTGACCACCATTTCCCGGTCGAAGTCGTAATAGGGCAGGACCTTGGTGAACTGGGCCTTGCAGATGGCGCACATGGCGGCCATGTGGGTGACCCCCTGCTTGTCCACCACGTCCTTCAGCGCCTCCATGCGCGGGCTGGCGCCCTTGACGCGCAACTCGATCAACTCGTCGGTCAACAGGCCGCCGCCGCCGCCGCAACAGAAGGTCTTGTCGCAGATGGTGTCGGGATGCATGTCCACCAGCTTGGGCACCGACGCGGCGATCACCGCGCGCGGGATGGTGAACTGGCCGCCGGGCTTGTCGCCCATGCGGGCGCCGCGCGCCACGTTGCAGGAATCGTGCACGGTCAGCACCATGCCGTCATTGCCCGACTTGTCGAGCTTGATGCCCTTGCGGGCGATCAGGTCGCTGGTGAATTCCAGGATGTGCTGGGGCACCGGATAGCGCGGATCGAGGAAGTCCCAGGGTCCGGCCAGGGTGTTGAGGAAGGAGTAGGCGACGCGCCAGGCGTGGCCGCACTCGCCGAAGATGATGCGCTTGACGCCCAGCTCCCGCGCCGCCTCGCGGATGCGCATGGAGATTTTCCTCATCTGGTCGTAATTGCCGATGAACATGCCGAAATTGCCGGCTTCCGACGCCTTGGTCGACAGCGTCCACGACACGCCGGCGGCATGGAACACCTTGGCATAGCCGATCAGGCCCAGCACATGCGGTTCGGCGAAGAAATCGGCCGAGGGGGTGACCAGCAGCACCTCGGCGCCTTGCTCGTCGATGGGCAGCTTCACCGGCACGCCGGTCTCGTCGAGGATGTCCTCCTCCAGCCCCTCCAGGGTGTCGAGCAAAGCCGGGGCGGGCAGGCCGAGATTGTTGCCGATCTTGTGGACCTTGCCGATGATCTCGTTGCAGTACTTCTGGCCCTGGCCGATGGAATCCATGATGTCGCGGGCCGCCATGGAAATCTCGGCGGTATCGATGCCTTGGGGACAGAACACCGAGCAGCGGCGGCATTGCGAGCACTGGTGGAAGTAGTTGAACCACTCGTCCAGCACGTCCTTGGTCATGTCGCGCGCCCCCACCAGACCGGGCGCGATCTTGCCGGAGGGCGTGAAGTAGCGGCGGTAGACGCTGCGGAACAGGTCGGCTCTCGCCACCGGCATGTTCTTGGGGTCGCCGGTGCCCAGAAAATAGTGGCACTTGTCGGTGCAGGCGCCGCACTTGACGCAAATGTCCATGAACACCCGCAGCGAGCGGTACTTGGACAGCAGCGAGCCCATGTGGTCGATGGCGCGCTTTTCCCAGCCCTCGGTCAACTCGCCGGGAAAGCCCAGGGGCTGCTGGTGCGCCTCGGCGGCCACATAGGGCTTGGAGGCGGCCATGGCACCGGGCTTGAGGGCCGGAACGGGATGCTCGGCCGGGTCGCCCAGGACGGGAATGTCGAAGGGGGCGGCGGCCATCACTTTTCCTCCAGCCTGGCCGCCCAGGGCGCCAGGTGGCGCACCTCGCGCGGATTGTCGGTCTGGTTGCGGGTCGGGCTGAAGAACAGGCCCGGCGCATGCAGCAGCTTGGAGAACGGGAAGACGATCATCAGCAGGCAGACCAGCAGGAGGTGAAGCCCCAGCAGCGGATCGTTGGGCAGCGGGCGCAGTTCAAGGGCCGTCAGGCCGGTGAAGAACGCCTTCACCATGACGATGTCGGTGTGGATCAGGCATTTCATGGCCATGCCGGTCACCCCGATGGCGAGCAGAAGCACCAGCATCAGGATGTCCGAAGGGCCGGTGACGTAGCGCACGCGCTCGATCACAAGGCGCCGGAGCAGCAGCAGGGCGAGGCCCGCCACCATGGCCAGACCGGCCGGCTGGGCCAGGGGCTGGACCAGGGCGACCAGCGGTCCGACGCTGCTCTCGAAATAGCGGGCGTGGCGGATCAGCACCACGGCGAGGCCCAGGTGGAAAACCATGGCGAACAGCCACAGAAGCTTGTTGCCGCGGAACAGGCTTTCGAACAGCAGGGCCTCGCGCCCCAGCCGCAGGGCCACGCCGCCCGTGGTGAGCGGCGCCGGCGTGGTGGGAATCTTCAAGGGCGCCGGGGTGCGGGCGTACTGGGCGATCTTCATGGCCAGCCCGGCCACCAAGACCAGGGTCGAGACGCTGAAGAGAATGGCGAAAAAGATCGTCACGACGGCCCTCTCGTCGGAGCGCAGGCGTCCCGCCCGCAGGTCCCGGAAAGGAGGCGGGCGGGACGCCCGCGCTCCGGGGATTTTCCGCTACACGCAGCCGGTCGGCTTGGGCAGGCCGGCGATCTTGCACGCCTGCTTGCCGGGGCCATAGGGGAACAGTTCGTAGAGGTATTTGTTGTTGCCCTTGTCGGGGCCCATCTTCTTGGCGATGGCCTTGGTCAGCACGCGCACCGCCGGGGCGATCTGGTATTCGGAATAGTACTCGCGCAGGAAGTTGACCACTTCCCAGTGCTCGGGACTCATGGTGATGCCCTCGTCCTGGGCGATCTGTCCGGCGAGCTCCTCGTTCCACTGGCTGATGTTGATGAGGTAGCCCTCTTCATCCGCCTCGATGGTGGCGCCATTGCTGGTGTAAGCCATGTCTTCCTCTCCTTGGTTCTTCTTGATCGCTAAAGCCAGGCGTTGGTCGCCTTGGTCTCGGCCGCCAGATCGACGAATCCGGCGTAATCGACGACGGTGATCCCCGTGACCACCTTGGCGGGGTCCAGTCCCCTTGCCGCCAGATCGGGGCCCAGGACGGCGAGCCGCATGGTCCTGGCGGCATCGGCCATCTTGCCTTCGAAGGCGGTGCCGGACAGCGCGGCGATCACCGCGTCCTCGATCAGCAGGATGGCATCGCCCGGCTGGGCATGGCCCAGGCAGGCTTCCAGGTTGGAGCGCTCGAAGGGGGATTTGTTGACGGTGTGAAGCGTTGCCATCGTTAGATTCCTTTATGTCCCTCAATCGCCGGGCGGGCCTCGCCCTTGCCTCGGAGCTTGGCGCTCCTCGGAGTTACGCCGTCAAAACCACGTCCATCCCGGCCATCAGCCGGCCCATCTCGGCACGGCTGAGGACCTCGACGGGAACCAGCAGGTCGTCCTCGGTCAGGCCGCGCTCGGCCAGGCTTTCCGCCTCCACGTACAGCTTCTCGATGTCGTAGCCTTCCAGCGCCCGGTAGGTGGGCGAGAAGTTCTTGACGCCGATGCCGGCGGGGGTCTGCCCCTTCTTGATCTGCAGCACGCCGTCGTCCAGGAAGGCCAGATGCACATCCTGGTCGAAAGCCGCCGAGATCAGCACCATCTCGAGCACTTCCAGGGCGTAGACGGTGCCATGGGGCGCCTTGCGGTTGACGAACATGAACTTCTTGACGACGCCGCTTTCCATATCGTCCATGGCCTTAGTCTCCAAAAGTCACGAGACGGTCGGCATGGATGCCGGCCTCGATCAACTGGCCCAGGCCCGAGATGCGGAAGCCCTGGGCGAGGTTGGATTCGGTGATGCCGCGACGCAGACCGGCGGCGACGCAGACCACCAGATCGACCTTGTGGTCCTCGGCCAGCTTCTGCCAGTTCCGGGTCACGTTGCGGTCGTCGCTGGGCGGCTCGCCCAGCCTGGTGGCGTTGTTGACGCCGTCGTAATAGAAGAACACCCGGAAAATCTCGTGGCCCTTGTCCAAGGCCGCCTTGCAGAACTGCAACGCGCTGTCGGCGGCCTGGTGGTTGTAGGGGCCCTCGTTGACCAGAACGGCGAATTTCATCTTCCGCTCTCCTAGAAGTGCAGGTGGGCCGAGGCGTTGAGATTGGCCCGGCCGCCGCGCCAGTTGTCCACGTGGTACTTGGTGAACGGCAGCTCGGTCAGCTCGAAGAAGCGCGGCCAGCCGATGCGCTCGATCCACTCGCCCATGCGTTCCCAGGCCCGCGCGTCGTTCTTGTAGACGGTAAGGATGTTCTTCACGACCTCGGCCACTTCCGGCCAGCGCGGCGCGTTGTTGGGCAGGCCCGCCGCCACCAGCTTGTGGAACATGGGCTTGGTGCGGGTCGACGAATGCTTGCCGCCCACCCAGATGGCGATCTTGGAATGGATGGGATCGTTGATCTGCATGGGCGGGCAGGGCGGATAGCACGCGCCGCAGCACACGCACTTCTTCTCGTCCACTTCCAGGCTCGGCTTGCCGTCCACCAAAGCGGGGCGGATGGCCGCCACGGGGCAGCGGGCGATGACCGCCGGCCGCTCGCACACGCCGGCCACCAGGGCGTGGTTGATCACCGGCGGCTTGGTGTGCTGGACGTTGATGGCGATGTCGCCCTGGCCGCCGCAATTGATCTGGCAGCACGAGGTGGTGATCTTGACGCGGTTGGGCATTTCCTCGGACTTGAACTCATGGACCAGTTCGTCCATCAGCGCCTTGACCACGCCGGACGCATCGGTGCCGGGGATGTCGCAGTGCAGCCAGCCCTGGGTATGGCTGATGAAGCCCACCGAATTGCCGGTGCCGCCCACCGGGAAGCCCTCGGTCTCCAGCCGCTTGATCAGCGGCTCGACCTTGGATTCGTCGGTGGTCATGAATTCCGCCGACGAACGCACGGTGAAGCGCAGATGGCCGTCGCAGAAGGCATCGGCGATGTCGCACAGCTTGCGGATGGTGAAGACGTCCAACTGGCGCTGGGTGCCGGCCTTGACGGTGAACACCGCCTCGCCCGATTCCGCCACGTGGCGCAGCACGCCGGGACGCGGCCGGTCGTGGAAGGCCCACTTGCCGTAATTGCGCACGAGGGCCGGATGCATGAATTGCTTGGAATCCGGCACACCGCTTTCGATGGGACGACGAAGTTCGCTCATGATCCAGGTCTCTCCTACTCGGCGGCGTTGGTCTTGCGCTCGGCCCACTTGCGGGCCTCTTCTTCCCATCCGTCGGTGCGGATGTAGGAGTTGGTGCGCGGCTGGTTGATCATGTTGACGTCGAGCGGCAGGCCCAGGGCCTCGAGATAGTTGACCAGCCCGATGCGCTCGATCATCTCGCCGGTGCGCTCGTGCTCGAGCGCGTTGTCGGCGAAGAAGTCGAGCATGTTGTGGGCCAGTTCGAGCAGGGCGGCGTAATCCTCCTCGGTCTCCAGCTTCATGAAGGGGACCACCACGGTGCCCATCAGGTCGCCGATCTTGAGCGTGCGCTTGCCGCCCACCAGGATGCAGATGCCGCGCTCCTTGCCCGGCTTCAGCGCCTTGGTGCAGACGTTGATGCAGTGCATGCAGCGCACGCAGGACTTGTTGTCCACGTCCAGGGTGTCGTCGTCGTTCAGACCCAGGGCCTGGGTCGGGCACATGCGGATCACCTGGTTGATGAATTCCTTGCGGCCCAGTTGCCTGACCTTGGCCTGCACTTCCGTCTGGTCGACCCGCATGTCGTCCTTCCAGGTCCCCAGGATGGCCACGTCGGCGCGCTGGGTGGCGTTGGCGCAGTCATTGGCGCAGCCCGAGAACTTGAACTTCAGCTTGTAGGGCAGGCTGGGCCGGTGAATATCGTCGGTGAAGTCGTTGATGATCGTCCGGTGGGCTTCCAGGGTGTCGAAGCAGGCCTGCTCGCAGCGCGCCGGGCCGACGCACGAGGCCGAGGTGCGCACCCCGGCGCCGGCCCCGCCCATGTCGAAGCCCATCTCGTTGATCTTGTCCCAGGCGGCCTGCACCTGGTCGGTGTGGCAGCCCTGGAACATGATGTCGCCGCTTTGGCCGTGCAGCGCGATCAGGCCCGAGCCGTGCTCCTCCCAGATGTCGCACATCTGGCGCAGCGTCGTGGTGTCGTAGAAGAAGCCCGGAGCCGGCATGATGCGCAGGGTGTGGAATTCCGAGCTTTCCGGGTATTGGTCGGCCACCTCGGAAAAGCGCGGGATGACGCCGGCGCCATAGCCGAACACGCCGACCGTCCCGCCCTTCCAATAGCCCTTGCGGGTCTGGTAGCTGTGCTCCAGCTGGCCCAGCAGGCTTTTCATGATGCCGGAATGGGCCTTGCTCCCGTCACCCTCGGCCAGGCGCTTCAGGCCCGTCACGAAGCTGGGCCACGGACCGCTTTCCAACTGGTCGAGCATTGGGGTGGGCGGCATCTTCTTTGACATTGCTTCTCGCTCCCTCACCGTCGTCACGATGCATTCGCACGCGCGCCAGGGCGGCGCGGCAATACGCTGGATGAAATGTCCGATCCGTTGGGAAGCGCTGCTCCCGGACCTCTCCTGATACGTCGGGCCGTTCTATGCGGCTCGTTACATTCGAGGATGATAATATTATGGGAGACGCCGATCCAAGTGGATTCTTTAGCGAATTCGCATGAAAATGGTGCTGGAGGAAAAGTTTCAATGATTCCAGGGCACTTCACTCTCGATGATCGGGCCGCCTACCAGCGCTGGCGGGATGGGAAGCTGTCTTTGGCCCCGGCCGGCGTCGCTGATCTGGTGGTCGAGGTGGACGACATCGCCGCGCTCGGTCCCGCCGAGCATGACGCCCTGTCCCGGCGCCTGCGGCGGTCCAACATGGCGGTCTATGCCGAGCGGCCCAAGGCGGGGCGCGACCACAAGGCGGCGTTGAAGACCCTGGCCGCCCGGCTGGGGCTGGCCTCGCTGGATGCCAATGCGCTTGCCGACGACGACGGCATCACCCCGCTTTCCGTGCACCGCGAGGGGGCGCGCGCCCGCTACATTCCCTATACCGAACGGCCCATCACCTGGCACACCGACGGCTACTACAATCCGCCGGAGCGTACGGTCCGCGCCCTGCTGCTCCATTGCGCCGGCAAGGCGGCTTTCGGGGGCGCCAACCGGCTGATGGATCACGAGATGCTGTATATCCTGCTCAGGGAGGAGGAGCCGGAACTGGTCCGGGTGCTGATGCAACCCGATGCCATGACCATCCCCGGCAACGACGAGGAAGGCCTCGCCCGCCCGGCGACGGTGGGGCCGGTGTTCTCGGTCGGTCCGGATGGGGCCTTGCACATGCGCTACACGGCGCGGTCGCGCAACGCCATCTGGTCCGAGGCCGCCGTCCCGGCCGCCGCCGCCATCCGGCGTCTGCTGGACGGGCCGTCGCCCTTCATCTTCGAGCATGTGCTGGAACCCGGCCAGGGGCTGGTCTCCAACAATCCGCTGCACACCCGCGAGCCCTTCAAGGATGATCCTGCCACGCCGCGCCTGCTCTACCGGGCGCGCTACCACCAGAGAATCGAGGGAACATGACCACCGACACGCCCGAATTCGCCAAGGAAGACGTCACCCAACTGGCCACCCTGACCGCCCCCTGGAGTCGCGAGATTTCCTTTTCCGCCGTGGATCACGAAAGCGGCATGCGCATCCTGAGGATGCGCATCAAGGAGGGCCGCGCCCGCTTCACCATCGTCGATCTGGACGAAAGGACGGTGGGCGAGATGATGTCGGTGATGGCGGAATGGGCGAGAGCGCGATGATAATGGATCGACGCGGCCTCGCGCCGATCCATTATCTGAATCGCCCTCTAACGTATTGATTAGAGGCGGATTCAGCTTCTCGGACGAATCGCGAAGCGATTCGACCTCAAAGCATCCGGCTCTAAGGAGAGCCCCTGACCAGATCGAGGATGATCTCCTCCAGCTCCGGTTCGGCGCCCAGGCCGGTGGCCAGGGCCACCCGGCGGCCTTGGCAATCGATCGGGCCGGTCTCGCCCTGCCTCAGGCCGAACAGCGGCGGGATGTCGCGGCCGGCGTGCATGCCCTGCGCCACCAGCAGGGGTAGGGCCACCACGCGCTTTCCCCGCACCATGTCCGGCCAGTCGCGGGCCAGGGGCTCCTGTTCCAGGAAGGCCAGTTCCACCTCGGCGAAGCGGCTCATGGCGCTCAGGGCGCCGGCGATGGCGCGCGGCGTCTCGCCCGCGCCGCCCGGCCGGGCCGAGCCGTGGGCGATGAGCAGCAGGCTGGTTTCTCCCGGTTCCCAGCCGCAGGACCGCGCCACGCCGTCGGCGCGGCAAGCCAGCAGGCCGGGCAGGCGGGGATGGGTGCCGGCCGGCTCGGTATAGACCACCCGGCGGCCATTGCGTTCCGTTACCTGACCGGTCAGTCCTATTTCCCGCGGGATCAGGGTGCCGGTGTAATAGCCGCGCCCGGCGAAGACCGGGACCACGTAGACGGTGGGGGCCGCGACCAGCGACAGGGCGTCGGCCAGGGGCGGGTCCTGCTTCATGAAGACCGCCGCCACCTCGGCGAACAGCTTGCGGTTCCGGATGGACTCGGCCAGGGCCAGGATGGGGCGGGCGGCATCGGGGTAATTGCCCGAACCATGCCCCACCAGCACCAGTGCCGAGTCGGACAGGGTCATGCTTGTTCCTCAAGCGCCGGGCGGGGCCTCGCGGCCCCTTGGCTCCTCCGCTGCGCTCCGGGCGCCTCGATGGCGCCGCGCTTCGGCTGCGCCTTGCTCACTTGTTCTGCCGCTCCGGCGCCATATGCGCGTGGCCGAACCAGTCCAGTTCGTCGGCCAGGCCGACCACCCGGCCGATGATCAGCAGGGTGGGGGCCTGCAATCCGGCGGCGCGGGTCAGCTCCAGCAGGGTGGACAGCGTGCCGATCACCCGGCGCTGGCGCGGCGTGGTGCCGCTTTCGATGGCGGCGGCGGGGGTATCGGCGGGCAGGCCGGCGGCCATCAGTTGGGCGGAAATCTCGGGCAGGGCCTGCAGGCCCATGTAGACGGCCAGGGTGACGTCGGGATCGGCCAGCCTGGTCCAGTCCAGATCCAGGGAACGGTCGTCGCGCAGATGGCCGGTGACGAAGCGCACGCCGGTGGCCAGTCCGCGATGGGTCAGCGGAATGCCGGCATAGGTGGAGCAGCCGGCGGCGGCGCTGATGCCCGGCACCACCTCGAAGGCGATCTGGTGCCGTGCCAGATGCAGGGCTTCCTCGCTGCCGCGCCCGAAGACGAACGGGTCGCCGCCCTTGAGCCGCACCACGTCGCGGCCCGAGCGCGCCAGACACAGCAGCAGGTCGTTGATCTCGTCCTGGACCAGATGATGGTTGCCCAGCGCCTTGCCGGCATAGACCCGCTCGGCGGCGGGGGGGATCAGCTCCATGATCTCCTTGCTGACCAGCCGGTCATAGACCACCAGGGCGGCCCCCTGGATCAGGCGCAACGCCTTGACGGTCAGCAGGTC
>JAVBXM010000064.1 GCA_030824585.1 Phaeospirillum sp. | reverse complement strand
GCCCAGGTAGGAATCCACCATGCCGTCCAGGGCGTCCAGATGGGTGCCGAAGAAGTGGTTGGCGCCCTCGATGGTCTGGTAGCGGACCTTGATGTTGCGCTGGGTGGCCAGCTTGGCCGCCAGCTTGGCCACGGTCGGCTCGGGCACCAGGTCGTCGGCGGTGCCGTGGACGATCAGCCCCGAGGACGGGCAGGGCGCCAGGAACGAGAAGTCGAAGACGTTGGCCGGGGGCGCCACCGAGACGAAGCCGTCGATCTCGGGGCGGCGCATCAGCAGCTGCATGCCGATCCAGGCGCCGAACGAGAAGCCGCCCACCCAGCAGGCGGAGGCGTTGGCGTTGAACGACTGCATCCAGTCCAGCGCCGACGCGGCGTCGGACAACTCGCCCTGGCCGTTGTCGAACTTGCCCTGGCTGCGGCCCACGCCGCGGAAATTGAACCGCAGCGTCGAGAAGCCGCGGCGCACGAAGGCATGATACAGGGCGTAGACCACCTTGTTGTTCATGGTCCCGCCGTGCTGCGGATGCGGGTGAAGCAGAAGGGCCAGCGGGGCGTTCGGCGACTTACCGTGATGGTAGCGGCCTTCGAGGCGGCCGTCGGGTCCATTGAAAATCACTTCAGGCATGGCGTGCGTACAGTCTCCCTTGCCCGGCACCCGCTCAAACCTGAGTGGTAGTGTCGGGGAAAATACAACAACAAATTGGATTTTGGCCCGTCAATCTTGACCGGCCTTGTCGGGCATCCTATATTCACCTTCGCTATGTCAGCGCCCGGACGGGCATTCCCCTGGCGATCGCTAACGACCGTCGCGACGTACATTAACATATTGCGAGCTATGATTTTCAAGACCCTTCAAGAAGATATTGCGTCTATTCGCCGGCGCGACCCCGCAGCCCATTCCTGGCTGGAGGTGTTGCTGTGCTATCCCGGACTGCATGCACTGATGTTCCATCGCCTGTCCAACTGGTGCTGGCATCACGGGTTGCGGGTGACCGGGCGCTTCGTCTCGCATGTGGGGAAGATCCTGACCGGCATCGAAATCCACCCGGCCGCCCAGTTGGGGCCGCGGTTCTTCATCGACCACGGCACCGGCGTGGTGATCGGCGAGACGGCGGTGATCGGCGCCGACGTGACGCTCTATCACGGCGTGACCCTGGGCGGCACCTCGCTGCACAAGGGCAAGCGCCATCCCACCTTGGAGGATGGGGTGATCGTCGGCTCGGGCGCCCAGGTGCTGGGCCCTATCACGGTGGGCAAGGGGGCGCGCATCGGCGCCAACGCCGTGGTGCTGACCGACGTGCCGCCGGGCGTGACCATGGTGGGCATTCCGGCCCGCATGGTGATGCGCCGCCAGGAGGGCGAGTTCTGCGCCTATGGCCTGCCGGGCGAGGAATTGCCCGATCCGGTGGCCCGGGCCATCGACAGCGTCCGCTCGCAGGTGGCGACCCTGATGGAGCGGGTCAAGGAATTGGAGACCGAGCTGCACGGCCACCCGACCCAGGCCTGCGCCCGCCTCTCCCAGCCGGAAACGGCTGAAATGGGTGACAAGACCATTCACATCGAAGCAGTAACCTCATCGGCCGCCGGGACGACGGGCCGACATCTGGAACGGGAGACGATATCGTGAAACTCAGCACCAAGGGACGCTACGCCGTCATGGCCATGGTGGATCTGGCCAGCCATTCCGAGGGAAGCCCGGTGGCTCTGGCCGATATCGCCGAGCGCCAGGAGATTTCGCTCTCCTATCTCGAGCAGTTGTTCGGCAAGCTGAGGAAGGGCGGGCTGGTGAAAAGCGTGCGCGGACCGGGAGGCGGCTATCTTTTGTCGCGAATCCCACAACAGACGCGCATTTCCGACATTATCCTGGCGGTGGACGAGCCGATCCAGACAACCCGCTGCTCGCCCGGCTCGCCGGCCGGCTGCCACAACAACAAGGGCCGCTGCCTGACCCATGATCTGTGGGAAGAGTTGGGCAACCAGATTTATCTCTATCTCAGCTCGGTCTCGCTGGCCGATGTGTGCGAGCGCCGCATCCTGGGCAGTTCCGGCATGTTCCACGGCACCGCCGCGCCGTCGGGCGCCGTGGCGGCCCAGTAGGACCGAGGACCCGGTAGGACCAAGGAAAGGAAGGGCTGAAGTGACCAGGGCCGTCTACCTCGATTACAATTCCGGCGCCCCCGTGCGCCCCGAGGTGGCGGCCGCGATGGTGGAGTCCCTGGCCGAGCCCGGCAATCCGTCCTCCGTCCACATCTACGGGCGGGCGGCCCGCGCCCGGGTCGAGACGGCGCGGCGGCAACTGGCCGGGCTGGTGGGCGCCGATCCCGCCGGCATCGTTTTCACGTCGGGCGGCACCGAGGCCAATGCCCTGGCATTGCGGGGAAGCGGGCGGTCCCGCCTGCTGGTTTCCTCCATCGAGCATCCGTCCATTCTCGATTCCGCTTCCGAGGCGGAGCGGGTTCCCGTCACCCCTGACGGCATCGTCGATCTCGGCGCCCTGGACGCCCTGCTGGCGGCCAGTACCCGTCCGGCCCTGGTGTCGCTGATGCTGGCCAACAACGAGACCGGGATCGTCCAGCCGGTGGCCGCGGCCGCCCGCATCATTCATGCGCATGGCGCATGGCTTCATTGCGATGCCGCCCAGGCGGCGGGGCGCATCCGTGTTTCCCTGAGCGAGCTGGGGGCGGATATCCTGACGCTTTCCGCCCACAAGATGGGAGGCCCGGCCGGGGCGGGGGCGTTGATTCTCGCCGAATCCGGCCGGACACTGGCACCGATCTTGCTGGGTGGGGGCCAGGAACGCCGCCGCCGGGCCGGGACCGAGAACGTGGCGGGCATCGTCGGCCTGGGGGTCGCCGCCCAACTGGCGGGGGATGATTTGGCGGAGGCCGACACCACATGTGGTGTACGTGCTCTGCGTGACCGGCTGGAACGGGACGCCCTGCGTCTGGTTCCGGACGCGGCGGTGATCGGGGCCGGCGCGCCCCGTCTGCCCAACACCTCCTGCCTGGTTCTGCCGGGGGTGGAGGGGCGGACGCAGGTGATGGCGCTGGACCTGGCCGGCGTGGCGGTCAGTGCCGGCGCGGCCTGTTCCTCGGGCAAGGTGGCTCCCAGCCATGTGCTGGCGGCCATGGGCCTGGAGGAGCGGGTCAAGGGATCGGCCATCCGGGTCAGCCTGGGATGGTCGAGCCGGAACGAGGATGTGGACGCGTTCCTGACCGCCTGGGCCGATCTGGCCCGGCACAAGGGACTGAAGGTTTCGGAGGCGGCCTAGGGGCCGTCTGATCAAAACGACAAAAGGTAAGGGATCCTCGCAAATGACAGCTCTCGGCAAGACGACCTGCCCCAGCCTGCCCCGCGCGCCCGGGGCGCCGGTCTACCTGGACTATCAGGCGACGACGCCTTGCGACCCCCGTGTGGTCGAGGTCATGCTGCCCTGGTTCACCGAGAAATTCGGCAACCCCCATTCGCGCAACCACCGCTATGGCTGGGAAGCCGAGGAGGCGGTGGAAAAGGCCCGCGAGCAGATCGCCGACATCATCGGCGCCGACGCCAAGGAGGTGATCTTCACCTCGGGCGCCACCGAGTCCAACAATCTGGCCATCAAGGGCGTCGCCCACTTCTACAAGGACAAGAAGAACCACATCGTCACCGTGGTGACCGAGCACAAATGCGTGCTCGACACCTGCCGCCATCTGGAACAGGAAGGCTTCTCGGTGACCTATCTGCCGGTCAGGTCCGACGGGCTGGTCGATCTGGGCGAGCTTGAAGCCGCCATCACCGACAAGACCGCCATCGTCTCGGTCATGGCGGTCAACAACGAGATCGGCGTGATCCAGCCTTTGGCCGAGATCGGTGCGCTGTGCCGCAGGAAGGGTGCCTTCTTTCATACCGACTGTGCCCAGGCGGTAGGCAAGATCCCGCTGGACGTCAACGCCATGAACATCGACCTGATGAGCATCTCGGCGCATAAGCTGTACGGGCCCAAGGGCGTCGGCGCGCTCTATGTCCGCCGCCGCCCGCGCGTCCGCCTGGTGCCGCTGATCACCGGCGGCGGCCAGGAGCGCGGCATGCGCTCGGGCACCCTGCCGACCCCGCTGTGCGTCGGCTTCGGCGAGGCCTGCGCCATCGCCAAGGCCGAGATGGGGGCCGAGAACGAGCGCCTGATGGGCCTGCGCAACCGCCTGCTGGGCGGGCTGAAGCAGCGTCTGCCGGAAATCTACGTCAACGGCGACCTGGACCACCGCATTCCCGGCAACCTGAACATCTCCTTCGCCTTCGTCGAGGGCGAGGGGCTGATGATGGGCGTCAAGGAACTGGCGGTGTCGTCGGGCTCGGCCTGCACCTCGGCCTCGCTGGAGCCGTCCTACGTGCTGCGCGCCCTGGGGGTCGACGTGGAGATGGCCCATACCTCGCTGCGTCTGGGCCTGGGCCGCTTCACCACCAGCGAGGACATCGAGTTCGCCATCGACCATATCACCCAGGCGGTCGAGCATCTGCGCGCCATGAGCCCGCTGTGGGACATGCACCTGGAAGGCGTCGACATCAAGTCCATCGAGTGGGCCGAGCACTGAGGCAAATTTCTACGCAATTCGGTACCGAATTGCCTTAGAATGATTCCGGGCTGAGGCCCGAGGGACAGTTGGAGAACGGTTATGGCTTACAGCGACAAGGTTATCGACCACTACGAGCACCCCCGCAACGTGGGTGCTCTGGACAAGGACGATCACGCGGTCGGCACCGGCCTGGTGGGCGCGCCGGCCTGCGGCGACGTGATGAAGCTGCAGATCAAGGTCAGCCCGGAAGGCATCATCGAGGACGCCAAGTTCAAGACCTTCGGTTGCGGTTCGGCCATCGCGTCGAGCTCGCTGGTGACCGAGTGGGTCAAGGGCAAGACCCTGGACGAGGCGGCCTCCATCAAGAATACCGACATCGCCAATGAACTGGCCCTGCCGCCGGTCAAGATCCATTGTTCGGTGTTGGCCGAGGATGCTATCAAGGCCGCCATCGCCGACTACAAGAAGAAGTCGGGCTGATCGGCCGAGGCGCGGTTAGACGAGATAGAGGGGAACACCATGGCACCTGCTCCCATGACCATCACCGATGCCGCCGCCGAGCGGGTCAAGGTCCTGCTGGCCAAGCGCGGCAAGCCCAGCGTGGGCATCCGCATCGGCGTGCGCTCCAAGGGCTGCTCGGGCATGTCCTACACCCTGGAATACGCCGACGAGAAGTCGCAGTTCGACGAGATCCTCGAGGACAAGGGCGTCACCGTGCTGATCGACCCCAAGGCGACCATGTTCATCCTCGGCACCGAGATGGACTTCGTCGAGGACAAGATGCAGTCGGGCTTCGTCTTCAAGAATCCTAACGAGAAGGGGCGGTGCGGCTGCGGCGAGTCCTTCCACGTTTGAAATCGGCCGGTCATGGATATGGCCGGCCTCGTGGTCCCTCGGCCCAAGCGGGTGCATCCGCGCCCTTGGCCGCCGCCTCAATGGCGGCTGGACGCCGGCCAACGAGTTGAACGAAGGGGTGGCCGGCATGAGCCCGCGCTCCGTTAAAGACAAAAGGAACCGGAGAGGACGATGAACGCCCCCGCCGCCGCCCAGATCGTTTCCTGTTGGTCCTGCAAGGGGCCGGTGGCGACGCGCGCCCTGTTCTGTTCGGTGTGCGGCGCCGTCCAGGGGCCGGGCAATATCGATCACTTCACCCGCCTCGGCATTGCGCCGTCCTTCGATCTCGACCTGGACGCCCTGCAGCGCCAGTATTTCGGCTTCCAGAAGCGGCTGCATCCCGACCGCTTCGCCTCCAAGTCGGCGAAGGAAAAGGCGCTGTCCCAGTCCCAGGCCACCTCGCTGAACGAGGCCTACGAGACCTTGAAGGACCCCTTGAAGCGCGCCGCCTACCTGCTGAACCACCTGGGCCATCCGGTGGACCTCACCGCCTGCGGCACCATCAACGACCGCGAGTTGCTGATGGAGCAGATGGAGAAGCGCGAGGCCCTGGCCGAGGCCACCTCTCCCGACCAGATCGCCAAGCTGGCCATGCAGGCGGAATCCGAGGTGATCGCCTGCCAATGCCACATCTCGGCCGCCATCAACGCCTCCAACCTGGAGGAGGCCGGCCACCTGACCATCCGCCTGAAATACCTCGCCAAGCTGGCCGAAGAGGCCCGCGCCAAGAAAACCCGTGCCCTAAGGTTGCCCTAGCATGCTGTTGCAGCTCCATGAACCCGGCGAGAGCCCGGCCCCCCACGACTCCGAGCGCGGCCTGGCGGTCGGCATCGACCTGGGTACCACCAATTCGGTGGTGGCGCTGGCCCGCGACGGCGAGACCGAGGTTCTGCGGGACGCCGACGGCAAGGGGCTGATCCCCTCGGTGGTGCATTACGCCGACGACGGCACCGTCACGGTGGGCTCGGACGCCCGGCGCATGATCCTGGAGGCCCCCGACCACGTGGTCAGCTCGGTCAAGCGCCTGATGGGCCGCGGCACCGAGGATCTGAAGACCCTGGCCGGCACGCTGCCCTACACCCTGGACGTGGCCGCCGAGGGCGGCATGGTGCGCCTCAGGGTCGCCGGCCGCACGCTCACGCCGGTCGAGGTGTCGGCCGATATCCTGCGCGCCGTGAAGACCCGCGCCGAGGAGGCCCAGGGCAAGAGCGTCGATCGCGCCGTGGTCACCGTTCCCGCCTATTTCGACGACGCCGCCCGTACCGCCACCAAGGACGCCGCCCGTCTGGCCGGCCTCGAGGTGCTGCGTCTGGTCAACGAGCCCACGGCGGCCGCCCTGGCCTATGGCCTGGACAACGCCGCCGAGGGTCTTTACGCCGTCTACGACCTGGGCGGCGGCACCTTCGACATCTCCATCCTGCGCATGGAAAAGGGCGTGTTCCAGGTCAAGTCCACGGGTGGCGACGCCGCTTTGGGCGGCGACGACATCGACCACGCCATCGCCGAGCGCTTCCTGGCCGAGCGCCACAAGGAGCACGGCATCGAAAGCATCACGGCGGGCGAGGCCAAGCAGGCCCTGGCCGCCGCCCGCGTCGCCAAGGAATGCCTTTCCGGGCGCGCCACCGGCGACTGGATGATCGAGGTGGACGGCAAGCCGTCGCGCCATTCCATGACCCGCGACGAACTGGAAGTCCTGGCCCTGCCCTGGGTGGACAAGACCATGGGCATTTGCCGCGGGGTGATCGAGGATGCCGGCATCGAGGTCGCCGACGTCCAGGGCGTGGTGCTGGTGGGCGGTTCGACCCGCATGCCGCTGGTTCGGCGCAAGGTCAAGGAGCTGTTCGGCCGCGAGCCGCTGGCCGACATCAACCCGGACGAGGTGGTGGCCGTCGGCGCCGCCCTGCAGGCCGAGGCCCTGACCATCGGGTCGGACACCTTGCTGCTGGACGTGACGCCGCTTTCGCTGGGCATCGAGACCATGGGCGGCATCGTGGAAAAGGTCATTCCGCGCAACACCCCCATTCCGGTGGCCATGGCCCAGGAATTCACCACCTACCAGGACGGCCAGACCGCCATGGCCATCCACGTGCTGCAGGGCGAGCGCGAGATGGTCGACCAGAACCGCTCGCTGGCCCGCTTCGTGCTGCGCGGCATTCCCAACATGGCGGCCGGCGCGGCGCGTATTCGCGTCACCTTCACGGTGGACGCCGACGGCCTGCTGACCGTCACCGCCAGCGAAGCCACCACCGGGGTGGAGCAGCAGGTGGCGGTCAAACCGTCCTATGGCCTGACCGAGGACGAGATGGCCAACATGCTGCGTGACTCCCTGGTCAACGCCAAGGACGACATGGCGTCGCGCCTGTTCGCCGAGACGGCGGTCGAGGCCCGGCGCTCGGTGCTGGCGGTGCAGGCGGCGCTGGGTGCCGATTCTGACCTCTTGTCTCCGGCCGAGCGACAGGATATCGATGCAGCCATCGCCGGTGTGGATCGCGCCATCGCGTCCGGTGACCGCGATGCCGTGACGGCCGCGTCGGAGGGCCTGGAGGCCGCCACCAAGACCTTCGCCGAACGGCGGATGGACCGTGGCATCCGGGCCGCCCTGGCCGGCATGACGGTGGAAAAGCTCGACGACGCCCTGGGATCTGATCCCGTCAAATCAGCATGATTTGGCGGGTGAATCAGCCCCCAATTTATAGTATGAGGGCAAAATTCACGCATCATACTGACGCGATCTTGCCCTTAGCGGCGAATAGACAGGAAAAGGCCAGCCTATGCCCAAGATGACGTTCATCGCCCCCGACGGGACCCGCAAGGAAGTCGACGCCGCCGAAGGGCTGTCGGTGCTGGAGGTGGCCCACCGCAACAAGATCGAGTTGGAGGGCGCCTGCGAGGGCTCGCTGGCCTGTTCGACCTGCCACGTGGTGGTTGCCAAGGAATGGTACGACAAGCTGTCGCCCGCCACCGAGGACGAGGAGGACATGCTGGACTTGGCCTTCGGCCTGACCGCCACCTCGCGCCTGGGCTGCCAGATCATCATGAGCAAGGACCTGGACGGCCTGGAAGTCACCCTGCCGGCCGCCACCCGCAACATGATGGTCGACAAGAAGTAGGGAGGACGTGGCGATGAAGTGGACCGATACCCTCGACATCGCCATCGCCCTGGAGGAAGCGCATCCCGGCGTCGACAACGTCAACCTGCGCTTCACCGACCTGCACGCGTGGGTCTGCGACCTGCCCGGCTTCGCCGACGACCCCGCCAAGTCCAACGAGAAAATTCTCGAGGCCATCCAGATGGCCTGGATCGACGAGCGGGATTGATCTTTGGCCATTCACCGTCGTCACCGGGCTTGACCCGGTGATCCCCGTGGTGCCACCTGAACGGCGTGGATGCCCGGAACACGTCCGGGCACGACGCTTGCCACTGGGAAACCGGGAATGAACCCCTTCGCCCTGCTGCCCACCATCGATCTGGCCGCCTTCGCCGCCTTCCTGGTGCTGTGGGTGGGCTATACCGTCATCGCCGACCGGCTGACGCTCGGCGGGCATTCCCTGCTGGCCGCCACGGCGCGGCACCGCCGCACCTGGATGCGGGCGCTTTGCGAGCGCGAGGCGCGGGTGGCGGACAGCGCCCTGATGGGCAACCTGATGCGCGCCGTGTCGTTCTTCGCCTCGGCCTCCATCCTGATCCTCGGCGGGCTGGTGGCGCTGATCGGCTCGGGCGAGCGGGCCTATACCGTGGTGCGCGACCTGCCGCTGGTGGCACCCATGGCCCAGGGCGCCTTCGAGGCCAAGGTGATGCTGCTGGCCGGCGTGTTCGTCTACGCCTTCTTCCAGATCACCTGGTCGCTGCGGCAGTTCAATTACTGCTGCATCCTGCTGGGCGCGGCACCCGAGCCCTCGGCCTCGGCGGAGGCCAAGGACCGCTTCGCCGAGCATGCCGCCCGGCTCAACGCCCTGGCCGCCAACAGCTTCAACCGGGGCCTGCGCGCCTATTATTTCGCCCTGGCCATGATGATCTGGTTCTTCCACGCCGGCGCCTTCGTGGCTGCCACCGCCGCCGTGGTGGCGGTGCTGTATCGCCGCGAATTCCGCTCCAAGACGCTCCGGGCGCTCAACGCGGCGGTGCCGCCGGCCTGATCGGTCGGCAG
Source organism: Phaeospirillum sp. (assembly GCA_030824585.1). Classification (GTDB taxonomy): domain Bacteria; phylum Pseudomonadota; class Alphaproteobacteria; order Rhodospirillales; family Magnetospirillaceae; genus Phaeospirillum. Next base: position 1,666 of record JAVBXM010000064.1, on the reverse strand, counting down.
CCCGCTTATTCCACCAGGGAAATCTTGATGTTGGCCGCCTGCATCAGCTCCTTCTTGGGCTGGCGCAGGGGCTTGACCGCCACCAGGTCGACGATCATCTCGGTGACCACGTTGCGCAGGCCGTCGATCTGCTCGAGGATCTGGGCGGGCATCTGGCCGGCGAAGCGGCGGCGGGGGACGGAATAGGTGACCAGTTCCGGCTGCCAGTCGCCGCGATAGCCGTAATCGGCCCGCCAGTACCAAGGCTGGGAGAAATAGCCGAAGCTCCGCGCGAAATAGGGCTTCACGTGGGTGGGGTCGGTCCAGGCATCGTCATGGGCGCCGTGGGGGACGCGAATCTGCATCTTGGCCCCCGGCCTGGCGATGCGCCACAGCTCCTGCATCAGGGGCAGGGGCGCGGGGATGTGCTCCAGCAGATGGGACAGCAGGAACTCGTCCATGCTGTCGTCCTCGAAGGGCAGGCGGGTGGTGGCGCACAGCGACAGGTCGGCGACCACGTCCACGCCGGGCAGGGCCATGGCATCCAGGTTGATCCAGCCGTCGCGCACGTCGCGGCCGCAGCCGAGGTTGAGCTTGCGCGAAGGTGCCGACTTCTTTTTCGAGGCCATGCGGAAGGGTCCGGACAAAGGGGAAAATGACCGTCCAGCTATACAGGCACCACGGGCTCGTTGCAACGTGGCCCGCCCATCCCCTAATAAGGAGCGCATGAGTAACTCTCTCGACATCGACAAGCCGCCTTCCGCCACCCGCGTGGTGGTGGCCATGTCGGGCGGGGTGGATTCCTCGGCCGTCGCGGCGCTGCTGCGGGAGCAGGGCTACGACGTGGTCGGTGTCACCCTGCAGCTCTACGATCTGGCCACCAGCGGCATCGAGCCCGGCGCCTGCCGTCCCAACACCTGCTGTGCCGGCAAGGACATCCACGACGCCCGCGCCGTGGCCGACGCCCTGGGCATCGCCCATTACGTGCTGGACTTCGAGGAAACCTTCCGCCGCGACGTGGTGGAGCGCTTCGCCCAATCCTATCTGGCGGCCCGCACCCCGGTGCCCTGCATCGAGTGCAACCGCACGGTCAAGTTCCGCGATCTGCTGGGCGTGGCCAAGGACCTGGGCGCCGACGCGCTGGCCACCGGCCATTACGTCCGCCGCCGCCAAGGTTCCCAGGGGCCGCAGATGTGGACGGGCCGCGATCCGGGGCGCGACCAGAGCTATTTCCTGTTCGCCACCACCATGGCGCAGTTGGACTTCCTGCGCTTCCCCCTGGGCGACATGGCCGGCAAGGACGAGACGCGGGCCATCGCCGCAAGGCACCATTTGCCGGTGGCGGCCAAGCGTGACAGCCAGGATATCTGCTTCGTGCCCGACGGCGATTATGCCGGGCTGGTCACCCGCCTGCACCCCGACGCGGCGCGGCCGGGCGAGATCGTCGATACCGCGGGCAAGGTGCTGGGGCGCCATCCCGGGCTGATCCACTACACCATCGGCCAGCGCAAGGGCCTCGGCCTGGGCGGCGGTCCGCCGCTCTACGTGGTGGGGCTGGAGCCGGAAAGCGGAAGGGTGGTGGTGGGCGGCCGCCAGGATTTGAACTGTCCCGCCGTCCATGTGGAGGCGGTCAACTGGCTGGGCGGCGACGAGACCGAATTGCGCGTCGCCGTCAAGGTCCGCTCCA
>JAVBXM010000020.1 GCA_030824585.1 Phaeospirillum sp. | reverse complement strand
GCACAGGGCCACCAGGGCGCCGTCGGCATCATGGTCGCGGCACAGGCGGGCAAGGCCCTCAATGGCGGCGCCCAGCTCGGCGGCATCGGCGGAGCGCGGCTCGGCCACCAGGATGCCCGGCATCTCGGTGGCGACGGTGGGCTCGGAGCCGTGGAACAGCTCCTCGAACAGCTTTTCGCCGGGACGCAGGCCGGTAAAGGCGATCTTGACGTCCACGTCGGGGCGCAGCCCGGCCAGACGGATCATCTGGCGGGCCAGATGGACGATCTTGACCGGCTCGCCCATGTCGAGGACGAAGATCTTGCCGCGATAGGCGGGGTGGCCGATACCGAAGGCCGAGGCCTGCAGCACCAGTTCCACCGCTTCGCGGACCGTCATGAAATAACGGGTCATGTCGGGGTGGGTGACGGTGAGCGGCCCGCCCTCGGCCAATTGCTTCTGAAACAGTGGCACCACCGAACCGGTGGAGCCCAGCACGTTGCCGAAGCGCACGGTGACGAAACGGGTGCCGCCGCCGTCGCTTTCCGCCAGATCCAGGGACTGGGCATACATCTCCGCCACCCGCTTGGAAGCCCCCATGACATTGGTGGGGTTGACCGCCTTGTCGGTGGAGATCTGTACCATCAGGGAAACGCCGTTGGCGCGGCAGGCATCGGCCACCAGACGGGTGCCGACGCAATTGGTCAAGATGCCCTCGTCGGGATTGTACTCGACCATGGGTACATGCTTCAGGGCGGCGGCGTGGAACACCAGATCGGGCTTGTGCCGCGCCATGGCCTCCGTCACCCGCACCGCATCGCGCACGTCGCCCAGCAACGGCACCAGCTCCAGGCCGGGCTGGCGGGCGGCGATCTCCTGGTCGATGGAATAGAGATTGAACTCGCAGGCCTCGAACAGCACCAGCGAGGCCGGGCCGAAATCGCTGATCTGGCGCACCAGTTCACTGCCGATGCTGCCGCCCGCTCCGGTGACCAGCACGCGGCGCCCTTTGATCATGGCCTCCATGGCCGGACGGTCGAGCACCGCCTGCGGGCGACCCAGCAGGTCCTCGACGGCGATGGGGCGCATGGTGACACGCTCCTCGACCCCGTCCTTCAACTCCATCATCCGGGGGATGCGGGCCAGCGTCATGCCCAGACGGTCGGCGTCGTCCAGCAATTGCCGGACCTCGGAGCCGTCGAGACGGTGGTCGGTGATGACCAGGCGTTGTGGCGCCTGCCCCTTGGCCTTGAGAGCCGCCACCACATCGGCCATCTCCTCGGTGGAGCCCAGCACGTCGATGCCGTGGATGTGGCGCCCCACCCGCGCCCCGCGCGAACTCAGCAGGCCGACGGCCCGATACTCGGCATCGGGGGAGTGGGCGGCACGGATGAACAGTTCGGCCTCGTCGCCCGCACCGACCAGCAACACCGGTACTCGCACATGGTCGCCCTGGGCGCGGCGGCGATTGCGGTGGTGATCCTTGAGGGTCCGGTAGATGAAGCGCGGCCCGCCGAGGAGCGCCAGAAGCACGAACCAGTTGATCAGCAGCACCGAGCGAGGCAACGCCTGCAACCGGGTGGTCAGGAACAGCAGCAGCAGGAAAACCAGGATGGTCAGGGTGGCGGCGCGGGTCAGCGCCATCAGGTCGTTGACCGAGGCATAGCGCCAGACACCGCGATAGAGACGCTGCGACACGAGAACCGGGGCGGCGACCAAGGTGAACAGAGCGGTGGCCAGCCCCAGGTCGAGACGGTCCCACCACACCCAGGCATCGTCACCGAGGCGCAGATAGAGCGCGACGACGAAGGACAGCGCCGCCATCAACACATCGTGGGCGAAAGCCAGATAGGCGCGCGACAGCGGCGGCAGTTTCATGGATGTCCACATTCCCCGGAAGACCCGACTGCGGCCGGGTGCCGAACGCCTCTGATTAAGGGAGAGCGGCCGCAGGGTCAAGCCCGAGCAGCCTGAGGGCTATCCCGTTGATTCTGGACTTCACTATCGGCTGCGGATATCTAGGTCCCTCATCGTGGCAAGGACTGTGTGTTTCATGGCAATCGCTTCCTTTTTGTCTGACTCCATGGCCCTCCTTGGTCAGATCACCCTGCAACCGGGACCCGTCGCCGCCTCGGTGGCTGCAATCACCGTCATCGCCTTTGCCGGGCGACTCCTGCTGCCCAGATCCGAGCCGGCACTCGCCTTTGGCGCCGGAATGGGTGGACTGATCTTGGTCGGGACCGCCTTCGGAGTGGCCGGCATCGATCTCCGTTTCGGTCTCGGCGCGATCGCCGCCGCCGCCGCCGCCGCCCTGATCCGGGACCGCCGGGAACTCGGTGCGTGGGCCGGCATCGGACTGCCGGTTCTAGTGGTGGCGTTGCCGTTGCTGCTGCTGCTGTCCGATCGCCGCGGCTCGGAATGGGACGAGTTCAGCCACTGGCTCCACGCCTTCCGCTATGTCCAGACCAACCACGCCGTGCCGGGTGGCCCCTGGGCTCCGGTCATGGACACCTGCTGCGCCGCCTATCCCTATGGCTGGCCCATGGTCGGCCTTGCCGCCATGACCCTTTCAGGGTTCTCGGAAGCGGTTCCTGCCCTGCTCAACGTACTGCTGCTGGCGCTGTTCGCCATGCTGCTGGCCGGTCTGGCGCGAGACGATTCCAGCCGCAGGCTGACCCTGCCGGCGGCGGCGGTGGCCCTGTTGGCCGCTACCGTCGCTTCACCGACCTTCGTGCACAAATTGGCCTTTTCCGCCTATGCCGACGTGGCGACCGCATTTTTGGCGGCGGTTCTGGCGTTGCTGGGGGAAAAGGTGGCTGGCGGCGGCGATCGACGATTTCGCGGACGCTGGGCGCTGATCTTCGGCCTGACCGGGGCGGCGCTGATGAGCGTCAAGCCGGGTAATGCCGCGCTGTTCGGCTGCATTCTGGGCGGAAGTCTCTTGCTGGCCCTGCGCCGGGAGGGATGGAGAGGCCTGTTCCAGATTCATTGGTTGGTCATGGTCTTGCCGCCCGCCTTGGTGTCTGGGCTGTGGCGCTGGCATGTGGATCACCATCTCGCCGGGCGCGAGATGGCGATCCAGCCCATGGACCAGTGGCACGTCGCCCAGATTCCCCAGATCCTGCGGGCCATGCTGGACGTGGCCGGCAACAAGGGCGGTTATTTCGGTCTCAGCCTGGTCATGGTGGTGCTTGGGCTGCGGGGCTTCCTGCGCGACCGCGACCGGCTGGACCGCCTGTGCGCCATGGCCGGGCTGGTCTTCCTGGGCTACAACCTGTTCCTGCTCGTGACCTACGTGGTGGTGTTCGGCGATTACGAAGCGCTGCACGTGGCCTCGTACTGGCGCTACAACACACATCTCGGCTTGGTCATCATGCTGCCGGCAGCCATGCTGGTAGGCCGCGGGCTGGAGCGCGGGAAGCATTCAGTCGCCGCCCGGTTGCTGAGACGGCTCGCGGTGGTTCTTGTCCTAGTGGGGCCGGTGCTGGTGGTCGGCCAGATTCGCTTCGATCATGATCGAAGCAAGCCATTCCTGCGGCAATCCCTGCATATGGCCGGGCAGATGATTCCCTGGGGTGAGCACGCAGTGGTGATCGATCCCCAGGGCAGCGGCGTTTCCGGCGTAATGGCCTCTTATGAATGGAGCGGGCGGGTCAAGGTAGATTCGTTCATGTCCGCCTTCTCCCGGGGTGAGGCCCACGCCTGGCTGGATGCACAGACCGCCCATTGGGCCTTCGTTTATTCCGGGCAGGCCAATCTGTCCCTGGAGCCGGTCAATGCGGTATTTCTCCTGCATCGAGAAGGGACCGTCTGGGCGGTGATCGGTCAGTTTCCTTTTCCCGAAGGTAAGAGCCCGGATCGTTGGCCCTGATTATTTGAACCGGAGGAGTGGTTAATGTTATGTCTCCGGCATCCGGTGGCGGTTCCCGCTCTTTATGCGATGATCGCCGCCCTGCTGGCCCTTTCATGGTGGCGGGGGATCGTACCGTTTGCCTTACTGGGCTCGGATGCGGGCAATATCGCCTCGTTTGCCGCAGCGTGGAGTTACCCCGGGCAATGGGGCGGCGACATGGTTTTGGCCAATTCCGAGAACTTCCGGTTCTACGCCACGCTGCACATTCCCTTGTTGATAGGATTGGCTCCCCTTGCGGGCGATTTCGGCACCGCCTTCATCCTTTTGCTGGGGCCGGTTATGTGGGTTCAGGCCATGGGCTACCGGCACCTGGGCCAGATTCTGTTCCGCCACGGCGGCTGGGCCATGGCGCTAGGATTGCTGTCGTTCGGCACGGTACCGCTGACCATTGATTATTACGGCACCTATGTCGACGCCGAGCCGCGCTTCTTTTTTCAGGCGTTTCTGCCATTCCTGCTCGGCGGATTGCTGGTCCACGCCGATTCTCCCCGGCGCTGGCCGCGCCTGTTCGCCTTGCACGGTTTTTCCATCTATGTCCATCCGGTCAGCGCACCGTCGGTGGCGTTGGCCTCATGGCTGAGTCTGGTGCTACGTGGCCCCGGCGGCGTAGCTCTGGCGGTATGGGCCTGGTGGTTACTCAGGACCGGTCTCGTGTTTGTCGCGATCATAACGCCGTTTGCCATCAATTACCTCACCGGGCATCAGCACGGCGTCACGGCTAATTACGCCGAGGCGGTCACCCGACAGCACCAGTTGTTCGGCAGCATTTTCATGGACGGGCTGGCCTATGCCCGGGAGATGATTTCCCAGTGGCGGGCAGGCTGGTTCGTCCCCGCCTGGGGACTGACCGGAGCGCTGGCGGTCTGGGTGCTGGCGCCGCACCAGCGTCCCCGCCTGATCCTGCTGTTGGGCTGGGTGGTCATGGTGGTGGTGGCGTCACTTGGGGTAACGTTGGTGGAGCAGGCCGTCGGGCGGTACTACCAGCTTCTCCCGGTGGAGATCGATTCCATTCGCAACATGCGCTACGCCATCCCGGTCCTGATGATTTTCGGCCTATGGGGGGCGGTGGAGACTGCGGGGTGTCTCTCCCGACGCCCCGCCATATTGCTGGTCAGTGCCGTTACCGGGATCTGGCTGCTGGTAAACAAACCCGGAGTGCTACCATCCAGGGCATCCGTCGCCTGCCTGGCGTCTGGCCAAGTCCTATGCCCGCCGGACGAATGGATCGAGCGCTTGTCCATGCTGAACGCCTTGCGGCGGGACTTTAGCCGAGGAACCCCGGTTCTGCCGTTCCTCGACCGCTACGAGGGGGTCGATGCCGCGCTGGCCGTCCGGTACTACGCGCAGTTGCCGGTGGTATTCTGCTACAAGGATGGCGGCACCGCGCTGGGCTATGCCAACCACGGCGTATTGGATCGCTGGCTTGACCTGAGCCGGCGGCTTGACGGCGCGCACCAATCCAGGGATTGGCCGGGTGCCGTCTCCCTGGCCGACGAGTTGGGAGCCGGGGTCATCATCGCCGATATCGAGCCGCCATCAATCCCGGGCTGGGTCATAACCCATGCCGGCGGTCGTTACCGGGTGCTGGTCCGCTCGGCGATATAGAGACGATTGAGGCCGTAGACGAAGCTGCTCTGGCGCTGGTTGACGAAACCGGCTTCATGCAGAAGAGTGATCATTTCAGCCGGGTCCAATCCACCGGTTTCGCCTTCGACCTCATCCCGGTGTTTGTCCTCGGAATACCACCACAGCCGATGGCCCAGCTCGCCCAGGAAGCGGCCGATCATGGTCAGCACGACCTGTCCACCGGGACGTAGCAAGCGGTGGGCCTCGGCGAGAGCGCCGGCACGCTCGACGATATGGTTCAGGCAGGCGACGAAAGTCACGGTGTCGAAGCTGGCATCGGGAAAGGGCAACCGGTCGGCCGATGGCACTAGGACGCAGCCGCCGCCCCAGTCCACCACATCGACTCCGATATTGCCGGAAGAGCCGCCCCGGCTTTCGTAAAGCCGGAGCAAGACATTGTCGCCGGCGCCGATGTCCAGGCAGCGTCCCCGCATCTGGGGAAGCACGGCGGCGAAACGCTCGCAGCGCAGCGAGGTCAGGCCCAGCCGTTCCGATCCCAGGTCGGGCAGGACCACCATGCGCAAAGGCGCGCCCAGCAGGTCGACGACCCTTTGCAGCGGCGGCTTTGGGCATCGCAATGCCCAGGAAGGCGGCAAAGCTCCCGCCATTCCCTTGACCGCCTGTCCGGTCCGCATTTCCAAGGTCCGCCTCCGCTGCTATAGTCCGCCCCATGTGCGGGATCGTCGGCGTTTACCACTTCGAAGGACGGCCTGTCGAGGTATCCCGGGTTGTCGCCATGATCAAGGCGGTGGCCCATCGCGGCCCCGACGGCGACGGGATATGGGCGGACGGGTCCGTCGCCCTCGGCCATTGCCGGCTGGCCATACGCGGGCTTGGTGCCGGTGGAGCCCAACCCATGGAGGACCCCGCCGGACGGGCGGTGATCAGCTATAACGGTGAAATCTACAACGACGCCCAATTGCGCCAAGCGATTCGGCTCGAGACCGGCTACGACTTCCGCACTGCCTGCGATACTGAAACCCTGCTGGCCGGCTGGCTGGCCTGGGGAAACGATCTGTTCACCCGGTTGGACGGCATGTTCGCTGTGGCCATCTGGGACCGGCGGCGCAAGGTTCTGGTCTTGGCTCGTGACGGCGTGGGCATCAAGCCTCTTTACCGCCATTGCCATGCCAAGGGCTTCGCTTTCGCCAGCGAGATCAAAGGATTGCTTCCCGTACTGGAGGGGGAGCCGGTCTTCTCCCCCGCAGCATTGAACAGCTTTTTCGCCCACGGATATGTTGGACCCGACGCCAGCTTGCTGGAGGGTATCGGGCAGATCGCGCCCGGCACCGTCGAAACCTGGGACGGCCGATCCTGGAGTGTCCATCGTTTCTGGCAGCCGGTTCGCAGACCTGAGATCCATCGTCTTGACGATGCCGTCGCGGCCTTCACCGAAATCTGGCCGTCTGCCGTGTCGGGCATGCTGGTCAGTGAAGTGCCGATCGGTGTACTGCAAAGCGGCGGCATCGACAGTTCCCTGGTCACCGCCGCCGCTCGGCGGGCTTCGGATATTCCCGCCTTCGTGGCTGGGTTCACCGAAAGCAGCCACGACGAGACCGCACTGGCGGCTCTGGTAGCTCGCCAGATAGGCGCGCAGCTGGTGCGGGTGCCGGTCGATGTGGAGAACGGTGCCGAGGCGACGTTTCGCGCCATGGTCCATCATCTGGACGGCCAGTTATCCGACTCCAGCGCCTTCGCGCTTCATCGCCTTTGCGCCGAAATCCGCCGCCATGTGACGGTGGCATTGTCGGGAGACGGCGCCGACGAGTTTTTCGCCGGCTATCCGACCTATGGGGCCAGCCGCTTGGCCATGTTGTTGCGCCCGATAGTTCCCAGGGGCGTTACCGCCCGGCTCGGCACCGCCCTGGCTCGACTCGGCGGCAGTGATGAGCGGAGACTGCCTCCTGCTGCGGCACTGTCACGGTTTCTGTTGGGCCTGTCAGCACGGGAGCCGCATTGCGAGTGGCGCCGCCTGAATCCAGACTTCTTGTTGAATGAAATCCGCGGACCTGCCCTGGCTGCCCTCGACCCGACGGCGGGTTATGCGGCCGCCATGGCTGGATGCGAGGTGATCTTGGATCGGTGCCTGCTGGCCGATCAACGGTATTATCTGCCCGCCGATATGTTGATAAAGGTCGACCGCATGAGCATGGCGCACGGCCTGGAAATCCGGGTTCCCTTCCTATCGTCGGCGGTTATGGACCTGGCGGGCCGCGTGGATTCCCGGGTGCTGTATTCCGATCTCGGCCTAGGCAAGGTTCCGTTGCGCCGCGCCCTGGCGGCCATGGGCCTGTCCAGCGAGATAACCCGGGGGCGCAAGAAAGGCTTCAACTTGCCTATCGACCGGATGGTGCGCCATTCGCTGGCCCCCCTGTGCCAGAATCTGCTCGACGACCGGGCCGAGGAACTGGCTCCCTGGCTTCGGCCGGACGCCGTGCGTCGGCTGTGGCACCAGCACCGAGACAGGGAACGCAGCCTGGGCTATGGTCTTTGGCCTATCCTGACGTTTGCGGTGTGGAAGGAAACGCTGTCCCATGTCCGTTGATCCCTCTTCCTCCATCCCGTCCTGGCAGTGCCGGCTGAGTATTGTTATCCCGGCCTACAACGAGGAAGACGGCATCGTTCCCACTCTCAGGGGCCTGCGTGAGGCTCTGCCCGAGGCCGAGATCATCGTCGTCGACGACGGTAGCGCCGACCGGACCGGCGAGCGTGCGGCCTCAGTACCCGAGGTAATCGTGCTACGGCAGCCGTTCAATCGAGGCTACGGCGCCGCACTCAAAGCCGGGATGCGGGCGGCAGGGCGTGATTACGTCGCATGGTTCGACGCCGACAACGAGCACAAGGTCAAGAACCTGGCCACCATGGTGCAGCGGCTGGAAACAGAGCGACTGGTGGCTGTCATCGGCCAGCGGCCAGCCGGTACCAGTCGGTTTCGGACCTTCGGTAAGGCCATCATCCGAGCCCTGGCTTGGTCCCTCGGATTGGGGGCGGGAACCGACCTTAATTGCGGCCTCCGGGTTTTTCGCCGCGACGCCATCCGGCCCTACCTGTCCTTGCTGCCCAACCGCTACAGCGCCAGCATGACCTCGACCATGATCATGATTCAGCGCGACTACCCCGTCGCCTTCGAACCGGTGACTACCCAGCCCCGCGTCGGAACCAGCAAGGTGGTACTGGGGGATGGACTGCAAGCCCTGATCTTGGTTATGCGCATGATCATGCTGTTCGCCCCGCTGCGGGTATTTTTGCCCGTGGGGACGATGCTGGCCGGAGTTGGACTGACCTACGGTCTGGTCCTGGCGCTGGTACACGGCCTGGGCTTTCCGTCGCTATCCGTGGTCTTGGTCCTGGCTGGTCTGATCCTGGTCTTGCAGGGATTCATCGCCGATCAGATCAGTTATATGCGTCTCAGCCAGTTGGAATCGGCCCGTCATCACCAGGACGGGGCGTAGCGACGGAGGTCAGGAGGGGGCGGAGAGCCCGTTTTGTCGCCGAGTGAAATGTCTAAGCACCAGAGCCACGGGCAGAGCCGCCAGAAATGCCCTTGTCAGATTGGCGACGTACATGGCGAAGTGCTGGTCGAAATCGATCAACCAGGGAGTTAGAGCAAGGGCCAGTGCGGTTGAGATGCGGCCGCCGCGCTTCCACGTGGCGATCATGGCGGCCGATAGGCTCGCCAAGACCAGCCCCGCAATCGCTATACCCCATGGGCCGCCCCGGAGGGCCGGCTCGCCGAGGAGGGTGATAGACGCTGAATGCCCGGGAATATCCAGACCGCAGAACCTGCCGAACGCATCGCCGTGCGACAGTGACGGCTTATCAGGCCACAGAGCGCGTGGGATCAGGCCCGCAGTGAAGTAGAATGGGCCGGTACGCCACTCTCCGCCGCCCGCCGCTGCCTCACGCAGAGCAAAGTCCAGGCAAAACACCGTTTCGGATTGTCGATATACGATCTTGCCGGCCAAATTGGGGGCTATTCCGCGAGGGAGCATGACCACGCCGGCCCCCAGGGCCGGCGTGGCCAGCAGCGTTCCGACAACGGCGATCCGCGTCCATCCCCGGGACCGCAAAGAGATAGTTAGCAGCAACGCGACGAAGAAAAATACGAATGCCTTTATCTGGTAAGGGAACAGCAAGGCCAGTCCAACCGCCAATCCAGCCACGACCCATGTTCCACGACGGATCGGATGAGCTGCACATTCTCCGGTCAGCAGCGCCATGCCGAACATCACCAGTGGCGGGAGGCTGTCGACCAGGGAGCTTGCCCACGACGACGGAAAATATGTTTTTCCCAGCTGAAAGGCGCCACCCGCGGAGCACACCAAGACCAGACCCCAGATCAGGTATGGTCGGTGGGTGTCCCGGTCGGGGTGGGCGGCGATGAGTCGGTCGAAAACCATCGCGAGCAGCAGGCCAATGCCAGAGAAGGCCAGAACCCAGGTTTCAGCCAGTGAGGCGGCGGCGTAGGCGGCGTAGAGGCCAAAGGGCTTGTGGAGATCTTCGGAGAGGGCGCCTGGAGGTACGGCGATCGGGCCGCCAAAATTCAACTCCACATAAATCGCTGGGATCACGCTGTAGAACACGAGGGCCAGCAGCGGCAGCGTGACGGCGGGGGAGGCCAATACCAGCGGTAGTCTGGCTCGGGCGTCCTTTTCATGGCCGATGACCGTGAGAACCGCCATACCTCCGGTCACAGCAAGACCGCGAGCCACCCAAAACCCCTCGGACGGCAGGGTCGGCAGCCAGAAGGGACAGAGGGCCACCGGTATAAGAATTGCGGCTGTAACCATCATGACCAGGGGAGTCGCCAGCGGATTACGGTCCATTTCCTCTAGGTCCGCTCTGGGGCTCTCGCAGTGACGGCCCCTGTCCGTCCGGAAATATCGGCCATTCCCGCATCGGCCAGTATCAAGACGACCTCCTTGTACTTCTGTCGCTTCTCGTAGCGCGGCGAATACCAGTCGAAGGTGTCGAGCACGGTCCAGGCGTAGCGCTGCTCCGGGGTCAGAACGGCGTCGTGGACCGGACAGATGGGGATCATCACGCTCAGTGTTCTAAATACCGGCAGACGGGCAAAGGCCGCAGTCAGTGGAAAGAATACCCGGACCAGGGCTCGCGATAGCGCAAGGGTCGCGCCGGTCGGAAGATGGGGTGTGACCAGCCGCAGGGCGTATTTGATCCCCTGAAGCCAGGGCCAGAAATCCGCCTCATAAAAATTCAGGGCGAGCCGGCCGCCGGGTTTGAGGAAGGTGGGCAGCCCGCCCATCAACCGCTTGGGGTCGGGGGTGTGCTGGATCACCCCCATGCAGAACACACCGTCGAAGATGCCGCGCCGCAAGGGAAGATCGAACAGCGACGCCTGGATGGGCTGAACCCGTCCGTCCCAGATGGCGGTGGTATCGCGGCAGGCGTTCACGGCAGAGCTCAAGTCGCAGGCGATGACCCGGGCTCCGGCCGAGGCGGCTACGTCGGCGAAGCGGCCGGCACCACATCCGGCGTCCAAGATGAGTTTGCCCTTCAGCCAAGCCGGGTCCCAGCCGCTGTCTCCGAAAAAGCGCCCAGCCGATAGCTGGTGGCCACTGAGGCGGTCGATCTGCAGCGCTCGCCACGTATTCCATTGGAACCCGAAATTGCCGCAATAATCGGCCGCGGCCGACGCGAAGCGCGGCACGCCGCCCAGCACCGGATACCGGGTGTTGCAGGTGGGGCAGGCTAGTTCGCCTTCCAAAATATTATCGCCGTCCCGCACGGCGATGGACAGGGACAGTCCGATCTCACCGGGGCAGGTGGGGCAGATCAGATATTCGATCAGCCATTCCCTCATGGTTGTAGGCTTTCGTTCCATTCAGGTGGGTTGGACAAGAGTGTCCGATGGGTGTGCCTTGCTCCGCGTCGCTGCCACCATCCCGGCCAGAAGCCGAAGCTGCCTCTAGCCATTGCTGCTGGCCACGTTTAGCGCCATCAAGTCCCCACACAGAGTAGGGGATGACCGTGCGATATGCGAAAGCAGCCAGATGAGAAAGGCGCTGAATATTATCGCTCCAACCACCCCAAGCTCAAGCCAGAGTTGAAGCACGGCATTATGAGGGTGAAGGGGTAGCATCGGCTCGGTGAGTTCGGCAGCCCTCACTCCATCCACGTAGCGGCGCACCACCACTTCATGATCCCCGCCCGGGAACCCGCGTGAGGCATCCATGCCCCAACCGAGAAGAGGACGTTCGGCAATGCGCTGCGCGGTGAACCTCCAAATGGTTACCCGATGGTGGGCGGATGGGGACAGGAAGGTCCAGTGCTGGAACGTGTGACGTGGCGAGGGCAGGTGATACGCCATAAGAGGAATGCTCAGGGTTGCCAGAACCAATAAGCCACCGGCCACGGCCGGACCACGGCGCGGGGCAAGCATGAGGGCCAAGGCCACCACGATCCCAACACCGGTGGCGGGCTTGGCGGTGGAGCTATGGCTAAAAGCGATGAGGGTGATCATGGTTACGACAAACAGCATCTGGGTCAGGCCGGCAAACCGACGGCGGAGGATGATGCGGACCGGCCAGAGCAGCAGCGCCAGGATGATGATTCCCCGCTTGATCGGATGTGTGTCCGTCAAGCGGGGTGGCAGATGAGTCCAGTCCGAAAGAAACTGTCCCGCCAGTTCATCGGCCAGCAAGGGGATGGTCACCAGTCCGAAACCAGCCAGTAGGGCCAGGCGGATGGGACGGATGGCGGTTGAGGGAAGAGCCAGCCCGGCGCAGAGGCCGGACAGACCCGCCAGAAAAATCCCCAGGAGGCGGAGGGAGGCTGTCGCGGCCTATTGGGGGGCCTCGGCCCACAGCGTGCTGGTAGCGGCCCACAATACCAGGGCGAAGAGCAGGGCCGGGGCAGCAAAGGGAAGGCGACGCCAGGCCCGCCTCTGAATGACGAAGGGAAGGACGGTCACGCCCAGGATGGCGAGTTCGACCGTGATCCCGAGCGGAGCGATGACGGCCAGGAACGGGAAGACGAATGCAGCCGTGGCCAGGAGCCATGTCGCTATGGTTTCGGAGCAGAGGCTCGGCATCCTCATGGCGAACGGGCTCCCCATAGCGCTTTCCATGAGCGCGCGTAGGTCGCCATCCGGCGGAGGTGTTGCCAGACTTCTTCCCGCCAGACCGCCCGACCGAAGGCGTGGGAGCAGCGGTCGAGCAGCCGGGCCGCGTCGCAGCCCTGGGTCTGTTGCAGCCAGGCGGTGGTGGCGGGCTCCAGCAGCAGCCGGCCGGCGAAGTCGAAATGGCCGTGAGCCATGGCCAGGGCCGCCAGCTGAAGACGGCGCTCCATGGATCGGACGGTCTCGGGCGAGCGGAAGAACAGGAAATCACCCTGGACTAACTGGCCGCGGGAATAGGGAATGGCCTGGGCGGCGGCCTGGGGATGGGCCACATAGCCGTGGACCCGCCAATGATGGGGCCGCATCAGGTCCATGAGGACGAAGCCATGGCCGCGCAGGAATGTCTCGACGTCCCCGGCCAGGGGCTGGCCATGCCGGAAGGGCAGGAACGAAACCTCGGTCTTGATGGCCAGCAGGTGGGCAAGAGACTTGGGAGCCGCCTGCAGGATTTCCAGTTCCGCACCTTCCACATCCAGCTTGAGGTAGGCGGGTTGTTCTATACCTGTTTCGGCCAGTACGGCGTCGAGCAGGCGGGTCCGCACCCCTACCGTATGGTCCAACTGGGAAAAGTGCCGCTTGCCGAAAACCCCGGCGATCGTCGGATCGTGGCGCAGAAGCGACGTGCTTGCGGGATCCTCGGGAATATAAAGGGTGCGTTCGCCCTCGGTGCCCGCCAGGGCATGGGGCAGGTGCCGCAGGGACCGCCAGGGGCCGTGCCCCTGGCCGGAAATGGCTTCGAAGGCGGCGGGCTCCGGCTCGAATCCGATGGCGTCGACCACACCGGCGATGGGCAGCAGATCGGATTCGAATCCACCCCGCGACCCTACGTCCAGGCAAGCGAGAGGATGCGCTGCGAGCAGTGGCTCCAGACCCGCCTGTAACAGCAAATTCGGGGTCACGCCGTGGTTCCCGGTGAAATCTGAACGGTTCCGGTTCTATCGTGTCGGCACACGGAAGTAAACTGAAAGCCGGGGTCCGCCTTCGTTCTGTTGCGATCCGGCGTTTGGGGTGAAATTTGGTGGTGAATGGGCTATATAGCCGCTATGCCTACGCCCCCGACCCCGTCCGCCAATCCCGATCCCACCCTGGCCCTGCTGGCCAAGGTCGCTGCTTGTCCGCCCTGGATTTTCCCTCCGCCGGACGGCCCCCGGGTCTTGTTCATCTCCCTTTACTGCTTCAAGTCGTTTCCGGTGCGTGGCTTTCACCAGCTGGCCCGCCAGTCGGGGATTGACTCCCATGCGGTGTTCTTCAAGGACAACCTGACCAACCGCCATACTCCCATCACCGACGACGAGATCGGGTATCTGAAGGCGCTGTTGCGCCGCGTCAATCCCGACATGGTGGCCATCAGCGTACTTGCCCCCTATGTGCCGGCGGCACGCCGCGTCATCGCCGCCGTGCGCGAGATCACTGACGTTCCGGTGGTGGCCGGCGGCAAGCACCCGACCATCTCTCCCGAAGAGGCCCTCGGTTACGCCGACTACGTCTGCAAGGGCGAGGGCGAACTGGTGGTCCTGGATATCCTCGAACGGCTGCGGGCCGGATCGCGGGATCTCTCGGGTATCAAGGGATTGTGGTATCGGGATGCCGATGGCCGGACGGTGGACATGGGCCAGCGCATGTTGATCCAGGACCTGGACCTCATTCCTTTCGAGGCCTATGGCGAGCCGCAGATGCACTTTATCGAATACGGCCGCCACGCCGAGCACGATCCCGAGATGGAGGCGGAGGAAATCCTGGTCATGGCCGGGCGCGGCTGCGTCTATATGTGCAGCTACTGCGTCAATTCCCTGCTGATTCCCATGAATCGCGGCAACGGCCGCTTCGTACGGCTGCGCAGTCCGGCCAACGTCATCGCCCAGGTTCTGGACCGTGCCGCCCGTCAGCCCAAGGCGCGCTTCGCCAGCTTCAATGACGAGGTGTTCGGAGTTTTCGACGACTGGACGCGGGAGTTCAGCGAGGCCTATCGCCAAGCCGATGGGCCGCCGTTCAATTGCGAGTTGGTTCCCAAGCTGATCAAGGAGCACAACGTTCGCGCCCTGGTCGGAGCCGGGCTCTATGAAATGCATTTCGGCATTCAATCCGGGTCCGACGAGATTCGCGCCGATGTGCTGAAGCGCCCGGGAAAGAACGTGGAATTGCTGGAAAAGGCCCACATGCTGGCCGAATGCGGTGTCCAGGTGCAATGCGACCTGATCTTGGGCAACCCGTTCGACACCGCCGAGGCCATCGAGGAGAGCATCCGCCTGCTGGCCGCCATGCCGCAGCCGCTGAAGCTCAATACCTACAAGCTGCAGTTCTTCCCCCATTACCCCCTGACCGAGCGCGCCCTGGCGGCCGGATATGTGTCCAAGGCCGACCTGCACGAGGACAAGGTCGCCGACAACACCCTTTACAACTTCATCTACAGGCCGGTGGTCACCCGCTTCGACCGCAAGACCGTTCTGGAAAACTGCATCTATCTGATTCCCTGGAATACTGCCCTGGTCTGGTGGCTGGCCAAGCGGCTGTGCGAACGCCCCGGTCCGATTCTGGGGGCGGTGGCCAACGGTCTGGCGGCCTGGCGCTATCAGCTGGATTTCTGCGCCAATCCGGCTCTGGTCTGGCTGCGCCGCCTTTGGCTGGTGGGGCGCATGGTGGCCAAGGGCGATCTGGGTGGATTGCGGCGGCGGTTGGCGGCGCGCCTGCTGCGCTCGACCTGATCGGCCGTGATGAAGGGCGCCAATCTGCTGGCCACGCTGCGGCTATCGGTTTCCACGGCCCTGCATACCGCCATCGGCCGGTTACTGGGGCGCAGCTATGTCCCCCATCCGCGCACCTACATGTTCATCGAGCCGACCAGCCACTGCAATCTTGAGTGCAGCTTCTGTACCTACCGATTGGGTCTACGGCCCCGGCGGGTGATGGAGACCGAGCGGTTCCGCGACTATGTGACTCAGTCCCTGGCCATGGGCTTTGCCGATATTGTGCTGACGCCCATCAACGGCGACGTGTTCATGGACAAGTCCATTCTGGACAAGTTGCGCTTGCTCGACACCCTGATCGGACGGGGCGAGCAGGGCATCTTGCTCTACACCAATCTTATCGGCGCCGATGCGGCCCAGCTGGACGAGATATTGTCCATGCCGCGCCTGAAACTGTTCGTGGTCAGCCTCTATGGCCATGATCTCCCGACCTTCGAGCGGATTACCGGGCGTGGCCAGTGCCAGTTCCGCCGTCTGCTCGACAACCTGGCGGTGCTGGAAGCCGTCGTGCGGGCAAGGGGCGCCCTGCCGGGCATGTCGCTATGCCTGCGCAGCGAGCGAGGCTATCGTCTGGACGGCGCGTATGACGGTCCTCTGCATGCTGCGGTTAACCGCCTGATCTCTCTGGGCGTTCCGGCGGTGGTGCAGAACGATCTCGATGACTGGGGGGGGCTGGTGAGCGAGGCTGATCTCGGCGGTCTCGACATGCGGCTGATCCAGGGCCGCCTGGTGCCCAAGAACGGGGCTTGCATCCAGCCCTTCTACAACATCCAGATCCTGGCTGACGGGCGGGTCAACGCCTGTGCTTGCCGTGCCGTGCGCGACGACCTGATCATTGGCGATCTGGGGCGCGACAGCCTGGCGACCATCCTGTCGGCGGACAACCCCGCCTATATAGGGCTGATCGACCGCCAGGAGGCCGGGGATTTTCCCGAAAGCTGCCAAGGCTGCTCGTTCTATCGCAGCATCTATGACAGCCGTATTCGCGGCGCCTCCAGACTGGGCCGGATCAGTCTGGAGGAGTTTCGCCGTTTCATTGCCGACCCGCCGCGTATCCCTTCCGAGTAGGGCGCTTTCGAGGTGAGAGCGGAGCTCGGGCCGGCGAAAAGCCCATTGTGCTTGGACATTCGATCCCCTACAAATCAGGGGATTCGCGTCAGTCATCCGAAGTCCTCGGCAGGAGGAGATGCCCCATTCCGTGGGGTAGGTTCGGCTGTGCCATACAGTCACGATATTGAAGGGTGTCTTGCTGTGCGAGTTCTTGTAAACGCGCTGCACTCGAAATCGGGGGGTGGCTTCACCTATCTCAGCAACATCGTTCCGTTGCTGGCCAACGATCCCGAGCTTGAACTGCATCTCGTTCTGCACGCCAATCAGCTAAGTCAATACGAAGGCTTGGCGGATTTTGCCCGCCTGCACATCTTCCGGTTCGGCGAGAGCATGTCGCGCACCTTCTTGTGGGAGCAGTTCGTGCTGCCTCTGGTGGCCAGGATTGTGGAGGCCGACGTCGTCTATTCGCCGGCCAATTATGGCCCGTTGCTGGCGCCCCACAGCATTCTGCTGGCCCGCAATTCCCTCTCGGTGGTCAAGAAGGAGGCCCGGCCCGCCAAGATCGCCTACTGGGCGGCGGTGGCGTTCATGACCCTGGTGTCCATGTGCGTGGCCCGGCGGGTGGTCGCGGTATCCAATTACACGGTGTCCAGCCTGACCCGCTGGCCTTTCGGCTGGCTGAAATCCAAGATCACGGTGATCAATCACGGGATCAACCCCGAGTTTCATCCGGGAAACGGTGAGCGCGGCGATACGCTGCTGGCGGTCGGCGATATCTATATCCAGAAGAACTACCACACTCTTCTGGAGGCATTTTGCCGCTTGCTGGAACGCCATCCGGACCTGACCCTGACCATCGCCGGCAAGCCGCTGGATGCCGAATACGCGGCGGATCTTTACGCCACGGTGGCGCAGCGGGGGTTGGGCGACAAGGTTACCTTTCTCGGCCATGTCCAGCCTTCCGAACTGTGCCGCCTTTACCAGAGCTGCCGTGTCTTCATTTTTCCGTCGACGGTGGAGACCTTTGGTAATCCTCTGGTCGAAGCCTTGGCCTGCGGGACACCCACCGCCTGTTCCAACCGCACCGCCATGCCGGAAATCGCCGGAGATGCGGTGGAGTATTTCGATCCCGAGGACGTGGATTCCATGTGTCGGGCGGTACAGGTGCTGCTGACCGATGAGGCGCGGCGGGCGGAACTGTCGGAGCGCGCCGTGCGGAGGACCGCCGATTTCTCCTGGGTCCGCTGCGCCGAGCGGCTGTCCGGGATTTTTAAAGAATTGGCCCCCTGACCATGAGCCGCGGGTCGCTGCTGCTGGTGACTCTCCCGCCCTTCCGGGGTGGCGTGCCGGCCAAGGCGGCGATCATGGCGCGCCATCTGCGCCGTTTGGGATGGGCAGTCAGCGTCGCCTACTACGCCACCCTCAGCGACCATCCGGATCTGGTGGTCCCGTCCTGGCGGTTGCCCGGCGGTGCGCGGCCGGGCAGCCGGGAAGGACAGTGCTGGGATGGCTTCGTCAGCCATGCGGTGGGGTGCCGGTTTCCCGAGCTGGAAGCGCCCTATACCCGAGCCTCGGCCTCCTGGCGGACCCTGGTGGCAAGCCATGACCGGCACATAGCCATCGGTGGGACGCCGCTAGTGGCCAACATCCTGGTGGAGTGCGGCGTGCCGCATCTTCTGTGGTGCGCCTGTCCGGTGGACGACGACCGCCGGGACCGGGTAGAGGCTATGGGCTGGGCCCGGCGATTGGTGGACCGGGCGGTGGTCCGCCCCATGCTTCTCGCCCAGCAGCGCCGTGTCCTGGCCTCGTCTCTTTGCTCGGTGATGGGGGTCAGCCGCTACACCTGCCGGACCTTGGCCGGGCAGGGGGCCTCCGACTCCCGTCTGCTGTCCATTCCCACGGATTTGGAGCTGTTCACGCCGCCAGCCGGCCCTGCCGAGCCCGGCACCATCGGTTTCGCGGGCCGTCTGGGCGACCCGCGCAAGCGGGTGCCGCTGTTGCTCGACGCGTTGGCCGAACTGGCCCGTGCCGGTGCGCCCGTCCGGTTGCGGCTGGCCGGCGAGGCGCCGCCGGAGCTGGCGGCCCTGGCCGGGCGGCTGGGACTCGCCGACAAGGTCGAGTTTCTCGGTCATGTCCCGGCGGAAGGGTTGCCGGCCTTCTACCAAAGCCTCGACGCCTTTGTCCTGCCCTCGGCACAGGAAGGCCTCGGTATCGTCGGTGTCGAGGCGGTGGCCTGCGGTGTGCCGGTGGTGGCGGCGGCCCAGGGCTATGGCCCCGACGACTATGTCGTCGACGGGGTGACCGGCTGGTTCTCCCAAGGTGACGCCCACTCTTTGGCCGGGCGGATCGCCGCCATCGTCACCGACCGACCGATGCGCGACGCGATGTCCCGTGCGGCGCGCGCCCTGGCGGTTGAGCGGTTCGGAGAGGCGGCCTTCGTGGACGGCCTGGCAGAGACCTGGCGGCAGCGGTGGGGGGACGAGCCGTGATCCGCCTACTCTACGTGGTCAGCCATCCCATCCAGTATCAAGCGCCCCTGCTGCGGCTGATCGCCGCCCAGCCGGATATCAGGCTGCGGGTGCTGTTCCTGAGGAAGCCTGACGGGACTCTGGACCCCGGCTTCGGCCGCGCGGTGAGTTGGGACGTGCCGCTGCTAGAGGGCTACGACCACGCCCTGTTCGACTACGCCGCCCTGGGCCGCGAGGTGTGGGGGGCCGACGTGGTCTGGCTCCATGGCTGGCAGGGATGGGAGATGAAGGTGGCGCTGCTGGCCGTCCGGATGCTCGGTCGCCCCGTGTTGATGCGGGGCGAGAACTGGGATGGGGCTATGCCGGACGGTCCAGGCTGGCGCGGGGTGGTCAAGCGTGCCGCTCTCAGGGCGTTGTTCGGCCTGTGCCAGGGCTTCCTCGCCATCGGCGGCCGCAATGCCCAGTATTACACCCGACTCGGCGTGCCCCCGGACCGGGTGTTTTCCATGCCCTATGCCGTTGACAACGATTTTTTCGCCCGCCATGCCGCCGCCGCGCCGCCGAATCTGCGTGCCCGGCTCGGCCTGCCGGAGGAGCGGCAGGTGGTACTGTACGCCGGCAAGTTCAGCCGCCGAAAGCATCCACATACTTTGTTGGCGGCTTGGCGGAAGGTCTTTCCGTCGCCTGGGGGGCGTCCCATTCTGCTCTTCGTCGGAGACGGCGAGTTGGCGGCCGAATTGGCGGCAGCGGCAGAAGAGGATGTCCATTTCCTTGGTTTTCGCAATCAGACCGAGATGCCGGCACTCTATGCCCTGGCGGACGTCTTCGTCCTGGCCGCCGAGCGCGAAGCCTGGGGATTGGCCATCAACGAGGCCATGGCCAGCGGCACCGCCGTCATCGCCAGCACCCAATGCGGTGCCGCCCACGATCTGGTGGACGAGCAGGTGGGCGCGGTGGTGCCGCCAGGCGACGTGGAGGCCTTGGCCGAAGCCCTGCGCCGGGTTCTGCCGCGGGCGCAAGAATTGGGGGAGCAGGCGCGCCGTCGAATCGAGTCCTGGGACTTTGGCGCCGATCTCCGGGGGCTGGAGCAGGCCCTCGAACGTGTGACCAACCGACCGAGAGGCTCGGCATGAGAATCCTGTTCGTTGCCGAATCGGTTCCAGGCTCGCGCTCGCTTCAGCGGCTTGACGCCCTGCGCCAACTGGGCCATTCGGTGCGCTTCGTGCCCTCAACGCCCGAAGGCCATTCCTGCGAACGGGTCCCGTCGCTTGCCTATCGCATCAGTTACCGTCTGCGGGTCCCCTTCGACCTGGCCGGGGTCAATGCCACCCTGGCGGGACTGGATGCGCGCGAGTTCGACTTGGCCCTGTTCGACAATGTCCGGACCGTGCGCCGCCGGACCCTGCGAGGGATGAAGGCTATCAATCCGGGGCTGTCGCTGGTGTGGATCTCGGAAGACGACATGGTCAACCCGCGCCACCTGTCGCACTGGCTTGCCGCCGCCATTCCATTGTTCGATCTGTGGGTCACCACCAAGTCGTTCAACGCCGAGCCCGGGGAGATGCCGGCGCGCGGCGCGCGGCGGGTTTTGTTCGTTAATAATTCCTATGACCCGTCGCTTCACCGTCCCGTGACGGTGGATGACGGCGACAGAGCACGTTTCGGCGCCGATATCAGCTTCGTCGGCACCTTTGAGGCACCGCGCGCCGCCAGTCTTCTCCATCTGGCCCGGGCCGGGCTGAATTGCCGTGTCTGGGGTAACGGCTGGGGTGGCATGGCGGGAGCCCATTCAGGTCTGGTGGTGGAGAACAGGCCGGTCTACGGCGAGGATTACGTCCGGGTATTGTGTGCCAGCAAAATCAACCTATGCTTCCTGCGACATTTCAACCGGGATCGGCAGACCACCCGATCCATCGAGATTCCTGCTTGCGGAGCGTTCATGATGCACGAACGGTCGGAAGAGATGGCGGCCTTGCTGCCTTCCGAGTGTACTGCGGCCTATTTCAGCGACGACGGTGACCTGGTGGCCCAGTGTCGCCGTTGGCTCGCTGACGATGCGAGCCGCACGGCTGTCGCCGTCGCCGGTCTCCGCCGGGTGCAAGAGCTGGGCCTCGGCCATGGCGACGTGCTGAGCCGCGTGCTTGCCGCCGCGAAGGGCCTGTCATGAAAATTCTGATGAACGCCTTTTCCGCCAAACGGGGCGGCATCCTCACCTATACCAGCAACATGCTGGGGGCGCTCCGTGATCGCGGCATCGACGTGACCGCGGCGGTTTCGCCCGAGTTCGAGCTTCCCGAAGGGATCAAGGCGATCCGCCATCCGGTGGCCAATTACAATCCGACCCATCGCTTGCTGTGGGAGCAGTTGGTTTGGCCAAGGGTGGTGGCGCGGACCAACCCCGATGTCTTGTTCTCGTCAGCCAATTTCGGCATCTTCCGGTCACCGGTGCCCCAACTCCTGCTGATGCGCGAGGGCGGGCTATTCGATCCCTTCTACCTTCACTATGTGGCCCCCAGCCAGGGGATCAAGCTGGCCGCCTGGCGCTTCATGCGCCGGAAGCTGATGCTGCAGTCCATGATCTGGGCTGACAAGGTGATGGCCCCGTCCCAGGCCATGAAGGATCTGCTGGCGCAATGGCAGCCGGAAAGCGTCGGGAAGGTCGAGGTCAATCGTTACGGCACCCTGGGCGACCTCTTCAATCTAGGCGAACGGTCACGGACGTGGCGCGAGGATGGGGTGCTGCGCCTGCTTTACGTGTCGGTCTACTACCCGCACAAATCGCCGGGCGACGTCTGCCGTCTGGTGGAGCGGCTGGAGGCGGCCGGCATCCGAGCCCATGCCACCATTACCATGCAGATGGAGGATGCGGCCAGTTCGCCCGGCGGTGCCCTTGACCTCGTGGCCATGGAGCGCCTGTCGGCGGCGGGCAAGCTGACCCTCTGCAAGGTGCCGTATCAGCAATTGCCCAAACTTTACAATAGCCACGATGTTTTTGTTTTTCCGGCGGTGGCCGAGACCTTTGGCCATCCCATGGCCGAGGCATTGAGTTCCGGCCTGCCGGTGGTTGTCGCCGACACGCCGGTGGCGCGCGAGGTCTGCGGCGATTGCGCCCTCTACGCCGCGCCCTTCCGGCCCGAAGAAATGCTGAAGCAGGTCCTGGCGCTGGATGCCGATCCGGCCCTGCGCCAGCGACTGGCGGCCGATGGCCGGGCAAGAGTGCTGTCCGATCTGCAATGGTCCGATCATGTCGACCGCCTGATCGGTCTGTTCGAGACCATGCGGCGCTGATGGACCGCCGGGCCGAGTCTTCCGCCCATGACGCGACGGCCCGGCAAGGCTGGGGCCGGTCTTTCGTGCGGAACGGCGCGCTGCTGATGGGAAGTTCCCTGGTGCAGTCGCTGGCGGGATTCGCCAGCCAGCTAATCCTGATGCGTCTGCTGGTGCCGGCTGATTTCGGCGGCTTTGCCTTGGTGTTGGCCAGCGCCGGACTGGTGCAGGTCATCTTCTCCCCCTGCCTCGGCACGCTGGCGATTCTCGCTCGGGAGGACGAATATACCGAGGATTTCCGCCATCGCCTCAATTCGGCCATGGCCATCGAAGCCGTGTTCTCCCTTGTCCTCATGCTGGTCTGGCAGGTCGTGGTCGGGATCTCATCTCTATGGGTCTTTCCCCTGGTCATGACCCTGGCGCTGGGCCACTGGCTCAATTCGGTGACTACCTTCTTCGAGCGCGGTATGCCCTACCGCCATCTGACCGCCATCGAAACCGGCTCGCAGGTGACGGGCCACGCGGCGGCGCTTCTTCTGGCTCTGGCCGGGGCGGGCGTGGCCAGTCTTTACCTGCGCGAAGCGGTGGTGGTGGTGGTGCGCCTCGCCATGATGCTGAGGCTCGGCGCTATTCCCCGCTGGCCGCTGCGCTGGGTCACTCTGGCGGAATGGCGCCTGCTGTTGACCGGGACTCGCGTCCCATGGCTGGACGGTATCGTCGACGGCGGCTTCCAGCGTCTGACCATCCTGGCGGTGGGCATGTTGTGCGGGACCCACGGCACCGGTCTGTTCGTTCAGGCACAGCGGCTGGCCCTGGTGCCCCACCAGATTCTATCGCCCGTGGTGGTGCGGTTGGCCGGCAACGTATTCTGCCGCATCGAAGGGCGCGACGCGTTTCATACCCTGGTGCGGATCGGGCTGCTGTTGTCCCTGCCGTTGGCAGCGGCCGCCCTGGGGACCTGGGCCTTTGCCGATGTGGTGATCCCCTGGCTGTTCGGGGCGGGATGGCGCGAGGCCGGGCCGGTCATGGCAGCCATGGCCGGCGTAGTGCTGGGCTATAGCATGTTCGAACTGGTTCGGGCCTATTGTCTGGCACAGCGCCAAAATGCCCTGCTGCTCACCGGACGGGGGATGCAGTACGCCATCTTTGGCCTGGGCTGCCTGTTGGTTGCCGATGGTGCTTCGGCAGTCAAACTGGGCGCAGTCCTTTCGGCGGTGGCGGTCCTTTCGGCGGCGACCTTGATCGTCGGACTTGCCGTCCGGCGGGGAGGCCATTGAATGTCCAGCCCGGCCGAACCGTTGCGGATTCTCGCGGTCAACCACCATCACCCCCAGGCTCCGGTCATTGGGGCGGTGCGGGTGGCGCGCTTCGCCAAGGCCCTGGCCGAACGGGGGCACCGGGTCGTCCTGCTGACCGGGGCGCTCGGTTCGGCCGATTCTGGCGCTGATCCGGCCGGCATAGCCGAGGCACTGGCAGCCCATGACTGGGGTCGGCCCTTCCATCTGGCCTGTCCTCCTCGTCCCGCGCCGCTGCTGGCGGCGGCGCGGGAAGGCAGGCTGCCCCGTCCGCTCCGCCGTCTGGTGCTGGCCGGGCATTACCTCGGCCACGGGGGGGTCTTCAGTGACTGGCGCCGGGGCAGCATGCCCTATTGGTCCGTGCTGGCCCAGGTCTTCCGGCCCGAGGTCGCCTGGGGTACCTTCGGCAATACCGACGCCTGGGCCATCGCCCAGGGCGTCGCGCGGCAGTCCCACTGCCCCTGGGTGATGGACATCAAGGATGTATGGGACGCCTTCGTGCCGTGCCCGGTCAGCGCTCTGGTGGCGCGGCGATTCGCCGATGCCGCCGCCTGCACCGGCCTGTCCCAGGGGCATCTGGACCAGTCGGGACGGCGCTTCGCCATACCCAAGACCGCCGTCTACAGCGGCATCCCCGACGAATTGCTGGTCCCCACCGCTCCTTCGATGCCGTTCCGCATCACCATAACCGGCAGCAGCTATGGCTGGCTGGAGGGCATGATGGCCGGAGTCGGGCGGTTCCTGGAAGGCTTGCCCCGGGAGCAACGCGGCGAGATCGTCCTCACCTATGCCGGCGGCGAGCATGAACTGGTAAGGCGGATGGCCGAGGGGCTGGAGGGGCGCTGCGGTCTCGATATCCGGCCCTTCATCGCGCTGGCCGATCTGGCCGGGCTGCAGCGGCAGGCCTTTCTCAACCTCTATGGACGGGTGGTGGGCCAGCCGGGCTGGTTCCATCACAAGCTGTTCGAACTGTTGAGCGCCGACCGTCCCATCGCCACCTTTCCCACCGAGACGCCCGAAGCGGTGGACATCGCCTCGGCCTGCGGCGGTGATCTCAGCCTGTGCCCCGACCCGCCGGCCCTGGCCCAGGCGCTGGAGCGGGCCTGGCGCCAGCGGCGGCCCCAGGGGGGCGGCGTGGACCGGGGAGCCTTGGCCGGCTATACCTGGGGGGCCCAGGCGGCGCGGCTCGAAGCGGTCTTGAGCCGGGCGGCGGGGAGGCCGCCGTGAAGGTCGCCCTTTGCGTCCACGGCCGCTTCCATGCCTTTGAACTGGCGGGGGAGCTGTCGCGTCACGGCTATCTGGCGCAATTGGCCACCACCTATCCGGCCCCGGTGGCGCGGCGTTTCCTGCCGGCTGGCGTGGCCTTGCGCACCGCGCCCTGGCTGGAAATGCTGCGGCGTCTGTGCGGCAAGCTGGGCGTCGCGACACCCGATCATCTGATCGCCCATCGCTTCGGCGCTTTCGCCGCCGCGACCCTGCCGGAACGGGCCGATATCCTGGTGGGATGGAGCGGCGCCTCGCTGGAGGCGGCGCGCGAGGCGCGGCGGCGAGGGATGGCGGTGGTGATCGAGCGCGGCTCGACCCATATCGCCCATCAGAACGCCGTGCTGACCGAGGCCCATGCCCGGCTGGGACTGCGGTTTCCCGGCATCGATCCCCGCCTGATGGCGCGCGAGGCCGAGGAATATGCCCTGGCCGATCTGGTGGTCACCGGCTCGTCGGCCGCCGCCGCCACCTTCGCGCCACACGGGGTGGAGGTGGCGAAGGTGGCCGTCAATCCCTATGGCGTCGATCTGGAGCGCTTCGCCCGGCCGGGGCCGCCGCGCCGTCCCGGGCCGCCGCGCATCCTGTTCGTCGGGCAGGTGGGAGTGCGCAAGGGCGTGCCCTGGCTGCTGGAGGCCTTCACCCGC
Source organism: Phaeospirillum sp. (assembly GCA_030824585.1). GTDB lineage: Bacteria > Pseudomonadota > Alphaproteobacteria > Rhodospirillales > Magnetospirillaceae > Phaeospirillum. The sequence continues at coordinate 52,078 of JAVBXM010000020.1, read as the reverse complement.
CTGGGCGGTGACGCCGAACTGCACCTGGTCGGGCCGCTGGAGCCGGCCTTTCGCCCCCTGCTGGGACGCTGGCCGGGCGGGCGGGTCCATCTGCATGGGCCCTTGCGGGGAGAGGCGCTGGTCCAGGTCTTCGCCGATGCCGACCTGTTCTGCCTGCCCTCCATCGAAGAGGGTTTCGGCATGGTCGTGCTGCAGGCCATGGCGGCGGGCCTGCCGGTGGTGGCCAGCACCGCCACCGGGGCGGTGGATATTCCCGACGCCTTGCCGATTCTGGTGGGGCCAGGCGACGGTGCCGCCCTGGAAGAGGGGTTGCGGCGGGCCCTGAACGATCCCGGGCATCGTGAGGCCATGGCGGCCGCCGGACGGCGGGCGGTGGCCGGTGGCTTCACCTGGGCCGATTACGGCCGCCGGGCGGTGGTTCTTCTCGGCCGGTTCAAAGACGCAGAAGGGCCGCCAGACCTCCGGTGATCTCCGCCAGGGAGTTGTTCACCAGCATCATGGCAGCCGCCACGTAGTGAAAGGTCAGCGCCACGGCGGCGACGCGGACCCAGGGCTTTTCCACGAAGGCCTTGCGCCCGGCCCGGCCCAGCCTCTTCTTCAGCAGGCCGTCCCAAAGGGCTACCGCCAGCACGCCGATGCCATGCATCAGCCCGAACACGACGAAAGCGCCGGTGGTGCCGTGCCAGCCGCCCACTACCACGAAGGTCAGCAGCACCGCCGCCGCCAGGGCCAGGGCGTGGTATTTCGCCGGCAGGCGCCGGTGGATGGCCAGCGACAGCGGCGTGAACAGGTAGTCGCGAATCCAGCCGCTCAGCGACATGTGCCAGCGCCCCCAGAAGTCCTGGCAGTTCCGTGCCAGATAGGGAGCGTTGAAATTCTCGGGCAGGGTGGTGAAGCCGCACAGCCGGGCGATTCCGATCATCATGTCGGTATAGCCGGAGAAGTTCAGGTAGAGGTAGAAGGGGAAGGCGTAGAAGACCACCGCGAGGTCAAGCCAGTCGCTGCCTGGCCGGGCCAGCAGCGATATCTTGGACGGCCCCAGAAGAACTGGAGCCAGGACGAAGGCCTTGATGAAGCCGTTGACGGTCCGGTGCGCGGCTGCCAGGGCCTCGTCACGGCCGGGACGGTGAATTCCCGCCAATCCCTCGACGAAGGCGTTGTAGCGCTGGATCGGTCCGGCCAGCAGGGTCCAGAAGGCCAAAAGCCATGTCAGGTAGCGGTATGGGGTTAGCCTAACCTCGCCCATATTGGGCGCATCAATCATCAACTGGAGCTGGCGGAACAGCATGTAGGAGATGCCGACCACCGCCACCGGCTGGTTCCAGGGCTGCAGCAGCTGAGCCCCAGGATACCCCTTGATTACCAGGAACATGGCGGTTTGAAGGGTAATGGCGGCGACGATCACCTTGCCATCGGCGCGTTCGGGCCGCCCCCAGGACCAGCGGGCGACCACATAGGGCGGCACCAGGAAGACGGCCAGCACGGCCAGATCGATCGCGTGCAGCCAGCTGAGCGCCACCACCGTGCTGGTCGCCGCCAGGGCCAGGGGAAAGGCGGCCGGCGCGTACCAGGCGGCCAGGATGCACAGCGAGGCCAGGCTGGCGAAGCCGATGCTGTCGGCGGCCAGGGGGGGCAGCAGATCGATCATGGCCGCGCCTCCGGCCGAGGCAGGCGCGCCGCCAGGAGATCGGCCAGGATGGCATGGCCCTTGGCGTTGAAATGGCCGTCATTGGGAAAGATCAGCTGGGGATCGTGGGCGGCGCGGAGCGCCGGGGTGGAATCGATCCACGCCACATGGCGGGTGTCCAGCGCCTGGGCCATGCGGCGCATCGGCCTGCCCGGATCATAAAGGCTGCGGTCCAGCCCCAGATGAGCCGCGTATTTCTCGAAACGCGCGGGATAGAGCGCATGGTGGGCGGGTAGTAGTACGACCATGAAGCGGGCCCCCAGCCGTCCTTCCGCCAGATCGCGCATCTGGGCGATGGCATCGGCGGTCTCGTCGAACAACCGGTCGAGGGGACCGGGATCGCGGCGCATCAGGTCGGGATTGCCGCTGGGCACCAGATCGATGTCGCGCACCGCGCCGATCCGCGTCATCCAGGCCTGCACCAGCGGGGCCTCGCTGGTTTTGAGTTTGATCCAGCAGTAAAGGGCGCTGGAGCGGAGCAGGGTGGTCTTGAGGCCCATGGGCGTGAGCATCTCGGCGCGGAAAAGTCGCCGAACGCTGGTCGCCAACGCCTGATGGGCGGGGGGCAGGGGCTCGGTCACGGGCTCTGCATCCAGCGGCCCATAGACCTGGACACCGTCGTTGAGGGTCATGACATAGACCACCGCCTTGGGCCGGAACCCCATGTCCGCCAGCTTGCGCATGACCGGGTACTGGGTGCCGGGGCCGCCCCCCTCGTTGGCCAGATTGGCCACTCGGTAGCCCCGCTGCTGGAGCCGCGCCGAGAAAATCTCGCCGTCGTCGAGGGCGGTGCCGAAGGCGTTGGATTCGCCCGATACCCAAATACCGTTCAGGTCGTCCTCGAATCCCTGCTCCCGCCCGCGCAGGCCATAGGAATTGGTCCGGTTGACCACGTCAAAATTGCCGGGGCTGAAGCGGCGCTCGGCTAGATTGGGGCGGGTATAGGTGCCGAAATAGGGGTTGGGACCGACCACGTCGGGTGACAGCGCGCGGTAATGGGGAAACAGCGCCGTCCGGGCCAGCATCTCCCCGCCGGCCAGGACCGCCAGCAGGACGACCAGGGCGCCGAGAGCGCGGCTAGAACTGCTGGTAGGCAATGACCACCGCCTCCCCCAGATTAACGGCCAGCAGCACGCCGAGGATCAGCTTGGCCATCAGCCAGGCCAGGGACAGGGCGGGGGACGGGCGAAGGGGCTTCACCGGGCGGCCTCCGGCCGCCGCTCGACGCGCATGGGTAGAGCCGGCGCCTCCCACCCGGCCAGATCCAGCCGCCACAAGGTGGAGCCGTCGGGCTGGTCGCCCTGGGGCGTGAAGCCCAGCTTGGCGTAATGATCGCGTACCATCTCGTTGCGTCCGGAGGCGATGAAGCGGCCGACCAGCCCCTTCGCCCGGGCGGCCCGGGCGGCTGCGGCGATTTCGGCCAGCACGGCGTTCTCCACCCGGCGGCCGAGGACCCGGCAACTCATCAGCCAGGTGTCGATCTCCCAATCGGCGGCGGCGGGCCGGCAGATGGCGACGCCGATCATGCCGTTGTCGCCAAAGCGGTCCACCAGCCGCGCCTGCAGGGTGAAGACGGCGGGATCGGCCGCCAGTTCGGCCAGTTCGGCCTCGGTGCGGCGGCGGGTGGTTAGGTTGAACTGGTTGGACTTGTTGATGAGCTGGGCGATGCGCCCGCGCCCGGCGGAATCGAAGGGGGCGACGGACAGGGTCATCTCCAACGAGGCCAGATAGTCCCCCAGGTCGCGGACCGTCTCCTTCAACTGGGCCCGTTCGGCATTGGCGCGGTACTGCTCGGCCCGCCGGCGGTCGTCGGCGGAGAAGGTCACCGCCTCGAAATAACCGGCCCAGGACAGGATGCGGCTGAACTGCGCCGGGTCGGCGGGCAGCTCCGGCACCGCTACCATGGGCAGGGCGGTGCGCACTTGGGCGCGCTCGGCGGGGTTGTCGTCCAATAGCACCATGGCGTCTAGGCCGAGATCGAGGCGACGGGCGATAGCTTCGAGATTGCTGGCCTTGTCAAACCAGTTGGCCTGGAAGACCGCGATATGCTCCTCGCATAGCGCCATGTCGGGGTGGGAGTGGAACGGCAGGCGGGCATTGGCGTCGTCGTTCTTGGAACACACGGCCAGCACCACGCCGCGCCGGTTCAGGTCCAGGGCCAGATGCTGGACGGCCAGATGAGCCTCGCCCAGCCCGTCGCCTTGGCCCAGCACGATACCATCCAGGCCATCGTCGCCGATCACCCCGCCCCACAGGGTGTTGTCCAGGTCGAGCACCAAGCATTTGCGCGACCGGCCACGGATCGCCGCCAGTAGACGGGCCACGTGTTCTGCGTAGAGGGGAACGAGATTCTGGGCAAACGGCAGCTTGGCAAGGAACCACTGTCCCGGATCGTGCCACTGGGCGGTGCCCACGGCTTCCGCCAGCCCGGCCACATCCAGGAGATAGTCGGTGCCGCTCTCCATACGCTCCACCAGCCCGGCGTTGAAATCGACGGCCTTGCGTCTCAGGGTCGCCGGCTGGCGTATATCCAGGCTGCCGAACAGGGGCTCGGAGGGGACGGCGATGGTCTGGACGATGACTGGAGCACGGCAATGGGCCTTGAGGCCGTTTCTAAGGCCGTCCAACTCGGCCAAAGCCAGAGCCACACCATCCGGCTGATCGGCGGTCAGGCCCAGCCCGCGATGGTCGAGCGCCAAGAGCACCAGATCTGGCCGCGCCCGGTTGATCTCGGATTCGGGGTCGTTGGCCTGCTGGAATAGTTGCCCATATGGGCCAGCCACCACTTCCAGCAGCAGACCGTGGCGCAATCCTGCCGCCACGAGGGCCGGAGCGATCAGGTCGGTGGTAGCATTGGACAGCAGGCCCAGACGGACGCTGTCCAGGTCTTTAATGCCGCCGGGACGCAGGCGATCGGCTGCCTTGGCCAGGGCGGCGGCTTTGTTGGCGTCCAGGGCGAAACCGGCCAGGGCGCGCAAGGCGGCGCCATCGGCAGCCGTCCGGGCTCGCTCGCGGAAATCGGCCGGCGGTGGCGGCAGCCAGGGAAGGGATGAGAGAGTGGTCATGGTGACCGGCGCGGCATCAGGAGGTCTTGGCCTCGATCAAGGCCACCATGGCACCCACATTTTTGAGGCCGCTCAGCTCCGAGATACTGAACTTGATGCCGAATTCAGCCTCGACGGCGACGATCAGCCGGATATGGGAAAGGGAGTCCCATCCCTCCACATCCTTGGCGGTCAATTCGGGGGCCGCAACCAAGTCGTCGCTGTCGAACACGTCTTGGAAGATCGGCGTCAACCTCTCGTAAATATTCACGATTTTCCTCTCGGACGGGGCTTGGGACGGGGCGCGCGTATATACCATGCCTTGGTGCGGAGGATCAATCACGCCGGCGGCCGGCCGGGCGCCCGCATGGACAGCAATACGGGCAATAGCACGTCGATGGCCTGGGGCAGGTCCTGTGTCAGAACCTCGGCCGTCTGGTCGGTCAACAGACGCGGCAGGCGGAACTGATGAGAGCGGTAACCGGGGAAGAGGGCTTCCAGGTCGGTAGCCAGAATTTCACCGGCGGCCTTGGCCATGGCGTACTCGGTCATGCCCTCGGGGCGATTCTCGACGAAGCTGGTGGAGGGATAGAAGCTGGCGACATCTCTGGCCCCGCTCTCCCACAACGCCCGGAGCAGCGCCTGATAACCCTGGACGTAAAAGGCCATGAAGCGCTCTAGCAGGGTGGTGTCGAAGGCCTGGGTCCTGGCGCGGGAGATATGGCAGGTGGCAAAATAGTAGACATGGCTTGGGTGCTCTGGTCCCAGCCTGGCCAATTGTGGGGCCGCTGGCAGCGTGGCGTCGTAGGCAAGGCACCGAGCCTCGCCTCCGAATCGGTGGATTTCTTCGACTACTCGCTGTGCATCATTTTGTCCCGCAGCATAGGTCACCCAGGCCCGGCCGCCCCCGGCGGCAATGGCCTTGGCTGTCAGCTCCCCCAGTCCCCTTGAACCACCGACGACCAGCGCGGTCTGTCCGGCGAAAGTATTGGGAGCGATGCGCCGAGCCAGCTCTTTGATTGTCAACTGGCGTGGCGGGGGCGGCGGAGAAAACGCCTGGATGGTACCGCTGAGGGCAGCATTATCCACGGCTATCGTAACAAGGCTAAAGCGGGAATCTGTCACGGTAACATGGTAATCCAGAGGTGCCGTCAGGCTGCGGTGCCGCCAGTGCAGGGTAAGGCGGGAAAAGATGGATCGCAGTCCGGGGCAGTGCATTCCTACCAGCCGTGAACAGGCCGCCAAATCTCTCAAAATCGGCGCCCCGAATCGGGTGGTGGCTGCAGGAAAGGTGGATGCGAAGCAATCGGCCGCCACGGCATAAGGGACCGTACCTTGCTGCCCGTCGAGATCATCGAAGGCAATGTCCTGGGGTCCGACCGGGGCGGGCGAAAGGCTGCCTTTCCACTCCTCGCCGGGGACTTGCGGCACCGACGTGCCTCTGAGGCGGATGGAGGCGACGGCCTTGTCACCGGCCAAGACGCTGAGGCGCAGGTCGGCACCGTTGTGGCTTCGCAGCTGCAGGCTGATTTCTTCGCCGAGATAGACCGGATGGGGGAACTGTACGTCCAGGGTGCCGAAGCCATCAGGGCAGAAGGGGGATTTGGCCAGTTGCTCCAGCGCCCACAAGACCGTGTGCATTCCGTGCGCCACCACGCCGCCGACGATGGAACGCCGCGCCGCCAAGGTATCCATGTGAATGGGGTTGATGTCGCCGGACAGGCGGGCGAATACGTTCTGGTCCCCGATGTCGAACCGGCGCGTGCCAAGGATCATGGGAGCCTCTTTGGACATGGCGGATGTTCCAAGACGATCAAAGGACGGTCCTTAACTAAACTCCAGTCCGGGTTGGGACAAGAGACTTTAGCTGCAAGCCTCCAGCACCCGTACCACCCGGAGTCCCAGGTCCAGGGTGCTGGGGCCGGGCTCGGGATTGCGGACCGCCGCGGCAAACCTTCGCACGGCGCGGGCCAGCGGCATCTCGGCCTCCACCACCAGGGGTTCTCCACGGCCCGAGGGCCAAGCGAAGCCGGGAACCGGCGGGTGACGGGTGAGCTTGTCCGCGGCCACGTCGTCGAACAGCAGCACGCCTCGTTCTCCATGGACCGCCAGGCGGCGACATTTGTCCATGGTGTTGCACAGCCGGGTGCGCGCCTCTACGACTCCGAAGGACACGGTCAGGGTGACATCGCCCGCCTCGCCGCCCTCCCTTTCGCCCCGTGCCGTCCAGGCGGCGGACACCGAGTCCGGGTCGCTGCCCATCAGGTCGAGAGCCTGGGCCACGTCATGGGCTCCCCAATCCCACAGCATGGGGACCCCGCCCTTGCGGTAGGGGCCGTGATTGCCGGCCTCCGAGCGAATGGCCAGGATGGGGCCGATGGAGGCCAGGGCGGCTTTCAGCGCCGTCCAGGCGGGATTGAACAACTGGGTGTTTTCCACCCAGACCATCGCCCCGGCGCCTTGGGCGGCGCGGCCGATGGCTTCGGCCTCGGCCAGATTCAGGGTTAGTGGCTTTTCCACCAGCACCGCCTTGCCCGCGGCGATGGCGGCAAGGGTTATCTCGGCATGGGTGGCGGGTGGAGTGGAGACGATCACCGCCTCCACCTCGGGGGCGGTGACGGTGGCGCGCCAGTCAGCATCCACCACGCACTGGGGTGGCACCAGATCGCGGCTTTTCGGGTTGGTGCTGGCGAGGCGCACCAGCGCCGCTCCGGGCAGCGCCGCGATGGTGCGGATATAGTTGCGGCCCCAGCGCCCCGCCCCGATCAGGGCGAGACGGACGGGGTCACTGCTCGCCGGTATAGACACCGTCGGCCCATGTCAGGAAGCGGCGCAGACCTTCGTTGAGGTCGACGCTGGGCTCGAACTTGAGCTGCAGCTTGGCCTTGCGGATGTCGGGGCAGCGGCGGTTGGGCTCGTCGGCGGGATAGGAATCCGGGTATTCGATGATGTTGTGGGCCACCGGCTTGCCGGTCACCTCGGAGATGCGGTTGACCAGGTCGACCATGGAGATTTCCGGCTTGGGATTGCCGATGTTGTAGGCCTCGCCCGGCACACCCCTCAGGATCACCAGCAGGAAGCCGACCATGGCGTCGGTGATGTAGCAGAAGGTCCGCGTCTGGTTGCCCGAACCATAGACGTTGAGCGGATGGCCGCCCTTGATCCGGTTGGCGAAATTGGGCAGCACCCGGTAGTCGGTCTCCTGCATGCCGGGGCCAAACACATTGAACGGGCGGATGGTGTTGGTCTTGGTGCCGTGCTCGCCGTGGAAGATGTAGCACAGCGTCTCGCCGACCCGCTTGGACTCGTCGTAGCAGGCCCGTGGTCCCTGGCACGACACGTGGCCGCGATAGCTTTCCGGGGTGGGGACGTGCTTGGGATCGGGATCGCCGTAGATTTCCGACGACGAGAAGAAGGTGAAGCGGGCATTGTGCTCCTGGGCCAGTTCCAGCATGCGGCGCGTGCCGGTGATGGCTACTTCCAGGGTGGCCAGCGGATGGGCGCGGTAATAGAACGGGCTGGCGATGCCGGCGGCATGGATGACGTAGTCGAGAGAACCCTTCCACTTCATCGGCTGGATGACGTCGTGCTGGATGAACTCGGTGTGGGGATACTCGGTGATCTGCGCCCCTTCCTTGCCCGCCGTGATCAGGTTGTCGGCGGCCACCAGCTTGACGGGCTTCTTCAGCACGTGGGCGTTGAGGTGGGCGAAGATCTCCATGAAATAGCGGCCGAGGAAACCGCGGCCGCCGGTGAGCAGCACGGTCTTGCCGGCGAAATCCTGGGCGGTGTCGCCCAGGCGCTCGCAGATCTCGGCGATATCGGATTTCAGCAGAAACTCGGCCATTAGAGGACCTCGACCTTGGGAATGGGGATGATGAACTTGCCGCCCGCTGCACGGTACCCGGCGTTCTTGGCGACGATGGCCGGAGCGAAATTCCAGGCCAGGATCACCAGGTAATCGGGCTGCCTGGCAAAGCCGTCGGCCGACGACACCACCGGGATGTGCATGCCGGGGGAATAAAGGCCCTGCTTCAGCGGCGAATCGTCGATGATGAAGTCGATCAGGTCCGGCCCGATACCGAAATGGTACATCAAGGTGGTGGCCTTGGCCGGCGCGCCGAACCCGCCGATACGCTTGCCTTCGGCCTTGAGCCGCCTGAGCAGGGTGTTCAAGTCGGCGCCAAGCGCCTCGATGTCGGCGGCGAACTTGGAGAGCGTCGCGGCCTTGTCCAGGCCCAGCCTCTCCTCCAGCGCCACCGCCTCGGCCACCGATTCGCCCACATTGTGGGGGCCGCCCTTCAGTTGGGCGATGCCGCGCAAACTGCCGCCATGCGAACTCACCCGGATGGCTTCCACCAGTTCCATGCCCTTGGCGGCGAAGAAGCGGATCAGCGGCTTGACCGAGTGATAGTCCAGGTGCTCATGGTAGATGGTGTCGAACAGGGTGTTCTCGAACACGTCCACCAGATAGGACACCTCGAAGACGAAGACGCCGCTTGGGGCCAGCAGGCCGCGTACCCCGTCCACCACCCCCGACAGGTCGTCGATATGGGCGAAGACGTTGTTGGCGGTGATCACCTCGGCCTTGCCGTGGCTGGCCGCGATCTCGGCCCCCGTGTCGGCGCCGAAGAAGCCGCACAGGGTGGGGATGCCGCGCGCCGTGGCGGCGGCGGAAATTTCCTGGGCGGGGTCGATGCCCAGCACCCGCATGCCGGCCTTGCCGAAGAACGACAGCAAGGTGCCGTCGTTGGAGCCGATGTCCAGTACCAGCCCGCCCGCCACCGGCTTGAAGCGCTCCATGACGAAGGCGGCGTAATCCTCGAAATGCTTCACGAAGACCGGCGAGGTGCCCGAGACGTAGACGTAATGCTCGAACAGCACCCGGGGATCGACCACGTCGAGCAACTGCACGTGGGCGCAGTCCTCGCAGAAGAACACGTCCAGGGGAAAGCGCTCCTGCGCCTTGTCCAGCTCGGACGCCGGGACGAAGGCGTTGGCCGGCGGGGTGGGGGCCAGCTTGACCACCTCGGTCAGGCGCCTGGACCCGCACAGGCGGCAGGTGGAACGGCGGTGATGCTGGGCGCTCATGGGCTGTTCGTCTTTCGGGGGCTTACTTGTCGCCCGGCTTCCACGAGGTCAGGCCCTCGGTGGCCAGCAGGTCGATGCGCACCACGTCGGCCTCGTAGGCCGCCTGGTCGCGGGAATTGCGCGAGAGCGTCAGGAAGGTGCAGTCCTCGGGGAACACCATGCCGTGGTCGACCATGGGCGGCGTGAACACCATTTCGCCGGCCTTGACGATCATCCGGGTCGGCTCCTCAGTGCTGCCCGTCGGGCGGTGCCAGTACTCGATGGAGCCCGAGACCACATAGCAATAATGCCAGTCGGTCTTGTGATAGTGGTTGGCGCGCAGGCTGCCCTTCTTGGACTCGATCAGCACCGCGCTCTTCATCAGTCGGTCCACCAGCGGCTGGATGGTGCCGCGGGCGTCGGTGAAAGCCTTCTCCAGCTTGACCACACGATCGAAGGGCGGCCAGCTGAGCTTCTCTTCCTCGGTGACCGGGTCGATGTCGTGGTAGTGGTCGTGGGACATGAAGCGGTCTCCTAGCGGACGAAGCGTTCGCGGATGATGGTGGCGAACACGGCGATGATGTGGTGGGCCTTGATCTTCTTGCCCTCGGCATAGGTGCGGCCGTGATACGAGATGGGGGTCTCGTAGAACACCTTGCCCGCCGTTACCGCCTTGGACAGAATCTCGGCCTGCTGTTCCCAGCCCTGGGTGCGCAGGCCAGCGCCGTCCACCAGTGAACGGCGGTAGCACAGGTAGCAGGAATAGATGTCGCTGAAAGTGGTGTTGTTCAGCACGTTGAACAGGAAGGTGATCGCCCAGTTGCCGATCTTGTGCCAGAAATAATAGACGCGGGTGTATTCGGGCGCCATGAACCTCGAGCCCATCACCACGTCGGCCTCGAATTCCAGCACGGGCTTCAAGAGGCGGGTGTAATCGGCCGGGTCGTATTCCAGATCGGCGTCCTGGAACAGGACAAAATCACCTGTCGCCGCGCCAAGCCCGGCCTTGACTGCCGCACCCTTGCCGCCGTTGGCCTGATGAACCACACGATCATAAAGTTCGGGCCGTGAGTCGAGAATTTCGCGGGTGCGGTCGGTGGAGCCGTCATTGACCACCACCACCTCAAGCTCGGCGCCGGGAATGCTTTGCGCCCGGACTCTCTCGAGGACGCCGACGATTGTGGCTTCCTCGTTGTAGGCGGGAACAAGGATAGTGATCCGGATGGACTTCGATTCAGGCACGGTTCTACCATCAGTGTCAGAGGCTGTAGAGCAACCCGACTTCTAGCCTGGATATATTCGTGTGGCAAGCGAGATAGCCCCCTGAAATCTCGTGCGATTAGCTAGAGGGATGCTATTGCCCCGTGCGGCGCGCCACCAGCAGAATGTTTTTGCCGATGGGGGGCGAAACCCACTTCTCGATGAGGACCGTCAGACGATGGATATATCGGTCATAGAATTTGATCATGGACAGATTGAAGTCAGTCTGCCGGAATAGTTTGTTCAAGATCAGCCAAGGGAAGATGCCGATAAAGTCGCCATACCGTACATTGACCACAGTAAATCCCACCTTGGAGACTTTGCTAATCAGTTCGTCGCGATAATAGCGTCGATGGTGGCCATGAATACGGTCAAGATCGCTCATTAGCCAGTTTAGGGCGGGAACGAAGATCAACAAATGCCCGTCATGGGCCAGAACACGATGAAGTTCCGTCAAGGCGGTGCAATCGTTTTCGATGTGCTCAAGGACATTGATCAGCACCGCCGTGTCGATGGAGGCCGTGGCACGGGAGGTGATGTCATCCTCCAGTGTGTTATTGGAGAGGGTCAGGCGGGGGATGGAAAAGCGTTTCCGCAGGATGTCGCAAAGATTTGAAGCCGGTTCCACGAGATCGAGCGTATCGACCAAGGGCTCAATATGGGCTGAAAATGTGCCGGTTCCGCAGCCATACTCGACGGTCCGTCCGCGAAGATAAGGGCGGATGAATTCCATGATCCAGTTATGATAGCGCGGCATGTACTGAAGAATTTCGAGATCGCCGCCGTCATAGGTGAAGAATTTCTCGGTGCCGTCGCGGGAAGACATAAATTCACTCTAATCAGGGCAAATGAGGGGCGGCCATGCCGCATTCTTGAGGATGCTTTGCCGTCGCAGTAAACAAGGTGCGCCGACCATAGCACAGGCTGACGTGCCGTGTACCGGTGGGTACGACGATGGCCGTCTGGATTCCATTGGCCTCGGTATAGGGGACTTTCTTTCCATTGGCCCAGGCGCGGAAGTGGCGCGTGGCGACGGCATTGACCATCAACAGGCCGCCTTCGGGGGCGTCTAGATCGATCTCGAACCCGTTGCGTGCCAAATGGAAGTGGTTGACCTTCATGGATGCCTTGGCCACCGTATTGGCGAATGTTACCGTATGGGACTGGCGGATCACGGCGATTCGATCGGGGGCCGACGCAGCAATCTCGGAAAGAAAGTCTTCCACGGCGACGTCACTGTTCACTGTCCGGATGCCCGCTGCCGCCCAGACTCGCGGTAGCCGGCTAGGTAGGGCATAAACGTGCATCTTTCCCAGGTCAAAAATCCGTAACCACCGATCGTGGTAATAAGTCATAGGAGATACGCCGCTGCGGCCGGGTTTCTCCAATTGCGGATGTGCAGGGCCGTCCAATAAGACAAGTCCTTTGCCGGAAACGGGCAACGCACTAATCAGGTAGCCCACGTTGGCTGCGGCAAGAAGGGGCAACGATACCATTTCGTCGACCTGAACCACACCGTCTCGAACCTGCCCCCAGTCATAACCGATTCGCGGATCACTGGGGTCGCGTGTATTCACGCCATGGGACCAGTATTGCCGAAACCTGGAGTCTAACAAATTCAGCCAAGTGTCGAAATAGGGCAGGTTGTAGGCCAGCATGACCCCAGGTTCCGGCTGAAGATAGGACGCGCGAAGCGACACCACTCGGGCGGGGTCCGAGGAGTCGAACCATGTCGGATTTTTCAAGTTGGAAACATTGTAGTGGGCTTGTCCGGAGCGGTAGAAAAGGTTGATTAATTGAAAGCCAGAATACCATCCTTGGATAGCAAAAGCGCTGATCAGAGCAAGGATGGCCAGTGGGCTTTGTCCTCGAGGGATGATCCGGGGGATGAGCCCGAAGCCTCGCCGTTCCCACGCCACGATGGCCTGTGCAGCCACCAGGGTCACCGTGCCGGTGGCGCCAAAGGCAAAGTAGCGGGTTCCCGCATTGCGGATGCCTGCTATCCCCAGTTCCGCCCAGGGAAACAACAGAAAGGCGGTCATGAAGATGGTCGGAAGGCTCAATGCGATTAACGCCCGTGGCGCCTGTCTGGGAGCCGCTACGGCTAGGGCTGAGAGAGAGAGAGAAATTTCCAGTCCCAGCGGCCATGCAAAGCAGATCATCGAAAAATATCCGAAGGCACTGTCTTGGATAACATCCAGTATTCCTGAACGGGCTTCCACTGCGGTACCGCGGACACTTTCCTCTATGATTTGGAGCATAGCGTAAATGGATTCGCTCCAATTGATGGCTATTGCGGCTCCGACTAGGGCGATACCGGCCAAAGGGCGCCAATTGTAGTGCCTCGTCAGGATCATGGTTGCGACCGTGGCGATGGCGAGGGCGGGGGCCCCTTCGGTCGGAATCATCCATAGTGCGGCTAGCACGGAATAGGCCAGCACCCCGGCCCACCATAGCCGGTGGCCTAGCCGCCCCACCAACAGGTAGACGCCGAGTGGAACCAGGGCGATGGTCATCCCTGTGCCGTAGGTGACTAAGATCATGCGGAACCAGAAGACCGTGCCAAAGGCCGCAAGGGCCAGGGAGGCCTGACGGTTTAACCCGCCGAGACGGCGGGCCAGCAGGTAATTTCCGGCAAAGCCGAAGATACAGGTCAAGGCTTTGTGAACGGCGATGGCGATCCACAGCGGAAAATGCGCCATCAGGAAGCGTTCGGGAGAGATCAGCTCTCCGCCTACCAGGAACGATCCCTTGAGATCGGCGCCCGCACCTAGCAGATGGGAGTATTGGCCGCCATCGGCAAAGTTGGCCAGGTAATAGTGAAAGGGAACCAGTAGATCTCCCTCGTCATCCATCCAGAGATAAGAGGACGGACCGAACGTAATATACGGGATGAGGAAGATCAGGACCCAGACGACGGGGAAGACCTTGGATGAGCTCAGCCAGCCGGAACCGACTTTGGGTGAGCGTAGACCGTAAATCGCTACCAACGAAAAGATGACGGCGAAAATGATCGGTAGTTCGCTTTTCATATGGGAATCCCCCGGCGTGCTTCTGGACGAGCCCGTAACCACAGTGTTTCGGCTGCCTCGGCCACCCGGTCCACCGCCAGATCAAGCATCAGGCAGTCGGGGCGGCGGTGGTCGAAATCGGGGGCGTGGCAGATGTCCTCGAACGAGCGCGGGCCGCGTACCGAAGCGCAATGGGCGCCGAAGGGGCCGTAGAATACCTCCGACGACGGGCCGAACAGCCCCAGGGTCGGTACTCCCGACGCGGCGGCGATGTGTGTCAGCCCGGAATCGTTACCCACATAAAGGCTGGCGCGCTTCAGACAGGCGTAGATGGTGGCCAGATCGATCCGGCCGATCAGGTCGACGCACCGCTCGGGCGGAATGGCATCGATCAGGGGTTGAATGGCGGGGCGCTCGGCCTCGGCGGCGAACAGCGCCACCCGTGCTCCGGCCAAGATGCCATCAGCCTCCGTCACCTGCCCTGCCAATTGGGCGAAACGTTCGGCCGGCCATTGCTTGGGAGCCCAATTGGCGCCGGGGCCGAGCGCCAGGATCGGGCCCTCGCCCATCAGCCGCGCGGCCTCGGCCTCCTGGGCGGGCGTGGACCACAACACCGGGGCCAGCGGCCGGTCGAGGCCGAGCAGGCCCGAGAGATGAAGCAGGCGGTGCCGGGGCTCCCACGAGGATTTCAGAATCCGGCGGCCAAGGGTCGGTACCAGCCAGCCCAGGGCCGAACCGCGCAGGTCGATCACCTGGTGCCAGAAGGTGCCTGCGGTCTGCCGCCACAGGTCGAGCCAATGGCCGGCGCGCTTGCGCTTGACCATGGGGATGACCTTCTCCACGAAGGGGGCGGGCTCGAACAATGATGCCGCCACGGCGCCGCAGGCCACGGTGAAGCGGGCCTGGGGGTACCGTTCCGCCAGATGGGCCAGCAGGCCGGTGGACAGCACCGCATCGCCGATGCGGCTGGCGGTGATGAACAGAATTCTCATGACATGCCGCTGAGCCTTTGAAATGACCCCGTCAGTTCAAAGGCGAGAAGGCAAGCGCAAAACGCGCCGCGGCTTATGCCGCCTAAGCCAAGCGCGAGCGCCCGGCGATTGAGGGCAACCAGGCGAGTCACGTCAGTGGCTCGCCGGCATTAGAGCCGCCACAGGCGCAGGGATTCGGGGATATCCATACCGCGCCACATGCCCTTGATGTCGGCCACCAGCCCGCCGGGGCGGACCAGGGTGGTGAAGCTCTCGTCCGAGAAGGCGACATAGGGCTGGTGCGGCACGGCGCCCAGCAGACAATCGTAGCCGTTGGTCCCGTCCAGGCTGGGCATCAGGGTCTCGGCATATTCGTGGGCGGCCTCGGCCGGATCGGCGAAGGGGTCGTGCACGTCCACCGTATGGCCACGGGTCCGCAGGGCACGGATGACGTCCACAACCTTGGAATTGCGCAGATCGGGGACATTCTCCTTGAAGGTCAGGCCGAGGACCAGGATGTGCGACGGACCGGACAACTGGGCCGAGACCCTTTCCGCGATCCATTCGCCCATGCCGTCGTTGATGCGGCGTCCCGACAGGATGATTTCAGGATGATGGCCGTTATCCTGGGCGCATTGGGCCAGGTAGAAGGGATCGACGCCGATGCAGTGGCCGCCCACCAGGCCCGGCTTGAAGTTGAGGAAGTTCCACTTGGTGGACGAGGCGTCCAGCACGTCGTAGACGGAAATCCCCAGCTTCTGGAAAATCATGGTGATCTCGTTGATGAAGGCGATGTTGATGTCGCGCTGGGCGTTCTCGATCACCTTGGCGGCTTCCGCCACCCGGATGGAGGCGGCGGGGAACACGCCGCCGGTGGTCACCGATCCGTAGACCCGGGCCAGCAGCGCCGTCACCTCGGGGGTCTGGCCGGCGATCACCTTGGTGATGCGGTCGACGGTATGCTCGCGGTCGCCCGGGTTGATGCGCTCGGGGCTGTAGCCCAGGAAGAAGTCGGTGCCGCATTTGAGGCCGGAAAGCTTCTCCAGTTCCGGGCCGCAGATGTCCTCGGTGACGCCGGGATAGACGGTGCTTTCGAACACCACCACGGCGCCCTTCCGCATGGCCCGGCCCACGGTGCGGCAGGCGGAGAGAACCGGCTTGAGGTCGGGGCGGTTGTCGGTATCCACCGGAGTGGGCACCGTGACGATGTAGACGTCCTGGCCGGCGATATCCTCCACCTTGGCCGACAGGCGCATGGTGCTGGCCCGCAGGCGGGCGGTCTCCACCTCGCCGGTACGGTCCTGGCCCTTGTGCAGTTCCGCGATGCGGCCCTGGTCGATGTCGAACCCGATGGTGGGGAAATGGCGGGCAATGGCCACGGCCAGCGGCAGGCCGACATAGCCCAGGCCGATGACGGCGATCCGCGACGACGGGGTGGACATGAACGAGGCTCCTCAGACACTTGGCAAGGGGGTTGTGGACAAGGCCGCCCCTCCACGTCAACCAAAAGATATCGGACTCAGCCCTCGACGGTGCCGGCCTCGGCCGGCCCGCGTCCGGCGGTGACCAGTCCCAGCACCTGGATGAACAGGTCCGCCTGGCGCTCGCGGGTGTGGGAGGCGGCGGCGGCCAGGCTGGCGGCGGCCAATGCCTTGCGCTCCTGATGATCGTCGGCCAGGCGCCGTGCGGCGGCGGCCAGGCCGTCAGGGTCGGCGGCGGGCACGAACAACCCGGCCCGATCGGCTTCGACGATGTGCGACGCCTCGCCCCTTGGCGCCACCAGCAGCAGCGGCAGGCCCATGCCCATGGCCTCGAACATCTTGGACGGGATCACCTCGGCGAAGGCGGGCGAGTCCTTCAGGTGGATCAGCGCCACGTCGCACAGCGACCATACGGCGGGCATGCGCTCCTTGGGCTGGGGCGGGCCGAACACCACGTTGGCGAGGCCGCGCCGGGCGGCTTCGTCCTTCAGCATCTGGCGCTCGGCACCGTTACCCACCAGCAGGAAGCGGATATGGGGCGCGGATTCCTTCAGGCGCTCGGCGGCGTCCAGCACGTTGATCAGGCCGTGGGCCATGCCGTGGGTCCCCACATAGCCGATGACGAACTTGTCCTGAAGGCCCCATTCGACTTCCAGCGCCTCGTCGCGCGGCCTCGGCGCATAACGGGGCAGGTCGACGCCGTTGATCACCACGGCGATCTTTTCCGCCGGGATGCGGCGCGCGATCAGGTCGGCCTTGAAGGCCCGCGTCAGCGCCACCACGGCGGCCGAGCGGCGGTAGAGGAACAGTTCCAGCGCCTCGATGGCGCGGATCACCGGGCTGTCCTTCATGGCGCCCACGGCGGTGATGGAACGCGGCCACAGATCGCCCAGCTCGAAGACGAAGGGCACGCGGCGCACGGCGGCCAGCGCCCAGCCGCCCACCGCGGCGAAGAATTGCGGGCTGGTGGAGACCACCACGTCGGGCTTCTTCTCGAACAGCCCGGCGACGAAGGCCGAGACCATGAAGGACAGGAAGTCGAGGATACGTCTGGCGAAACCCTCGTTGGGGGCGATGTAGGTCTTGACCCGCACCACCCGGATGCCATCGACCACCGACACCTGGCGCCAGTGGTTGCGCCAGCCGGCGAACAGCTTGCCGCCGGGAAAGTTGGGGGCCGAGGTCAGCACCGTGACCTGATGCCCGGCCTTGATCCAATAGGCGGCCCGTTCCGACACCCGCGTGGCGGCGGCGTTGGTTTCAGGCGGATAGTTCTCGGTCAGGAAGAGGATGCGCATGCCAGCAGCTTCTCGATGACCGCGACGGCCTGGGGCAGGTCGTCGACCACGTAATCGGCCTTGGTGCCTTCGACATATTTCGGGCCGTGGCCGGTGCGCACCAGGATGCTGACGGCGCCCACCGCATGGCCCAGCTCCACGTCCACCTCCTTGTCGCCGATCATGAAGGATTGGGCGGGATCGAAATGATGGTCGGCCACCGCCTGGCTGACCATGCCGGGCAGCGGCTTGCGGCAGGCGCAGTCGTCGTCGGGGCCATGCGGACAGATGTAGAGCCCGTCGACCATGGCGCCCTCGGCCTCCAGCAAGGCGTAGAGGCGGTCGTGAATCTGGTCCAGGCGGTCCAGGTCGAAATAGCCGCGCGCGATCCCTGACTGGTTGGTGACCACCGCCACCCCAAGGCCCAGCCGGTTCAGCCGGCGGATGGCGCGGCCCACGCCGGGATAGAGCTCCAGTTGGTCGGGGTCGGACAGATAGTGCTTCTCGACATTGATGGTGCCGTCACGGTCGATCAGGACGAAGCGCTTCATGAAATCTTCTCCAAACGCGCGGCGAAGAATGCATCCATGCCGCCCTGCCCGGCAAGATGGCAGGGCAGAGTCCGCAGATCGCCCTCGGCGGTGATCAGCTCCTGCAGGCCGCCCACCTCCTCGGCCCGGATGGGAACGCGGCGAAGCGGCGCGCCTTTGGCCAGCAGGGCGGCGATCTGCTCGGGGCCCTCTTCCGGTTCCAAGGAACAGGTGCAGTAGACCAGCGTTCCGCCCGGCTTCAGCATGGGAAGGGCGGCGCGCAGCAGGCGGGCCTGCACCCCGGCCAGCTTGGTCACCTCGGCCGGATTCTTGTGCCGCGCCACGTCGGGATGGCGGCGCAGCGTGCCGGTGGCCGAGCACGGCGCGTCCAGCAAGATGGCGTCGAAGGGGGCGGGCGGCTGCCAGGCCCCCGCATCGGCCTCGACCACCTTCGCCTTCAAACCCAGGCGCTTCAGATTGGCGGTAAAGCGGACCAGCCGCTTGGCCGAGCGGTCCAGGGCGGTGAGCTCGGCGCCGGCCACCACCAGTTGCAGCGCCTTGCCGCCGGGGGCGGCGCACAGGTCAGCCACGGTCTTGCCGCGAACGTCGCCCAGCAGGCGGGCGGGCAGGGCGGCGGCGGCGTCCTGAATCCACCATGCCCCCTCGTCGAAACCGGGCAGGGCGGCGACCGAGCCGCCGCCGGTGCGGCGCAAGGACCCCGTGGGCAGAATCTCCGCCTCCAGCCGTTCGGCCCACAGGGCGGGATCGGCGGCGACGGTGATGTCCACCGGCGCCTCGATCAGGTGCGCCTGGGCGATGGCGCGGGCGGTATCCTCGCCGTAGGCCCGGCACCACGACCGCCACAGCCATTCCGGCGTGTTGAGCAGGCCGGCGTCCTGGGCGGCCGCCAACTCGCGACCCTCGCGGTCGAGACGGCGCAGCACGGCGTTGAGCAGCTTGGTGAAGCCGGCCAGCTTGGAACCCTTGACCAGGTCGACGGTGGTGGAAATGGCGGCGTGCGGCGCCACATCGAGAAACAGCAACTGACAGATCCCAAGGCGCAGCGCGTGCTCGGCCCCGGCGGCTCCGGCCCGCATGGGCTTCTCCACGCAATGCTCGATCAGGGCGTCGATCTGGCCCAGGCGCCGAAGCGTGGTGCCCAGCAGCATGCGCACGAAACCCCGGTCGCGTTCCTCCAGCCGGGACAGGCGGGGATCGTCCAGGACGTCATCGAGCAGGCGGCCCTTATCCAGGACCGTGGAAAGCAGGTCGACGGCGATGGCCCGGGGATTGTCGGTGGCGGCAGTGCGTTTCATGGCCCAACCCTTACCTGATCCGACCGGCCAGGGCAAATGGAAGGCCGCTTGCGCCGCGTGGGGTGCTGGGGTACACGGGACCCTCGGCAAGGGGGATTGCGCAACGAATGTGCGGTATCGCAGGTATTGTCGCCGATCGGCCGGTCAATCCCCTCGCCCTGGAGCTCATGGCGGGCCGCCTGGCCCATCGCGGACCCGACGACCAGGGCCTGTGGCGTTCCGGGGACGGGCGGGTGGCGCTGGGCCACCGGCGGCTATCCGTCCTCGATACCTCGGCGGCGGGCCACCAGCCCATGGAGCGGGGCCACCTGATCACCGTCTTCAACGGTGAAATCTACAATTTTGTCGAGCTCAGGGCCGAACTGGCGGGGCTGGGCGAGGTCTTCCGCACCCACAGCGATACCGAGGTGATCCTGGCGGCCTATGATCGCTGGGGGGCCGAATGCTTGACCCGCTTCAACGGCATGTTCGCCCTGGCCATCCTGGACCGGCGCCGCAACGTCCTGGTCTGCGCCCGCGATCGCTTCGGGGAAAAGCCCTTTCTGTTCGCGGCCCGGCCCGGCCTGTTCGCCTTCGCCTCGGAATACAAGGCGCTGCTGGCCCTGGACGAGGTCGGCCGTGATTTCGATGTGGTGCCGCTGCTGCGCTTCGCCCATCGTCCCGCCACCGGCCTGGACGACGGGCGCGCCACCCTGTTTCCCGCCATCCGCCAGTTGCTGCCCGGCGAGCGCCTGGAACTGGACCTCGCCACCTTGGAATGGCGCGTCGACCGCTATTGGACGCTGGCGCGGGACCCGGCCCTGGCCGGCCTGGACATGGCCGGGGCGGCGGAGCGATTCCGGGAGTTGCTGACCGATTCGGTGCGGCTGCGGCTGCGCTCGGACGTGCCGGTGGGGTCGTGCCTGTCGGGCGGGCTGGATTCCGGCTCGATCATCATGCTGGCCCGCGGGTTGCTGGGCGACGATACCCCCTATCACGTCTTCACCGGCCGTTTCCCCGGCACCAAGGCCGACGAGTGGGAGTATGCCCGCCATACCGCCGAGGCGGCGGGGGCCATCGTCCATCAGGTGGAGCCCTCGGCCGCCGGTCTGCTGGCCGATTTGCCCGACTTCCTGTGGGCCAACGAACTGCCGGTGGGCAGCGCCAGCCAATATGCCCAGTACTGCGTCTTCCGTCTGGCCAAGGAAGCGGGCGTCACGGTGCTGCTCGACGGCCAGGGCGCCGATGAAATTCTGGGCGGCTACGAGCAGTACTTCGCCCGCTACCTTGCCGGGCTGCCGGCTGGCGAACGCGGGGCGGAGGAGGCGGCCATCCGCGCCCGCTATCCCGGCGCGCTCGACACCCAGCGTCAGGCCTTGTCCAAGGCCTTGCCGCCCCGCCTGCGCCACTGGCTGGCGCGTGTGGGGGGAAGGGGCAGCGATCTGCTGTTCGGCCTTGCCCCCGACCTCGCCCTTCGGGTGGCGGCGGCCAACGCTCCGCCGCCGGTTCCCGCCGGCTGGTCGCCCCTGGCGGCGGAGCTGCTGCGGGATTCCTTCACCACCCACCTGCCGGTGCTGCTGCGCTATGGCGACCGCAATTCCATGGCCCATTCGCGCGAGGTGCGGTTGCCGTTCTGCGATCACCGTATCGCCGAGTTCGCCCTGTCGCTGAATCCCCGGCTGCTGATGGGCGACGCCCAGACCAAGCGGCTGCTGCGCGAAGCCATGAAGGGCATCCTGCCGGAACCGGTGCGCACCCGCTGGAACAAGCAGGGTTTCCTGCCGCCCCAGGATGCGTGGTTCGCCCAAGGGCTGGTGGACGAGGCGGAACGGGTGATCGAGGACCCGTCCTTCGCCGCCGCCGGCTGCTGGAACGTGGGCTGGTGGCGCGGTGCGGTCCGGCGGTTCCGGGCGGGCGAGACCCATCTGGGCTGGGTGCTGTGGCGGCCGTTGATGATCGAATCGTGGCGCCGCTGCTTCCTGGGCCGAATTGCTGCCGAAGTGTCGGTTTCGGCGTTCTAAGAGTGCATCAGCTTCAAGCTGAAGCACTCCAGGGTTCTGTATATACGAAAAAGTTCCGCTTTTTCAGGGCTCAGGCGCCGCTCGGGCTTAAGAGTTTTTCGACTTTCCGATTCAGCTTAAATGCGAAGAACTCTAACCCCCGATCTTGCCCTTGAAATAGGCGATGGTCTTTTCCAGGCCCTGCTCCAGCGCCACCTTGGGCTCCCAGTTGTTCAGCACGGCCTTGGCCTGGGTGATGTCGGGCTTGCGCTGCAGCGGATCATCGGCGGGCAGGGGCTTGTAGACGATTTCGGACTTGGCGCCGGTCATCTCGACCACCAGCTCGGCCAGTTGGCGGATGGTCATCTCGCGCGGGTTGCCCAGGTTGATGGGGCCGGTGACGTCGTCGGGGCTGTTCATCAGGCGGATGAAGCCCTCGATCAGATCGTCCACATAGCAGAACGAGCGGGTCTGGCTGCCGTCGCCGTAAAGGGTGATGGGATGGCCCTGGAGCGCCTGCATGATGAAGTTGGACACCACCCGGCCGTCGTCGGGATGCATGCGCGGGCCATAGGTGTTGAAGATGCGCGCCACCTTGATGCGCAGGCTGTGCTGGCGCCAGTAGTCGAAGAACAGCGTCTCGGCGCAGCGCTTGCCCTCGTCGTAGCAGGCGCGCGGACCGATGGGATTGACGTTGCCGCGATAGCTTTCCGGCTGGGGATGGACGTCCGGGTCGCCATAGACCTCGGAGGTGGAGGACTGGAAGATCTTCGCCCCCACGCGCTTGGCCAGACCCAGCATGTTGATGGCGCCGTGCACCGAGGTCTTGGTGGTCTGGACGGGATCGCGCTGGTAGTGGATGGGCGAGGCCGGACAGGCCAGATTGAAGATCTCGTCCACTTCCACGTAGAGCGGGAAGGTGACGTCGTGGCGCATCATCTCGAAATAGGGATTGTCGAGCAGGTGGGCGATGTTGGCCTTGGTGCCGGTGAAGAAGTTGTCGACGCACAGCACGTCGCAGCCTTCGGCCAGCAGGCGCTCGCAAAGATGGGAGCCGAGAAATCCGGCGCCGCCGGTGACCAGAACCCGCTTGCGATCATATTTCATGGCACCCGCTCCCCGCTTTCTGCGTCTCAAGTCTTCGTAGGCCAAAGATTTCCCGAATGCAAGCTACCCCAATCGACCGATGCGCTCGAACTCGGCCGCCGCCTGGTCCCAGCGCCACGAGCGCTGCTGGACCAGGCAGGCCAGATGCATGCGCCGCCACAGGTCGTCGTCGGTGAGCAGGCGGATGCCGGCCTCGGCGAAGGCGTCGTCGCCCCGCAGGCAGTAGCCGGTCTCGCCCGGCACCACCCGCTCGTTCATGCAGGCGATGTCGCCCAGCACGGCGGGCACGCCCATGGCCTGGGCCTCGGCCACCGCCGAGCAGAAGGTCTCGCCGATGTCGCCGCGATAGAGCAGGGCGCGGGCGGCGGCCAGTTCCTCCACCAATTGGGTCTTGGGCACCGGGCCGCGCAGCACCACGCCCCGGTCGGCCATGGCGGCGGCCCTGTCCAGCACCACTCCCATGCGGTCGGCCTTGGCGACGCCCGCCGCGCCGTAGGTGGCGGTGCCGGCGAAGACGTGCAGCTCGGCTTTGGGCACGGCGGGGCGGATGCGCTGTTCCCAGATGTCCAGCAGCCAGTCCAGGCCCCGCATGGGGTTGGAGGTGAAGACCACGCGGGGCGGCGGCGGCTCGGTGCGCGGCGTGGCATGGCAGAACAGGTCGGTCAGGCCATAGGGCACGGTCTCGCGTCCGCCGGCAAAGGCATAGGACGGATAGGTGGAGGCGTGGCTGGCGCCGGAAAACACGATCACCGGGCAGCGCAACGCCAGCTTCCACTGATAGCGCCACTTCAGGAGATAGCCGGCGGGATTGTGGATCCAGAAGATGGTGCGCCGGGCCTTGGGGCACCGGCGGATCAGTTTGTCGCCGCGATTGGCGATATAGAGGTCGGCGCTCTCGGGCACGCCCCGGGACAGCGGCCGCCAGGTGACGCCCTTGTGGACCTTCTCCGCCTCGCACCTGTTGCAGACCAGCACCTCGTGACCGCGCGCCGCGAGCGCGTTGGCCATCTCGATGAACGAGGTCTCGGCCCCGCCCAGCGGCCGCTCCTCCAGAGTGGCGCCGTCGAAAACGATGCCGTCGTCGGTCATGACGATACGGGCCATGGGCGCTATTCCTTCGGTTCGGCCTGCCGGCCGTGGCGGATGGACAGGATCTCAACCGAGCCCGCTTTCCGCCGGATGGTCAGCACATACGCGCCGACGATGAAATGACGCAAGCCAATGACGGGGGCGGGGCGCCCGATGTCGGGATGTTTCGCCAGCGTTCGGCGCGCCTCCTGGAACTGAACGATCACCTTGGCCGCAGCGGCGGGATTCCGCTTGGCGAGATAGGTGATCTCGGCCATGAACCAAGCTCGCGCCGGGGCAGTGAAGGGAGCTAGTCTCGGGGACATCAACCGGCTTTACGCTTCTGACGCTGTTCGGCCTGGCGGATGATTTCCTCGGCCTCGGCCATGACCTCGTCGAAGTCGAACAACTCGCCACGATCCGCCGCTGCCAGTCCCTCCAGCTCGCGCAGCACATCGGCGCCCTCGCTGTCCAGGTACTGCTTCAGGGCGCGCAGCATCACCCAGGAGCGGTCGCGCTCCAGGCCCTTGGCGATGGTGTCGAAGGCCTCCACCAAATCGGCGGGAACGCGCAGCGAAATCTGGGTCTTGGCGGCCGGTTCAATCATGACTGCCTCCTGGGATGCGGTGTCATTCAGCGTAACACGGTGAATGACGGCGGCGCTATTCCTTCTCGTACTTGGCCTTGAAGTGGGACAGCAGGGGATAGAGCCCGGCGCAGATGGCGATGATCAGGCCGTAGCCGCCTTCCTTGTAGCCGCCGCGCCGGACATAGCATTTGAAGAAGCGGCTGACCAGCCGGCGGAGGTTCGACGCGGTCGAACCCCAGGTCTCGCCCCGGTCGCGCAGGTCGCGGGCCTTGGCGGTGGAATAGGAATCCAGCCGCCGGATCATGTCCGAGATGTTCTTGTCCACGTAATGGACCAGCCGGTTCTCCAGCATGGGCCCCTTCCTGCCCCGCCAGACCAGCGAGGGATGGACGCGGTCGCGGCCCCAGGTCTTGGCGGACTTGCGGAACAGGCCGGGATAGGCGGCCTTGCCGTAGCTGGCGCCCCAGCCATGCCGCACCAGCCGCTCGCCGATGTAATTGTCCACCGGGATCTCGTGCCAGTCGAAGGGCGTGGCGGCGATTATCCGGCGGATTTCCTCGGCCAGGGCGGGGGGCACGTGTTCGTCGGCGTCCACCTCCAGCACCCATTCGGTCTCGCAGGCATTGATGCCGGTGTTGCGGCGGTCGCCCTCCAGGTCCCAGCGTCCCTCGACGATATGGGCGCCGAAGGAAAGCGCGATGTCCCTGGTGCCGTCGGTGCACTTGTCCAGCACCACCACCACCTTGTCGGCGAAGGAGAGCTTCTCCAGGCAGGCGGGGAGCCGCTTCTCCTCGTTGCAGGCCACCACCAGGGCGGTCAGCGTGGTCATGGCAGAATGCGGCCGGGACGGCCGCGCTCCGAGAAGAAGGGGGCGGTCGGAGAGCGGGCGTCCCGTCCGCACGTCATCAGGCGTCTCATTTCACCCCCTTGAACCGAGGCAGGAAGCGCTTGCGGGCATGCGCCATGGCGGTGCGATAGACCTCCAGGGTCTGGTTCATGCGGTTGTCGAAGCGCATGTCCTTTTCCGCCAGGTGGCGGGCGGCGGCGGCCATGCGGGCGGTGGATTCGGGATCGGTCATGACGTGGGCCATGGCCTCGGCCAGGCGGGCCGGGTCGGCGGCGGGAACCAAAAGGCCGGTCTCGCCATCGAAGACGATCTCGGGCACGCCGCCCACGTTGCTGGCCACCACCGGCTTGCCCACCGCGAAGGCCTGGACGGCGACGCGGGGCTGGGCTTCGGTCAGCGAAGGGATCACCACGGCGTCGCCCATCTGCATCAGTTCCGACACGTCGTCGCGATAGCCGGTGAACCTGACCTGGCCGGCCAGTCCGGACTGGCTCAACTGCGCGTGCAGGCCGCGCTCGTAATCGGCGCATTCGGCGGTGGCCGAGCCGATGACGGCCAGCATGGGAGACAGGCCCTGGGCCTTGAGCAAGGCCAGGGCGGCCAGCAGGTGGTCCTGGCCCTTGTCGGGGCGGATCATGCCGACGCAGACCCAGGCGAAGGCCTCGGCGGGGATGTTCAACTCCGCGCGCAGTTTGGCGCGGGTGGCGACCGGATCGGGCAGATCGAAGAAACGCTCGTCCGCCCAGCCGCCGATGGACACCGAGCGCCGGGCGTCGGCCAGCCCGGCGTCCAGCAATTGCTGCCGGGTGCATTCGGCCACGGTGATGATGTGGTCGGAGCCCAGGCGCCATTGCAGGCCACGGATGGCGCCGCCCTTCAGCGGCTGGTTGACATGGCGCGAGCGCACCACGGCCACCAGGTCCAGGCAGGCGGCGGCGGCCTTGGCGTCGCGGGTGACATGGGTGTCGACCACCTCGACGCGCTTCTCGATCAGCAGCTTGCGGAAGCTCCGCACCGTGGCGGGCTTCCACGGGCGGTCGAAGTCGAAGTCGATCACCGGCAGGCCGGCGGCCTCGGCACGCTTGAAGGATTCACCGTCGGCGGGCGAAGCCAGCCAGACGTCGTGGCCGTGGGCCTTCAGCCAGCGCACCTGCTCCATGGTGCGATGTTCCATGCCGCCCCAATTGCGCCCCGGAATGGTGTGGAGAATGCGCAAGGACCGTTCCCTCTCTCAGACCAGGATGAAACGCCGCCACCAAGCCTGGGGCGGCGGCGGCGGCAGGGTGACGCAGCGCAAGCCTCTGGCGGCCAGACCCTCGAGCAGCAAGCGCAGCATGGCGATGGTGACGGCAGGCTTGAACGCGGCGCCCGGCCGCTCGTTGATGGGCTGGTCGTGCATCAGGAGGATGCCGCCGGCCAGGCGCGGGTCGGCCAGCAGACGCTCCACATCCCTGCGGCACTCGGTCTCCACGTCCTCGGGCGACGAGCAGCGGGTGGCGGTCATGTGGTCCTCGGTGCTGGGGCCCCAATGGACCAGGGCGCAGCCGGGACGCCAGCGGGCCAGCGCGCGGTGGATGCGGGCCGAGCGCCGTCCGCCGTTATAGGGCAGCCGCACCAGATAGGGCTCCGGTGTCGGGCGGTGGACGGCCAGCAGCGCCTCGCAGCGCTCCATGTCGTCCAGCAGGCGGGCGGTGGGCTCGCGGTCGAGGCGGACGTGGTCCCAGCCGTGGGCGTATACGGCATGGCCGCGCCGGACCGTCTCGGCGATCAGATCCCCGGCGGATACGGCACGGCAGCCGCTCATGAAGAAGGTGGCCTTGGCCCCGAAGCGGTCCAGCAGGTCGAGCATGGCCGGCGTGGTATCGGGCATGGGGGCATCGTCGATGGTGATCGCCACGGCCGACGGATCGGCCAATTGCCGCACCATGGGCCGCCAAGCTCCCAGTGACCAGGAAATCCGCAATCGCTTTCCGCCCGTTTGTTGTGGCTTGGGAAGTATCAGGAATCGGCCTTTTCGAACAGCCCGATGATGGTGGCGTCCCAGATGTCGGGGCCATAGGCCAGGCAGCGGTCCAGCACGAAGTGCAGCGCCGCCTGGGCAAAGCGGCGCAGGCCGGTTCCCCGTGTGCCGCCGATCACCTTGCGGCAGGCGAAGCCGGTGGCGGCCGCCAGTTCCTCCATGCGTCCCCTGGTGAGGGGGGTGACGTGGTCGAAGGTGTCGAACTGCATCTTCAGCCCCCAGGGCGAGGCGCAATTGGGCGAGCGCATCACCACCTTGCCGCCGGGCTTCAGGACCCGGGCCAGGGATCGCATCAGCTCGGTCAAGGCCGCCTCGGGCAGGTGCTCGGCCACGTCGAACAGGGCGATGCGGTCGAAGCGCGGTCCGTCCAGGCCGGCCAGATAGTCGCGGCCGTCCACCAGCCGGATGTCGAAGCCCGCCAGGTCGTCCAGCACCGGTGCGAGGCCGGCATCGCTGTCCAGGCCGACCACGTCGGTAAAGCCGCGGGCCTGGAGATAGCGCAGGAAGATGCCGGTGCCGCAGCCGATTTCCAGCACGCTCATGGCGGGCGTGGCGTCGGACAGGTGCAGGAATTCGCGGTCGAATTGGGCGAGATGCTTCTTCTTGATCCGTGGCCGCTCGGTGCGGGCGGCGGAATAGACATCGATCGCCTTGGTCACGGAGCGGCCTTTCGCAGGGAGGCCTGACGGCAATGGCGCTTCAGGTCCTTGGCGCCGCCGCCTTCCGCCACGGCGCGGGCCAGGCCGTCCGGGTCCTCGGCGATCAGGCCGGAGCTGACCTCGATGCCATAGGTGAACAGGCGGTCGGTCAGCGGCGCTCCCGGCCCCACCAGGGCCACCCGGGCGAAACGGGCGAGGTGCAGCAGGTTGGGCAGCGAGCGGTTGGCCAGCGTCGAAGCGGTGATGATCGCGGCTTCCGCGGCGGGCAGCAGCCATTCGGCGGCCTGTTCCGGATACTGGCCGGCCGCCGGCTTGCGGTCGATGACCTTGGCGCCGGGCAGGCGGTCGCCGATGCCGGGGAAGGCGCCGATCACCACGGTGCCGCCGCCCTTGGCCCCAAAGCTTTCCAGGCCGTTGCCGCCGGGCAGCCGCAGGTCGAAGCGGTTGTAATGGGCGTTGCAGGCGGCCATGCCCAGGGCCTGGTCGAAGGGATCGGCGGAATGGACCAGGCGGGCCAGGGCCTTGAGCCCGGCCTGGGTGCGCTTGCCGGCGTTGGACGCGGCGGCGCAGCCCGGGGTGCCGCGCTCCGGCGTCTGGGCGAGGCCGATGCCGGCGGCGGTCTCCACCATGGTCCAGTTGAGGCCGACCACCACCCGGGTGACGGCGCAATCCTCCACCCCGTTGGCGAGGTCGGCGTAAAGCCGTCCCGGCCCCCACCAGCGCCACAGCGCCGCCAGGCTGGGGGCGATCAGCTCGGTCTGGCCGCCGGTGAAGGCGGTCCATTCCTCGATCAGCACGCCGGGCACCGCGGTCAGCACCGGCACGCCTTCGGCCACGGCGGACAGCATATCGCCGGCCAGCCCCTCGCCCTCCATCTCGGACTTGGAGAACTTGTTGATGAACAGCAGGTCGGCGCGGGTCTCGATGGCGCGGCGCACGGCGCCCGACGCCTCGGCCAGGGCCTGGGAATCCAGGATGCAGGCCTTGGACGCCTTGCCCAGGCTTTGGCCGATGGACAGCTTCCGGCCGGTGTCGATCTCGGTCACCGTCATGTCGGTCTTGCGCCCGGTGGCATCGCGCAGCGTGTCTTGCAGCAATCCCCCCAGGCGGAAGCCGCGTGCCGCCAGTTGGACGGCGAATTCGGCCAGCAACGCCTCGGGCGGCTTGCCCGGCGGATAGATCACCGCGCCGATGGCGGGCTGGCTGGGTTGCGTACCGGGAATCATGGGGGCGGGCTCCTAACCTTTTGTCGGTGTCTTGACCAACGCCAAGACTCGTTTTTGACCGGTGCAGCATATATATCATTACAGCAAGCCCCCGCCGAGGGGCATGGAGGATGCGTCATGATCGATCCGTTTGGACGCAAGGTCAGTTATCTGCGGGTGTCGGTGACCGACCGCTGCGACCTGCGCTGCGTCTACTGCATGGCCGAGGACATGCATTTCCTGCCCAAGGCCGACATCCTGTCGCTGGAGGAACTGGAGCGTTTGTGCAACGCCTTCGTTCGCCAGGGCGTGCGCAAGCTGCGGCTGACCGGCGGCGAGCCGCTGGTCCGGCGCAACATCATGAGCCTGATCACCAATCTGGGCCGGCTGGTCAAGTCGGGCGAGCTGGACGAACTGACGCTCACCACCAACGCCACCCAACTGGCCCGGCACGCCGGCGATCTGGCGGCGGCCGGGGTCAAGCGGCTCAACGTGTCGCTGGACAGCCTGGACGCGGCCAAGTTCGAGGCCATCACCCGCTGGGGCAAGCTGGATCAGGTGCTGGACGGCATCATGGCGGCCAAGGCGGCGGGGCTGGCGGTCAAGATCAACACCGTGGCGCTGAAGGGCGGCAACGAGGACGAGCACGAGCATCTGGTGG
This sequence comes from Phaeospirillum sp., assembly GCA_030824585.1. Classification (GTDB taxonomy): domain Bacteria; phylum Pseudomonadota; class Alphaproteobacteria; order Rhodospirillales; family Magnetospirillaceae; genus Phaeospirillum. The sequence continues at coordinate 22,296 of JAVBXM010000020.1, read as the reverse complement.
AATGGTGCGGCCAGCATGGCTTCGACATCACCTTCATCGAGACCATGCCCATGGGCGACATCCATTCCGACCGCACCGAGCAGTACCTGCCGCTGTCCCTGGTGCGGAGCCGGCTGGAACACCGCTTCACGCTCACCGACATCGACTACCGCACCGGCGGTCCGGCCCGCTACGCGCGGGTGGCCGAGACCGGCGGGCGCGTGGGCTTCATCACCCCCATGACCCACAATTTCTGCGAGACCTGCAACCGGGTGCGGGTGACCTGCACCGGCACGCTGTACATGTGCCTGGGCCAGGAGGACGCCGCCGACCTGCGCACCCCCTTGCGGGCCAGCGAGGGCGACCAGCTGCTGGAAGCCGCCATCACCGAGGCCATCTCCCGGAAGCCCAAGGGTCACGACTTCATCATCGACCGCGACGCCCGGCCCGCCGTGGGCCGCCACATGAGCGTCACCGGGGGTTAAGGCGCTCCGATGCCGGTGCGTGCCGCCATGGCGTCGATTTCCGCCACCTCGCCCGGATGGGTTTCGGCATAGCGGGCGCGCTCGGCGCGGATACGCGCGATCTCCGCTTCCACATTGTTGCCCGATAGCCTGACGCCGAACGACTCGTCGCCCTTGCCCGCCAGGATGCGCTCGAGGATCAGATTCCCCACCGCCTTGGTGAAATGGGAACCGTCCCAGTACCAGCGCATGCGGCTGTGGGGATTGCGGGGAATGTCTTCGGTGGTGATGGAGTTGTAGCCGCTGAAATCCCACAGCTCGGCCGGGCGGTGGCTGGCGGTGTTGGCAGACTCCACCGTCGCCACCAGGTCGCGCTTCCATTGCTCCCAAGGCGATTGCAGTCCGGCGGCGGTTTTCGCCTCCAGCACCTTGGCATGAAGGGGGGTGATGAACAGCACCACGCGGGTCTTGCCGTTGTCGAAGGCGGCCAGCAGCCGCTTCAGATCCTTCATGCGCTCCGGCGCGTAATGAAAGCCGCCATAGGCGCTGGGCCGGCCGGGAAAGGCCATCTGGGCACGGATCACCGCCGCCATCTCGGCCCGGTGGTCAAAGTCCTTCTTGCGCGCCCCGATGTCGTAGGAGCCGTCCTTGGCGAAGGACTGGCGGATGCGGCGACGGGAGGTGAGCAGCACCCAGCCGGAATCGCTCGAGGCCTCCAGTGAGAGTAGCCGACGGACATAGACCGGCCATTCCGGTGCCCCCGCGAATCCTGATTGCTCGAAATCTCCGCTGGTCCCGGTGTTCTCGCCGAACATCAACAGGTCGAGGCCGACCACCACCAGTTCCGGCGATTGATGGCGGGCGGCATATTCCACGGCGCGGGCCAGCTCGGCGATGTTGGTGCTCGACAGCGAGGCATTGAAGGCGAACGCGCCGCCCAGCATCGGCGATTGCGGGTCGAGACCCATCTCGCCGCGCGAGGTGCCGTAGAACAGCACGTCGAATTTGGTATGGCCCAGGATCAGCGCCTTGTTGACCCGTCCGCCGCCCCGGCGCAGCGTTTTCTGGTCGTTGACGCCCTTGATGTCGCTCCAGCCGAAGCTGGCATAGGGGTCGACGACGAAGTTGAACAGCGCCACCGGCACCAACAATACGGCCATCCCGCCCAGCAGGGTGAGGAGGAAACGCCGGTTGCTCAGGGTCGTGGGCTGGTTCATGTCAGAACTGGTAGTAAAGGAATTCGCTGGTCCGCCACAGGGTCATGACGGAACAGGCCAGCAGGACGGCCAGGGCCCAGGCCCAGCCCTTGGTGGGGCGCCACGCGACGCGGGCAAGGCGTTCCGGCCCCGCCACCGGCTCCAGCCCCGGCCCGGTGGCGCGCATGATCTGCTGGCTGTTGGGGGCCAGGGCGCAGACCGCCATCAGGGCCAGGGACAGGACCAGCCCGTCCCAGGCCACCTTGACCTCGCCGCCGGAAAGCCCGCTCAGCCCGGCCATGCCCTTCAGCACGACCAGGGCGCTGGCGAAATTGGGAGCGCGGAAGAACACCCAGGCGACGACGACCAGCCCCTGGGTCAGCAGCCAGCCGGCCACCGCCTCCCGGCGGCCGGGCTCGGCGGGGCGGATGGCCCGCCACGCGTGGTTGCCCACCAGCATCAGCCCGTGCAGGCAGCCCCAGGCCACGAAGGTCCAGGCCGCGCCATGCCACAGCCCGCCCAACGCCATGACGATCATCAGGTTGGCGTGGCGGCGCAGCGGGCCGCAGCGTCCTCCCCCCAGGGGGAAGTAAAGGTAGTCGCGCAGGAAGCGCGACAGGGTCATGTGCCAGCGCCGCCAGAACTCGATGATGCTGGTGGCCTTGTAGGGCGAATTGAAGTTGACCGGCAGGTCGATGCCGAACAGGCGGGCGAGGCCCACCGCCATGTCGGAATAGCCCGAGAAGTCGAAATAGATCTGCACCGTATAGGCCAGGGCGCATTGCCAGGCGGCCAGCAGGCCCAGGGACTGGCCTTGGGCGGCGGCGGAAAAGCCGGGTGAGACGTAGGACGCCACCCAGTCGGCGATCACCGCCTTCTTGAACAGGCCGATGGCGAACAGCGACAGTCCGGCCACCAGATTCTCGGCGGCGGTGCTCTGGCGCCGGGGCTGGCGGAACTGGGGCATCATCTCCTTGTGGTGGATGATGGGCCCGGCGATCAGGTGGGGAAAGAAGGTGACGAACAAGGTGTAGCTGAGGGCGTCGCCGTCACGCGCCAGATTGCGCCGCACGTCCACCAGATAGGCGATCTGGGTGAAGGTGAAGAACGACACGCCCAGGGGAAGGTCCAGCCCCTGGGCCTCGATCATCAGGCCGAGCAGCGGCGCCACGGATTCGGCGAAGAAGCGCTCGTATTTGAAGACGCCGAGGAAGGCCAGATTGGTCGCCACGCCAAGGGCCAGCACCGTGCCGCCCCACCGCGTCCCGCGGGTCCGCGCGATGGCCTGGCCGAACAGGAAGTTGGCGACGATGGAAACGGCCAGCGGCCAGGCATAGGCCGGATTCCACCAGGCATAGAAGACGATGGAGGCGAGCGTCAGGAACGCCATGGCCGGACGCCATCCCAGCCGCCGGACGCCCAGGAACCCGGCCAGGGCCAGGGGCAGGAAACCGAACAGGAAAGGCGCCGAATTGAACAGCATCAGGCTAGGGCGATATGCAATGAGCCGGAATCTGCATGCCCACAGATGCCTCGGAATTGGGATTGACCTTTATGCCGCCATCGCGGCAAATCGACAGGCGGCGGAACCGCACGGTTTGGATAGCAAATTCCCCCTTCGCACGCAACCCGACCGTCCCGGCGCGCGCCGAAGTGCGGCAATCGGCTTCCGGATGAGAGAGCATCATGAGCAGGACCGCGTTGATTACCGGCGTCACCGGACAGGACGGCGCCTATCTGGCCGAGTTGCTGCTGGAAAAGGGCTATACCGTCCACGGGGTGAAGCGGCGGTCTTCGTCCTTCAATACCAGCCGCGTCGATCATCTCTACAGCGATCCGCACGACATGAAGCGGCCGTTCTTCCTGCATTACGGCGACATGACCGACGCCACCAACCTGATCCGCCTGGTGCAGGAGACACGGCCCGACGAGATCTACAACCTGGCGGCCCAAAGCCATGTCCAGGTCAGCTTCGAGACGGCGGAATATACGGCCAATGCCGACGCGCTGGGCACGCTGCGCATGCTGGAAGCGATCCGTATCCTGGGGCTGGAAAAGACGACGCGCTTCTATCAGGCCTCGACCTCCGAGCTGTTCGGCAAGGCCAGTCAGGTTCCCCAGTCGGAAACCACGCCGTTCTATCCCCGCTCGCCCTATGGCGCCGCCAAGCTCTACGCCTACTGGATCACGGTCAATTACCGCGAGGCCTACGGCATCCACGCCTCCAACGGCATCCTGTTCAACCATGAAAGCCCGATTCGCGGCGAGACCTTCGTCACCCGCAAGATCACCCGGGCGGTGGCGGCCATTCATGCCGGCCGGCAGGACGCCCTGTTTCTCGGCAATCTCGATGCCCGGCGGGACTGGGGGCATGCCCGCGACTACGTGGAGGGCATGTGGCGGATCGTCCGCCATGCCGTGCCCGACGATTTCGTCCTGGCCACCGGCGAGTGCCATTCGGTGCGCGACTTCGTCCGGGCGGCCTTCGCCGTGGTGGGGCGGACCATCGTCTGGCGTGGCGCCGGGGTCGAGGAAGAGGGTGTCGATATCGACAGTGGCAAGGTGCTGGTGCGGATCGATCCCCGCTACTTCCGGCCCACCGAGGTGGACATCCTGCGGGGCGATGCCGCCAAGGCCGGGACGGTGCTGGGGTGGCGGCCCACGGTGACCTTCGCCGCGCTGGTCGAGGAGATGGTCAAGGCCGATCTTGCCGCGGCGGGCGCGGCATGAGCGGGGGGTACAGCCTGGCCGGCAAGCGGGTCTGGGTCGCCGGCCACCGGGGCATGGCCGGCTCGGCCATCGTGCGGCGCCTCGAGCGCGAGGATTGCCACGTGCTGACCGTCGGGCGGTCGGAGGTGGATCTGCGCGATCAGGCCGCCACCCTGTCCTGGATGGCCGGGGCCCGGCCGCAGGCGGTATTCTTCGCCGCCGGAACGGTGGGCGGCGTCATGGCCAATTCCACCCGCCCGGCGGAGTTCCTCTACGACAATCTGGCGATGGTCACCAACGCGGTGTCCGCCGCCCGCCAGACGGGGGTGGAGAAGCTGCTGTACCTGGGGTCGTCGTGCATCTATCCCCGCCTGGCGCCCCAGCCCATGGCCGAGGAGGCGTTGCTGACCGGTCCGCTGGAGCCGACCAACGAGTGGTATGCCATCGCCAAGATCGCCGGCATCAAGCTGTGCCAGGCTTTCCGCCGGCAATGGGGGTGCGATTTCATCTCGGCCATGCCCACCAATCTCTATGGCCCCGGAGACAATTACCACCCCGAGCACAGCCACGTGGTCGCCGCCCTGATCCGCCGCGCCCACGAGGCCAAGGCGTCGGGGGCGCCCGAACTGGTGGTCTGGGGCACGGGCACGCCCCTGCGCGAGTTCCTCGCCGCCGACGACCTGGGGGATGCCTGCGTCTTCCTGATGAAGTCCTACTCCGCCGAACAGCACGTCAATGTCGGTACCGGCATCGAGCATTCCATCCGGCAATTGGCCGAGGCGGTCGCCAAGGTCGTCGACTACCGGGGGCGTTTGGTGTTTGATGTCTCCAAGCCCGACGGGATGCCGCGCAAGGTGATGGATGTCGGCCGGATGGCCCGATTGGGATGGAAGGCCTCGACCGGGCTGGAGGATGGCTTGCGCGCCGCCTATGCCTGGTATCTGGCCAGTCTGGGGGGGTAGATATGCCCCGTTGCGGGAGGCGTGCTTGATCCCGGTGGCGCAAATCTGTCCGAGGATTTCATGATCTTTTCCTCCATCGCCTTCGTCGCCGCCGAGACCGAGGCCGCCAAGGCGGCGCTGTCGCGGCTGGAGAGCCGCTACCCCCATGTGCCGCCCGAGGAGGCGGACCTGATCATCGCCCTGGGCGGCGACGGCTTCATGCTGGAGATGCTGCATCGCTTCGTGGCGCGCCGGGTGCCCATCTACGGCATGAACCGGGGCAGCGTCGGCTTCCTGATGAATGTCTTTCGCGAGCACGGGCTGATCGAGCGGCTGTCCAAGGCCGAGCAGGTGGTCCTGCACCCCCTGCGCATGAAGGCGCGCACCGCCTCGGGCGAGGAGGTCGACGCCCTGGCCATCAACGAGGTCTCGCTGCTGCGCGAGACCCGCCAGGCGGCCAAGCTGCGCATCCGCATCGACGGCAAGATCCGCATGGACGAGCTGATCTGCGACGGCATCTTGCTGTCCACCCCGGCCGGCAGCACCGCCTACAATCTGTCGGCCCACGGGCCGATCATTCCCCTGGGGGCGGGCATCGCGGCGCTGACCCCCATCTCCGCCTTCCGTCCCCGACGCTGGCGCGGCGCCCTGCTGCCCCACACCGCCAAGGTGGTGTTCGAAATCCTGGAGAGCGGCAAGCGCCCGGTCAGCGCCGTGGCCGATTCCACCGAGGCCCGCGACGTGGTCGAGGTGGAGGTGCGCGAGGACCGCTCCTGCGATCTGGTCCTGCTGTTCGACCCCGAGCACAATCTGGAGGAACGCATCATCACCGAGCAGTTCCTGCCGTGATGATCAGGCTGCGCGCCTGGGGTGCCGCTCTCGGGCTCGGCGCGGCGGGGGGCGGCCTGTTCGCCGTCCTCGATCTGCCGCTGCCGTGGATGTTGGGGGCGCTCACCGCCGTCACCCTGGCCTCGCTCAGCGGGGCGCGGCCGGAAATTCCCCCGCAATTGCGCGGCGGAATGATCGCCGTCCTCGGCCTGATGCTGGGCAGCGCCTTTTCCCCCGAATTGCTGGGGCGCCTCGGGCGGTGGAGCGATTCCCTGCTGGTCCTGATGCTGGCCACCGTGGTCAGCGGCCTGCTGGTCACCCTTTACCTGCGGCGCCATTCCGGCATGAGCCGGGTCACCGCCTTTTTCGCCGCCGCGCCGGGCGGGATCAACGAGATGGTGATGACCGGCGGCGCCCTGGGCGGCGACGAGCGCACCATCGCGCTCTCCCACTCCTTGCGCATCCTGCTGATCGTCTTCACCGTGCCGTTCGGCTACCGGCTGATCGCCCATGTCCATTCGGTCCCCATGGCCGAGAGCATGGGCCGCCTGGCCGATCTGGGCGGCATGGACGCCCTGGTCATGCTCGGCTCGGCGGTGGCGGGCGCCGGCGTGGCGCGGCTGGCCCGCCTGCCGGCCTGGATTCTGACCGGTCCCATGCTGGCCAGTGCCGGGCTGCATCTGGCCGGCCTGACCGCCTATCGGCCGCCGGCCGAACTGGTGGTGGTGGCCCAGTTGGTGACCGGCGCGGCCATCGGCTGCCGCTTTCGCGGCCTGTCATGGGGGGAAATGGCGGTGATGGCCCGTCCGGCGGTGGGGGCCACCGCCATCATGCTGGTGTTGTCGGCGGGAGCCGCCGGTCTGCTGGCGGCGGGCGGCGGCCTGTCCTTCGGGGTGCTGCTGCTGGCCTTTGTGCCCGGCGGCATCGCCGAGATGTGTCTGGTGGCGCTGGCGCTGGGCCAGGACGTGGCCTTCGTTTCCACCCATCACGTGGTGCGGGTGGTGCTGGTGATCATGGTGGCGCCGCCCATCTTCAAGCTGCTCGAGCGAAGGGAGGGCCGTTCATGAGGGTCATCGATTCCAAGGACCTGACGGCGCTGAGCGCCGAGGCCGCCGGGCGGCCGCGGCGGCGGCTCAACATCAACCTGCACGGCGAGCCGGTGGATTCCGTCCAGCGCATGGTGATCGCCTTCGAGCCGGAGACCTATGTCCGCACCCATCGCCATCCGGTGCAGTTCGAGACCTTCGTGCTGCTGTGCGGCCGGGCCAGCCTGCTGTCCTTCGCCGATGACGGGACGGTGGAGCGGCGGATCGAACTGGCCGGGGACGGGGCGCGACTGGTGGAGATTCCCGCCGGCACCTGGCATTCCCTGGTGTCCCAGGCTTCCGGGACCCTGGTGGTCGAGGTCAAGCCCGGCCCCTATCAGCCTACCGGCGAAGTCGATTTCGCCGCCTGGGCGCCGCCCGAAGATCATGCCCATGCCGGAAGCTGCCGCGACTGGATGAGGGCGTGCGCCGTCGGGGAGAGATTTAATTCCCAAAAGTAGAATTGCTGCGGTGCGGCAGGACTCGACCTGTAATTGTCACAAGACGTCAAGGCATTCCACTTCCCATCACAGGAATCTATGCCATACTCCTTGCGAACCCTGCGCTCCGACGAGTCGGGTCCTTTCGACGCGACTGGGTTACTGAGCGCGGGATAGACAAGCAAGGAGGGGTCGATGAAGAAGTGGATTGCTTCGACTGTGGTCGCTTTGGCGGCGCTGTTCGCCTTTGGCAACGAAGCCCGCGCCGAGGGCGGCGTGGTGTTGGGTGTGCTGACCTGCAGCAAGACCGGCACCGGAACCACCTATGTGGTCCATTCCAGCACCCCCGTGAGCTGCGAGTATAACGGCGTCGGCGGCCCGTCGAAGTACACCGGCACCAGCGGCATCCTGTTCGGCATCGACCTCGAGATCGAGCACATGGCCGGCATGGGCTATCTGGTGATCGGCGGCACCATGACCGACAAGAACAGCCTGGAAGGCTATTATGTCGGCGCCAAGGCCTCGGTGACCTTCGGCCTCGGCCTCGCCGCGCAGGCGGGTCTGGCCGGTGTCGGCAACGACATCGTCCTGGTTCCGGTCGGCCTGGGCGGCCAGATCGGCATCGGCGCCACCGCCGGCATCGCCTACGCCAACCTGAAGGGCGGCAAGTAAGCCGTTTTTTCGGCCTGATGGGAAAGGGCGGAACGGGAAACCGTTCCGCCCTTTTCATTTGAGCCGGACCAGGATTTCCTCGGCGAAAAGCGACAGTGTGTCGTCGCGGGCGCCCATCACCACGATGCGGTCGCCGGGCCGGGCTATCTCCACCAGGGCGTCGCCGCAGGCGGCGCGCTCGGGCAGCGCCAGGGCGCGGCGGCCCTGCGCGGCAATGGCTTCGGCCAGATGGGCGCTGGTCACCGAACGGTCCACCGTGCCGCCGAAATAGGCCGGGTCGGGCATGATCAGCACGTCGTCCGGTCCCAGTTTTTCGGCGAAGCAGGCGACGAACTCGTCCTTCATCAGGCGCAGCGGCCCGAAGCCATGGGGCTGGAACATCACCAGCAGGCGGCCCGGCCAGTCGTGCAGGGTGGCCAGCGTGGCGGCGATCTTGTCGGGGTTGTGGGCGAAGTCGTCGATGACGGTGATGCCGTTGGCGGTGCCCACGGTTTCCAGGCGGCGGCGCACCCCGGAAAACTCGCCCAGCGCCCGGGCAGCGTCTTGCAGGCTCAGCCCGGCCGCTCGGGCCGCCGCCAGGGCGGCCAGGGCGTTGGAGACGTTGTGGCGGCCGGGCACCAGCAGCTTGACCGGGACGGTCGTCCCGTCCCTTTCCCGCGCCGTGAAGCCGATGCCGTCGGGGGCGGGGGCGATGTCTTCGGCCAGGAGGTCGGCGCGCCGGTCGTTCAGGCTGTAGGTCTTCAGGCGTTCGGCCGGCAGGGTGGCGGCCAGGGCCGCCGTCTCGCCGTTGTCCAGGTTGAGCACCGCCACCCGCGCCTTGGCGGTGAACCCGGCGAACAGCCGGCGCAGCTCGTCCATGGATTTGTGATCCAGCGCAATGTTGTTCACCAGCGCCACGTGGGGGGTGTAATTGGCGATGGAGCCGTCGCTTTCGTCCACCTCGGCGACGAAAGCCGGCCCGATGCCCACCAGGGCGCTGGAGAACGGCGAATCGGGGCGGACGAAGTTCTTCATCACCGCGCCGTTCATCACCGTGGGGCGTCGGCCGTTTCGTTCCAAGATCCAGCCCAGCATGCCGGTGGTGGTGGATTTGCCGCTGGTGCCGGCCACGCCGATGGACAGTTCCGCCTCGTTGAACAGGCGGGCCAGCAATTGCGGCCGGGTGAGCATAGGGGCGCCCAGGGCACGGGCCGCCACCACGTCGGGGACGGTATCCTCCACCGCCGCCGAGGTGACCAGCACCTGGGCGGAATCGGCGATGCCGCTGCCGTCCTGGGGGAACAGGCTGATGCCCAGCGACCGCAGATACTCGAACTTGGGGGCGAGGCGCCCCTGGTCCAGCGAGCGGTCGGACCCGGCCACGCGGTGGCCGCGGGCGCGGACGATCAGTGCCAGGGGCAGCATGCCGCTGCCGCCGATGCCACAGAAGAAATAGGGGGTGTCGTGCTCCATGGGCGGAGGCTACAATTCGCCGTCCCAATCGTAAAGGGGATCGGCGGCAAGGGGATCGGCGGCGATGGCGGAAGGCAGGACCAGGATCGGCATCGTCGCGCCGGGCTCGGCCATCGACCGCGACGTGGCCGAGCGGGTCACCGCGCTGGCCGGCCGCCTGTACCCGGATGGGCGGGCCGAACTGGTCTTTCATCCCCAGTGCTTCGAAACCTCGGGCCATTTCGCCGGCCGCGACGAGATGCGGCTTGGCGCCCTGGCCCAACTGGCCAATGACGACAGCCTGGACGCCGTCTGGTTCGCGCGCGGCGGCTATGGCGCCTGCCGCCTGGTCGAGGGATTGCTCCCCCTGCTGGGCGAAGGCGCCCGGCGCAAGACCTACATGGGCTATTCCGATGCCGGTTCGCTGCTCGGCGCCCTGTACGGGCGGGGCTTCGCCCGTCTTGCCCACGGCCCCATGCCGGTGGACATCATCCGGGTGGGCGGCGAGGCGGCGGTGGCCCGCGCGCTCGCCTTCCTGGTGGAGCGGCGGCCCGAGGCGCTGGAGCCGTCGCTGTCCCTCGAGGTGCCGTCGGCCGCCTTCAACCTCACCATCCTCTGCCACCTGCTGGGCACGCCCTGGCAGCCCGACCTGTCGGACCACGTGCTGATGGTCGAGGAAGTGTCGGAATACATGTACCGCATCGACCGCGACCTGTTCCAGTTGACCGGCAATCCGGCATTGCGCCGGGTGGCGGGGCTGAAGCTGGGCCGCTGTTCCGACATTCCGGCCAACCGCCCCGATTTCGGCCAGTCCGAAGAGGAGGTGGCCCGGTCGTGGTGCGGGCGGACCGGCATCGCCTATCTGGGCCGCGCCGATATCGGCCACGACGTCGGCAACAAGGTGGTGCCGTTCGGCCTTTGGCGGGTGTGATGCCGGCGATGGCCCGCGACCACCGGGACATGAATTGAAACCAGCATCATAGTGCATGTCCGGGCTAGCCAATCCGGAACGGCCGTGCTTCACTGAGACTCGGGCAACAGGGATTCGGGTACGGGAAACATGGTCGAACAGGCGGAATTCGCCGTTCTCGCCAGACGGCTGGGCGATCGGGTCAAGCGCTTTCGCGCCCGGCGCGGCATGTCGCGCAAGGACCTGTCGTGCCACGCCGGCATTTCCGAGCGCTACCTGGCCCAGCTGGAAGGCGGGCAGGCCAATGTCAGCGTCAATATCCTGTGGCTGCTGGCCCAGGCCATGGACACCCCCATCACCGAGATGATCGAGCCGGAAGCGGAGGCGAGCCATCCCGACCTGCCGCTCGCCAAGAAGTTCCTCGACCAGCTGACCCCGGACCAGCAATCCGAGGCCTATGTCCTGCTGCGCCAGAACTTCAAGCGCGGCCTGAAGCTCAAGCGCCGGGTGGCGCTGATCGGCCTGCGCGGCGCCGGCAAGACCACGCTGGGCAAGGCGGTGGCCGAACGCTTCGGCGCCCCCTTCCTGCGCATCACCTCGGTGATCGAGCAGATCGCCGGGATGGACATGACCGAAATCCTGCTGTCCATGGGTCAGAAGGGCTATCGCAAGCTGGAATACACCGCCCTGGAAACCACGGTGGAAAGCCATCCGTCCATGGTGCTGGAGGCCGGCGGCTCGCTGGTCTCCGAGCCCCGGACCTTCGAATTGCTGCTGCAATCGTGCTTCACCATCTGGGTCCAGGCTTCGCCCGAGGAGCATATGCGCCGCGTCATGGGCCAGGGCGACCTGCGCCCCATCGCCGGCCAGCAGATGGCCGCCATGGAGGATTTGCGGACCATCCTGGACGCCCGGCGCCACCTCTACGGCCGGGCCGACGCGGTGCTCAACACCTCGGACCGCGCCATCGGGGACAGCGTCGAGGAACTGTCCCGCCTGTGCGCCCCGCATCTGGGGCTGTGAATCCGCGACGATCTGCACTATAGTGCAGGGCATGAGCGCCACCCCTCGCACCCACCGCCGTCTCGGCCCCGCCGCCGCCTCTCCCCAGGCGCTGGCCGACATCGTCGCCCTGCTGCCGGCCGATTTTCGCCGCCGCGACCTGCTGATCGAGACCCTGCACGCGCTGCAGGACCGGTTCGGCGGGCTGTTCCGCCGCCATCTCGCCGCCCTGGCCGAGGAGATGCGGCTGGCGCCGGCCGAGGTGCAGGAAGTGGCCAGCTTCTACGCCCATTTCCGTCTGCTGGGCGACGACGAGCCGGCGCCCCGGGCCGTGGTGCGCCGCTGTACCGGCCCGGCCTGCGCCATGCGCGCCGTCGATTTGGGAGATTTGCCCGACGGCGTGGTGGTCGAGGACGCGCCCTGCATGGGCCTGTGCGACCACGCCCCCGCCGTGCTGGCCGGTAAGGTGCCGGTGCGCGGCGCCGATGCGGCCAAGGTGGGGGCGGTGCTGGCCTCGCCCGAGGCGCCGGTGACGCTCTCCGGCCATGATTATCCCATCCTCGCCCGCTGTCTGTCGGGGGAGTTGCCCCGCGACGCGGTGCTGGCCGAGATCGACAGGGCCGGCTTGCGCGGCATGGGCGGCGCCGGCTTTCCCACGGCGCGCAAGTGGCGCACCGTCGCGGCGCAGCCCGGGCCGCGCCTGGTGGTGGTCAACGCCGACGAGGGCGAGCCCGGCACCTTCAAGGACCGCTGGTTCCTGGAAAGCAACGCCGCCCGCGTCCTGGAAGGCGCCCTGGTCGCCGCCTGGGCGGTGGAGGCCGACGAGGTCTACCTTTATCTTCGCGACGAGTATGCAGACCTGCATAAAGACCTGGCCGTCATGGTCCGGGACCTGCCCGGCGGCGTGCCGGTCCACCTGCGTCGGGGCGCCGGGGCCTATGTCTGCGGCGAGGAATCGGCGCTGATCGAAAGCCTGGAGGGCAAGCGCGGCCTGCCGCGCCAGCGTCCGCCCTATGTGGCGGAGGTCGGGCTGTTCGGCCGCCCCACCCTGGTCAACAACGTCGAGACCCTCTACTGGGTCAGCCGCATCCTGGCCGAGGGGCCGGAATTGTTCACCTCCGAGGGGCGCAACGGCCACCGGGGCCTGCGCACCTATTCCGTCTCGGGCCGGGTCAGGGAACCGGGGGTGAAGATCGCCCCCAACGGCATCACGGTCACCGAACTGATCGACGAATTCTGCGGCGGCATGGAGGACGGCCACACCCTGGCCGCCTACCTGCCGGGCGGCGCCTCGGGCGGTTTTCTGCCGGCCCATGTCCGGCCGCCGCTGGCCTTTGGCGCCATCGAGGAGCATGGCGGCTTCATCGGCTCGGCCGCCGTGGTGGTGTTCTCGCAGGCCGACGATCTGCGGGCGGCGGCGCTGGGCCTGGCCCGCTTCTTCGCGCACGAAAGCTGCGGCCAGTGCACGCCGTGCCGGGTGGGCACCGCCAAGTCGGTGGACCTGCTGGCACGGCCCGCCTGGGACCGCGATCTGCTGGGCGATCTGGCGAGCGTGATGCGCGACGCCTCCATCTGCGGCCTTGGGCAGGCGGCGCCCAATGTCTGGCAAAGCCTGCTGCGGCACTTTCCCGAGGTGACGCCATGATCCGCTTCACCCTGGACGGACACGAGGTGGAGGCCGCCGACGGCGAGACGATCTGGCAGGTGTCCAAGCGCCTGGGCAGCACCATTCCCCATCTTTGCCACACCGACCGGCCGGGCTTCGAGCCGGAGGGCAATTGCCGCGCCTGCGTGGTGGAGATCAAGGGCGAGCGCGCCTTGGCGGCGTCGTGCCGGCGCCGCCCCACCCCCGGCATGGTGGTGGAGAGCGGCAATAACCGGACCGACACGGCGCGCCGGCTGGTGTTCGAACTGCTGCTGGCCGACCATGCCTCGCCCGATCCGGATTCGGCCTTCCTGGGCTGGGCCCGGGCATTGGGGGTGGAGAGCAGCCGTTTCGCCCCCACCGCCGCGCCCATCCGTCCCGATGCCTCCCACCCCGCCATGGCGGTGCGGCTCGATGCCTGCATCCATTGCACGCTGTGCCTGCGGGCTTGTCGCGAGGTGCAGGTCAACGACGTGATCGGCATGAGCGGACGCGGCGCCCACAGCCGCATCACCTTCGACTTCGGCGATCCCATGGGCGCCAGTTCCTGCGTCGGCTGCGGCGAGTGTGTCCAGGCCTGTCCCACCGGGGCGTTGCTGCCGGCCGCCGGGCCGGTCAGGGCGGAGCGCAAGGTGGACAGCCTGTGTCCCTATTGCGGCGTCGGCTGCCAGGTCACCTATCATGTGGCCGGCGACGGGATCGTCGCGGCCACGGGGCGCGACGGGGCGGCCAATCACGAGCGGCTGTGCGTCAAGGGCCGCTTCGGCTTCGACTATTCCCGCCATCCCCACCGCCTGACGGTGCCGCTGATCCGCAAGGAGGGGGCGCCCAAGGAACTGATCGACCCGGCCGATCCCCTCAGCCATTTCCGTCCCGCCAGTTGGGACGAGGCGCTGGACTTCGCCGCCGCCGGGCTGAAGCGCCAGCTTCCCGCCGCGCTGGCCGGCCTGGGCTCGGCCAAGGGCTCCAACGAGGAGGCCTATCTGTTTCAGAAGCTGGTGCGCACCGGTTTCGGCTCCAACAACGTGGATCACTGCACGCGGCTGTGCCACGCCTCGTCGGTGGCGGCGCTCCTGGAGGGCATCGGCTCGGGCGCGGTGACCGCGCCGGTGGCCGAGGTGGCCAACGCCGAGGTGATCATCCTGATCGGCGCCAACCCGTCGGCCAATCACCCGGTGGCGGCCAGCTTCATCAAGAACGCGGTGAAGCGGGGGGCGCAACTGGTGATCCTCGATCCCAGGGGACAGGCCCTGACCCGCCTGGCCAGCCATCACCTGAAGTTCAACAACGGCACCGACGTGGCGCTGCTGAACGCCATGCTGCACGCCATCGTCGCCGAGGAGCTTTACGACAAGGCCTTCGTGGCGGCGCGCACCGTCGGCTTCGCCGAACTGGCCGCTCACCTCGACGCCTATTCCCCCGAAGCCATGGCCCCGCTCTGCGGCATCGAGGCGGGAACCATCCGGGCGGTGGCGCGTCTGTTCGCCCGGGCCGGCTCGGCCATGATCCTGTGGGGCATGGGGGTGTCGCAGCACAGCCACGGCACCGACAATTCGCGGGCCCTGATCGCCCTGGCCCTGCTGTGCGGACAGGTGGGCAAGGCGGGCAGCGGCCTGCATCCGTTGCGCGGCCAGAACAACGTCCAGGGGGCTTCCGATGCCGGCCTGATCCCCATGATGCTGCCCGATTACGGCCGGGTGGGCGCCGACGCGGCGCGCGGCCGTTTCGAAGCCGGCTGGGGCATGGCTCTCGATCCCGCCCCCGGCCTGACCGTGGTCGAAATGATGAACGCCGCCCAGGCCGGGATCATCCGGGGCATGTATATCGAGGGCGAGAACCCCGCCATGTCCGACCCCGACCTCGCCCATGCCCGCGAGGCGCTGGCCGGGCTGGAGCATCTGGTGGTGCAGGACATCTTCCTGACCGAGACCGCCATGCTGGCCGACGTGGTGCTGCCGGCGTCGAGCTTCTTCGAGAAGACCGGCACCTTCACCAACACCGACCGCCATGTCCAGTTGGGCCGCCAGGTGCTGGACCCGCCGGGCGAGGCCCGTTCCGACCTGTGGATCATCATGGAGATGGCCCGGCGCCTGGGCCTTCCCTGGTCCTATGACGGGCCGAGGGCGGTGTTCGACGAGATGCGCTCGCTGATGGGCTCGCTGTCCGGCATCACCTGGGAGCGGCTGGAGGACGAGGGCGGCATCACCACTCCGGCGGGCAAGGCCATCCTGTTCGACGATGCCTTCCCCATGGAAAACGGCAAGGCCCGGCTGGTCCCGGCCGGCGGCCTCGCCCCGGCGGAAAGTCCCGACGCCGAGTATCCGTTCCTGCTGTCCACCGGCCGCGTGCTCGAGCACTGGCATACCGGCTCCATGACCCGGCGCTCCGCCGTGCTCGACACCTTGCAGGGCGTGCCGGCGATCAATGTCAGTCCGGCCGACATGGCCCGGCTGGGGTTGGCCGAAGGCGCCATGGTGCGGCTGGAAAGCCGGCGCGGCAGCGTCCAGGCGGTGGCGGCGGCGGATTCCCGCCTGTCGGCCGGCGCCCTGTTCATGCCGTTTTGCTTCACCGAGGCGGCGGCCAACCTGCTGACCAATCCGGCACTGGACCCGGTGGCCAAGATTCCCGAACTGAAGGTCTCGGCGGTGAGGCTGTCGCCTGCCGGTAAGTAGGGTTGTCATCCCGGAAGGGCTTTTCCGACTTGGCTCCGCTTTTCAGGCGGAGATCCCTCGGCTTTGCCTCGGGATGACGAGCAAAACGGCATCATGCATTATAATGCTTCTAAGGCGGCGAGCGCGGTGATATAGTTCCGGTCGTTCATCTCAACGGGAGCGATCGGCCGTGTCCAAGACCGCATTCAAGGCGCTGGTGGCGCAGGTAACCTCTTCCATCGCCGGGCTGCCGGTGGATGCATCCCTGGCGGATGTGCTGAACACCCGCTTCCCCGAGGGCGGCGAGGTGTTCAAGTCCATCGAGGCCGCCTGCCACTTGGGCGTCGACGAGGGCTGGATGTGCGAGAACGAGCATGGCGGCATCCGCTACGGCCGGGTCGCCGAGGCCGACGACCAGTTGTCGGGCTTTTCCATCGACGTGGTCCACATGAAGGACGTGGCGGGGCCGCGCCATCGCCACCCCCTGGGCGAGATCGACATGATCATGTCCATCGATCCCGGGGCCAAGTTCGACGGGGCGCCGCGCGGCTGGCTGGTCTATGGCCCCGACACGGTCCATCGCCCGACGCTCACCGAGGGCGCCGCCCTGGTGCTGTACCTGCTGCCCGACGGGCAGATCGATTTTTCGCGGCCCAAGTGAGGTCGCCATCATGTGGCGCGAGCATCAGCACGGCATGATCGACCTGGGCGACCAGACGCTGGAATATCGCTGGGTCCATCCCCATTCCGAGGGGCGGCCCACCCTGGTCTTCCTGCATGAGGGCCTGGGCTGCGTCGCCATCTGGCGCGATTTCCCCGATAAGGTGGCCGAGGCCACCGGGTGCGGGGTGTTCATCTATTCCCGCGCCGGCTATGGCCGCTCCACGCCGGTGCCGGTGCCCCGGCCGCTGACCTACATGCATCGCGAAGGGTTGGAGGTCCTGCCCCGCCTGCTGGCCCATCTCGGGCTGGGTCCGGTGGTGCTGGTCGGCCATTCCGATGGCGCCTCGATCGCCCTGGTCCATGCCGGCGGCACCCCCGCGCCGGATGTGAAGGGCGTGGTCTGCCTGGCGCCACATGTGATGAACGAGGAAATCTGCGTCGCCTCCATCCGCCAGGCCAAGATCGCCTACGAGGGCGGCGACCTGCGCCAGCGGTTGATGAAGCTGCACCACGACAACGTGGATTGCGCCTTCTGGGGCTGGAACGGCGCCTGGCTCGATCCCGATTTCATGAAATGGAACCTGGAGGAATTCCTGCCCGGCATTCGGGTGCCGGTGATGGTGATCCAGGGCCGCGACGACGAGTACGGCAGCCACGCCCAGTACGATTCCATCAAGGCCAAGGCCGGAGCGGGCGCCGAAGTGGTGTTGCTCGACGGCTGCCGCCATTCCCCCCACAAGGACCAGCCCGTGGCGACGCTCGCCGCCATCACGCGCTTCGTCAAATCCATAGGATGATCCCATGATCCGCTTGCAGAGCTATCTCGCCGGCCGTTGGCAGGACGGTGCCGGTCCGGGCGCGCAACTGAAGGACCCGGTCAGCGGCGAGGGGATCGCCACCGCGTCGGGCGACGGCCTGGACATGGCCGGGGCGCTGGCCTTCGCCCGAAGCAAGGGCGGGCCGGCGCTCCGCGCCCTGACCTTCGCAGGGCGGGCCGGGCTGATCAACGCGGTGGCCGGGGTGCTGGCCGAGAACCGCGAACGCTACAATGCCGTCGCGCTCTCCAATTCCGGCAATACGGCGGTGGATGCGGCGTTGGACGTGGACGGCGGCATCGGTACCCTCAAGTACTACGCCTCCATCGGCCGCAAGCTGGGCGAGGCCCATTTGCTGGCCGAGGCGACCGACGATCAGTTGACCAAGGACGAGGCCTTCCGCGGCCGCCACATCTGGACCACCATCCACGGCGTCGCCGTGCACATCAACGCCTTCAACTTCCCCTCCTGGGGTCTGTGGGAGAAGGCGGCGGTCAGCCTGCTGGCCGGTGTTCCCTTCCTGGCCAAGCCGGCCACCGCCACCTCGTGGCTGGCCCAGGAGATGGTCAAGGACGTGGTGGCGGCGGGCGTGCTGCCCGATGGCGCCATCTCGCTGCTGTGCGGCGGCGGGCGCGACCTGATGGACCACTTGCAGCCCGGCGACGTGGTGGGTTTCACCGGCTCGGCCGACACCGCCTTGCAATTGCGCTCGCACCCCAACGTCGCCCGCAGCAACATCCGCTTCGCGGTGGAGGCGGATTCGCTCAATCTCTGCGCCCTGGGGCCGGACGCGGCGCCCGATTCGCCGGAATTCGCCGCCTTCGTCAAGGAAGTATCGCGCGAGATGACCGTCAAGGCCGGGCAGAAATGCACCGCCATCCGCCGGGTGCTGGTGCCCCGCGACCGGGTCGACGCCGTGGTGGCGGCGCTGAAGGCGGCGCTGGCCAAGGCGGTGATGGGCGATCCCCGTACCGAGGGCGTGCGCATGGGGCCGCTGGTCAGCCGCTCCCAGGCCCAGGCCGCCTGGGCCGGCCTGGACCGGCTGAAGGCCGAGGCCCAGGTGGTGGCGGGCGGCGGTAACGACGATGGTGGTTGTTTCGTGCCGCCGACGTTGCTGCTGTGCAACGATCCCATGGCGGCCAAGGCGGTGCACGATGTCGAGGTGTTCGGTCCCGTCGCCACCCTGATGCCCTATGACGGCGTCGAGCAGGCGGTGGACCTGGCGCGGCGGGGCGGCGGCTCGCTGGCGGCCTCGGTGTTCTCGGGCGATGCCGCCTTCCTGGCCGGCTTCGTGCCGGCCATCGCCACCAGCCACGGCCGTGTCCTGGTGGTGGACGGTTCGGTGGCGGCCAGCCATTCCGGCCACGGCGTGGTGATGCCCCATTGCGTCCACGGCGGTCCCGGACGGGCCGGCGGCGGCGAGGAACTGGGCGGCCTGCGCGGCCTGCGCTTCTACATGCAGCGTTCGGCCATCCAGGGCAGCCGGAGCATGCTCGACGCCATGACCCAGGGCGCGGCGGTGGTCGCGCTCTGACCCTGTCATTCCGAGGTGAAGCCGAGGGATCTCATTTTGGAAACCGTTTCAGAATCGGCTCCGATGATCGGGGCGGAGATCCCCCGCTGCGCTCGGGATGACAAGCAGAGGGTGCCTCCCCACATGCAGGATAATGCAAGGCAATCGGTAAACCGGTACTTTAATACCAAATTGCTCTTGCGAACGATTCCAAACCTGCATTATAGTGCAGACAGTCATTCCAACCGAGGCGGCAAGCCCATGATCAACTTTCAAACCTCCCCCGAGAGCTACCGGCACTGGAAGCTGGCGTTCGACGGCGCGATAGCGACGCTGACCATGGACGTGGACCCGGCGTCCACCCTGGCGCCCGGCTACGAACTGAAGATGAATTCCTATGATCTGGGCGTGGACATCGAGCTGTACGACGCCGTGCAGCGCCTGCGCTTCGAACATCCGGAAGTGCGCGCCGTGGTGATGGCCTCGGCTAATCCCAAAATCTTCTGCGCCGGCGCCAACATCAAGATGCTGGGCGTCTCCAGCCACGGCCACAAGGTGAACTTCTGCAAGTTCACCAACGAGACCCGTAACTCCATCGAGGACGCCACCGACAATTCGCGCCAGACCTATCTGTGCGCGGTGACCGGCACGGCCGCCGGCGGCGGCTACGAGCTGGCTCTTGCCACCGACTACATCATGATGGTCGACGACGGCAACACGGCGGTGTCCCTGCCGGAAGTGCCGCTGCTGGCCGTGCTGCCCGGCACCGGCGGCCTGACCCGCGTGGTGGACAAGCGCAAGGTGCGCCGCGACCTGGCCGACATCTTCTGCTCCATCGAGGAAGGCGTGAAGGGCAAGCGCGCCGTGGAATGGCGGTTGGTGGACGAGGTCGTCCCGTCCTCGGCCTTCAAGGCGGCGGTGGCGAAAAAGGCCGCCGAGTTGGCCGCCAGGTCCGACCGCCCGACCGCCGAGAAGGGTGTGGTGCTGTCCCAGGTGTCACGCGTCATCGGCACCGACAGCGTCACCTATCCCCATATCGATATCAGCTTCGACCGCGCCACCCGCGCGGCCAGCATCACGATCAAGGGCCCCAAGGCCGCCTGTCCCGCCGATCTGGCCGCCATCAAGGCCCAGGGCGTGGACTTTTATCCCCTGGCCCTGGCGCGCGAGCTGGACGACGCCATTCTGCACCTGCGGGCCAACGAGACCACCATCGCCACCTGGGTGTTCCGCACCCAAGGCGATGCCGGTCTGGTGATGGGCTACGACGCCGCCTTGCAGAAATTCGCCGGTTCCGACTGGCTGGTGCGCGAAATCCTGCTCTACTGGAAGCGCACCATGAAGCGTCTGGACGTCACCAGCCGCACCCTGTTCGCCCTGGTGGAACCCGGTTCGTGCTTCGCCGGCTTCGTCGCCGAAATCCTGTTCGCGG
This sequence comes from Phaeospirillum sp., assembly GCA_030824585.1. Taxonomy (GTDB): domain Bacteria; phylum Pseudomonadota; class Alphaproteobacteria; order Rhodospirillales; family Magnetospirillaceae; genus Phaeospirillum. The sequence goes on along the minus strand of JAVBXM010000020.1, from coordinate 1,920 downwards.
TGGACCGCTCGTTCATGCTGGACGGCACCTTCGAGGACAATCCCGCCCCGGCGGCGGCCATCCGCCTGTCGGCGCTCAACTTCGACGGCCTGCCCATGGGCAACGGCCTGTCGCGCCTCGCCACCCGCTTCCTGGGTGAGCCGGAAAGCGTGGGCAAGGCGCGGGACACCATCGGCCAGGACCTGGACGCCGCCGCCTGCGCCGGGCTGGGCCTGGTCACCGGCACCCCCGACGACATCGATTGGGAGGATGAAATCCGCCTGATGATCGAGGAGCGGGCCGCCTTCTCCCCCGATTCGCTGACCGGCATGGAGGCCAATCTGCGCTTCGCCGGCCCCGAGACCATGGAGACCAAGATCTTCGGCCGCCTCACCGCCTGGCAGAACTGGATCTTCCAGCGCCCCAACGCCGTTGGCGATCAGGGTGCTCTCAAGCTCTACGGCACCGGCAAGCGCGCCGCCTACAATCAGGAAAGGGTGTAACCGTCATGTCCTCGATCAATTACGCCGAAAAGATCCCCAACAACGTCAACCTGTCCGAGGACCGGAAGCTGCAGCGCGCCCTGGAATCCTGGCAGCCCCACTATATCGACTGGTGGAAGGAGATGGGCCCCGAGGGCACCAACACCTCCGAGGTGTACCTGCGCACCGCCATCAGCGCCGAGCCCGACGGCTGGGCCCAGTTCGGCCACGTCAAGATGGAGGATTACCGCTGGGGCATCTTCCTGGCGCCGCCGGAGAAGGACCGCAAGGTCAATTTCGGCGCCCACAAGGGCGAGGACGCCTGGCAGGAGGTGCCCGGCGAATACCGCGCCATGCTGCGCCGCCTGATCACCGTCCAGGGCGACACCGAACCGGCCTCGGTGGAGCAGCAGCGCCTGTTGGGCAAGTGCTGCCCGTCGCTCTATGACCTGCGCAACCTGTTCCAGGTCAACGTCGAGGAAGGCCGCCACCTGTGGGCCATGGTCTACCTGCTGCACGCCCATTTTGGCAAGGACGGCCGCGAAGAGGCCGAGGAGATGCTGCAGCGCCGCTCGGGCGACGAGGACAAGCCGCGCATCCTCGGCGCCTTCAACGAGAAGACCGCCGACTGGCTGGCCTTCTTCATGTTCACCTTCATCACCGACCGCGACGGCAAGTACCAGCTCTGCGCCCTGGCCGAATCCGGCTTCGATCCCCTGTCGCGCTCCTGCCGCTTCATGCTGACCGAGGAAGCCCACCACATGTTCGTGGGTGAATCGGGCGTCGGCCGCATCATCGAGCGCGCCTGCCAGGTGATGAAGGAAAACCGCACCGACGACGTCCGGAAATTCGGCGTCATCGACCTGCCGACCATCCAGCGCTACCTCAACTTCCACTATTCGGTGACCTCGGACCTCTACGGCGCCGAAGTGTCGACCAACGCGGCGACCTCGTACAACATGGGCCTCAAGGGCCGCTTCGAGGAGACCAAGATCGGCGACGACCATCAGCTCGAGCACACCACCTATTCGGTGCTGCATCCGGTGGGCGGCGGCTTCCAGCCCATCGAGGTCCCGGCGCTCAACGCGCTGAACGAGCGTCTGCGCCTGGACTGGGCCGAGGACGTGGCCAAGGGCGTCGAGCGCTGGAACAAGATCATCGCCAAGTACGGCATCGATTTTAAGCTGACGCTGCCCCATCTGGCCTTCAACCGCGCCATCGGCCACTTCTCCGACATCGCGGTCGATCCCAGCGGCAAGGTCATCTCGACGGAAGAGTTCGCGCGGCGCCGCGACGAGTGGCTGCCGTCCCAATCGGACCTGGCCTATGTCCTGTCGCTGATGGGCGGCGCGGTGACCCAGCCCGGCAAGTTCGCCAACTGGATCGCGCCGCCGGCCCGCGGCATCAACAATCAGGCGGTGGATTTCGACTACGTGCGGTTCGCTTAAACAAAGTCCCT
>JAVBXM010000147.1 GCA_030824585.1 Phaeospirillum sp. | reverse complement strand
GGCGCACCCGGGGGCCGGCGATGACCGGGCGGGGCGGCGGCGGCGGGGCGCCGGCCGGCAGGAAGCCGCAGACCATGGGGCCGACGCCCTGCTCCGCCATCTCGGCAGCGGTGAGGATCAGCAGCACGCCGGGCATGCCCCGCGCCGCTTCGGCCTCCACCGTGACATCGGCATGGGGCAGCAGCGAGCGCACCACCATGCCATATGACTGACCGGTCAGATTGATGTCGTCGGTGTAGCGCCCGCTCCCGGTGAGGAAGCGCCGGTCCTCGACCCGGGTGTGGCTCTGGCCGAAGCCGAAACGCTTCACGGCGACACCTTGTCTGTCATCCCGACGGGGCTTGTCCGGCTTGGCTCCGCCGTACCGGGCGGAGATCCCTCGTCTGCGCTCGGGATGACGTGTGGGGGGCTCACTTGCCGATCTCCACCGCCTGGAAGCGCGAGGCCTTGAAGCCCGGCGACCAGTGGTCGGGGGCCATGCCGGCCTTGGCCTTGAGATGGGCGAGGAAAGACGGCTTGTCGGGCAATTGCTCCCACACCGAGGGCAGGAACAGGGCGCGCCGGCCGCCGTCCTCGATGATCAGGCCGTCGATGCGGGGGCGCAATTGTTCCAGCATGTGCTCCTGGTCCTTGAAGGCCATGGGAACGGGCGGGGTCAGCACCGACAGCGACAGCGAAAGGCCGTCCAGTTCCTCGGGCCGCAGCGGCGGGAAACGCGGGTCCTTGAAGGCCGATTTGAAGGCGTTGTCCACCAAATCCTCGGCCAGGGGACGCCAGGCGATCACCGAACCGATGCAGCCGCGCAGATTGCCGTGGCGGTTCAGCGTCACGAACACCGCGCCGGGCCGGCCCAGGATGCCGGGGCGTCCCTCGGGCGTACTGGCGGGCGGGGCGGCGGGGGCGCCGGTCTCCAGTCCGTGGCGGATGGAGGCCCAGGCCAGGTCCACCAGAAGCTGGCCGGCCGCCTTGATCTCGCCCTCCTCGCTCATGCTCTCCTCCGTCTCGAACAGGGCCCAGGAGCCGTAGCCCACCACCCGGTCCTTGGGGCCGGCGGTGTCGCCGGAATTGCGCACGTCCAGCGTCACGATCTCCAGGCCCTTGCGCTTGGCGGCCACCAGCAGGCCGCCCACCGGAATGCGGCCGCAGGCTCCCTCGCGGGCGATGGCGGTGGGGTCCATGTGCTCGATGGCGGCGACGGTCGCGCCGTCGGTGCTGCGGCATTGCTCGTAGGGCAGGTAGTGGGAGAGGTCGGTGGAGATGACGACCAGGGTCTCCGGCCCGCCCCACAAGGCGTCCAGCAGCCCGGCCACCATGTCGGGAGAGGCGTCGCCCACCACCACCGGCAACAGGGTGAACTCGCCGAGGGTCGCCTGCAGGAAGGGGACGTGCACCTCGAGCGAATGCTCCTGGGCGTGGGCCTGGTCCAGCACGCCCACGCCGGGCAGGCCCACGAGGCGCGACCAGTCCTTGTCCAGTGGGACGGCGCCCAGCGGCGAGGCCCATCGGTCGGCCGAGGACAGGGCCATGCCCTGGAAGGCCACCCGATGGCTGGGCCCCAGCAGCACGACGCGGGCATAGCTGCCCCGGAAGGGCTTGAGCAGGGCATAGGCTCCCGCCGCCACCGGGCCGGAATAGACCCAGCCGGCATGGGGAGCGATCAGCGCCTTGGGCCGCCGCCCGGCGCAGGCCGGATGCACGGCGCCGTCGAGAAAGGCGGTGAGCTGCCGGTTGGCCTCGGCGAAATCGGCGGGATAGAACTGTCCGGCCACGGCGGTGGGGCGGATGGCGGTCATGGCGGCCTCCCTAATCTGCTTCAGGATAGCAGATCAGGCGCCGTTCAGCACCGTCACGCCGTAGCGGGCGACCATGGGGTCGACGCTGGCCAGGGTCAGGGATTCGCACGCCGCCTGGGCCACCAGCATGCGGTCGAAGGGATCGGCGTGGTGACGGGGCAGGGCGCCCGCGGCCACGGCATGGGCGGTGGTGATGGGCAGCGGCTTGAAGCCATTGTCCTTCAAGATGAGGTCCAATTCGTCCACCGGAAAGTCCAGCCGGCCCAAGGCGCGCTTGATGGCGATCTCCCAGGCGGTGACGGCGCTGACCAGCGCCTCGACGGACGGGTCGGCGATGGCGTTGCGCATGATTCGCGGCAGCGACGGATCGTCGGCCAGCCACCACAGCAGCACATGGGTGTCGAGCAGCAGCCTCATGCGCCCTCGAACCCGGCGGCCAGATCGTCGGGCAGGGGGGCGTCGAAATCCGCACCCATGCGGATGCGTCCGGCCAGGGCGCCGGGACTGCGCCGGAGGCCCGCCGTTTCCAGAGGAACCAGCCGGGCCAGGGGACGCCCGGCCTTGGCGATGATGATTTCCTCGCCCCGCGCCGCGCGCTCCACCAGTTGCGACAGGTGGGTCTTGGCGTCGTAGAGATTGACGGCTTCACTCATGGAAACGGTCCTTGACCAAGCTTGGTCAAGGATGCGCCTCCCATGGTCCCCGGGTCAAGTTCGGCGTATCATCAGCCCATGACCGAAATCCTCCAGGGTTCGCACTTTCCCGGACGCTACTGGCAGCGCCTGCCCGACGGGCGGGTGCAGTGCGACGTCTGCCCGCGCGAGTGCAAGCTGAACGATGGGCAGAGGGGGCTGTGCTTCGTGCGGGCCAATGACGGCGGCAAGATGGTGCTGACCACCTATGGCCGTTCGTCGGGGTTCTGCGTCGACCCCATCGAGAAGAAGCCGCTCAACCATTTCCTGCCCGGTACGCCGATCCTGTCGTTCGGCACGGCGGGCTGCAACCTGACCTGCAAGTTCTGCCAGAACTGGGATATCTCCAAGGCGCGCGAGATCGACAGGCTGAACGACGCCGCCGATCCCGACATGATCGCCCGGGCGGCGGTGCAACTGGGCTGCCGCTCGGTGGCCTTCACCTACAACGACCCGGTCATCTTCCTGGAATACGCCGTGGACGTGGCCAAGGCCTGCCACGCGCGCGGCCTGAAGACCGTGGCGGTGACGGCGGGCTACATCAACCCCGAGGCCCGGGCCGAGTTCTATGCCCACATGGACGCCGCCAATGTGGATATGAAAGCCTTTACCGAGGACTTCTACCACCGCCTGTGCGGCGCCCATCTCGAGGCGGTGAAGGACACCCTGGTCTATTTGAGGCACGAAACCGATGTGTGGTTCGAGGTCACCACCCTGCTGATCCCCGGCGAGAACGACAGCCCGGAAGAGATCGACGCCCAGAGCCGGTGGATGATGGAGGCGCTGGGACCCGACGTGCCGCTGCACTTCTCCGCCTTCCATCCCGACTGGAAGATGAGGGACAAGGACAACACGCCGCCCGCCACCCTGACCCGGGCGCGTGACATCGCCGTGAAGAACGGCCTGCGCTACGTCTATACCGGCAACGTCCACGACCCGGCGGGGGGAAGCACCTATTGTTCGGGATGCGGCGCCCTGCTGATCGGGCGGGACTGGTACGAACTGTCCACCTGGGCGCTGACGCCGGAAGGGCATTGCCGGGAGTGCGGCACGCCGCTGCCGGGGCGTTTCGAGGCGTCGCCGGGCACCTGGGGACGCAAGCGCCAGCCGGTGCGCTTTCAGCGCTGAGGTATTCCCTTTCCCGCCGAATGTGGTAAAGCTTCCCGCCTCTCGTCCTGATGGATTTCGAGACATATGGTGAAGCGCTGGTTGCCGTGGGTCCTCAAGGGAGGGCTTTCGGCCGGACTGATCTGGTTCGTGTTTTCCAAGGTCGATATGGCATCCGCCTGGGCCCAGGCGAAGACGCTCGACCCCTCCATGCTGGTCCTGACCCTGGCGCTTGGACTGTGTCAGGTGGCCATCGGCGCCTTCCGCTGGTGGATCGTGCTGCGCGCCCTGAAGGCGGCGTTCACCGCCGTCCAGGCCTTCATCGTCTATTATATCGGCATCTTCTTCTCCATCGTGCTGCCCGGCGCGGTGGGCGGCGACGCGGTACGCATGTGGAAGGCCCGCCGCTCGGGCCTGTCGCTGGCGGCCAGCGTCAACTCGGTGATGCTGGAGCGGGTCGCCACCGTGCTGGGCCTGGTGCTGCTGGTCGCCGCCACCCAGCCGCTGCTGCTGGCCCGCGCCCCCAATATTCCCGGTTCCTGGGTGTTCCCGGTCCTGTCGGTACTGGGTGTCCTGGGCATCTTGTTCCTGTCGGTGCTCGACCGCCTGCCCCAGCGCCTGCACCACATGCGGCTGGTGCGCGGCCTCTACCACCTGGCCGGCGACACGAGGCGGCTGTTCTTCAGCGTCAAATGGGGCGGCTCCACCCTGATCGTCGCCATCATCGGCCATGTGAACCTGTCTTTGCAGGTCTATTGCCTGGGCAAGGGACTGGGGCTGGACATCGATGTGATCGACTGTCTGGTGCTGGTGCCGCCGGTGATCCTGATCATGACCCTGCCCATCTCCATCGCCGGCTGGGGCTTGCGCGAGACGGCCATGGTCGCCGCCTTCGGCTATATCGGCGTCGAGGCCCATTCGGCCCTGGTGCTGTCGATCCTGTTCGGCCTGGGCAACATGGTCACCGCGCTGCCCGGCGGCCTGGTTTGGCTGCTGTCCGGCGACCACCTGAAGCGCGACGAGATCGAGCACATGGAGGAGGAAGCCGAGGAAGAAGCGGAAAAGCAGGCGGAAAGCGCCTGATTTATCGGCCCCTCAATCGCCGGGCGGGTCACCGCCGCGACCCTTGCCTCCCGCGCCATAAGGCGCGCGGCCCCTTGGGCCTAGCCAAATTCCGCCGAGTTCCGCTCGTTCGAATTTGGCATACCCCCTTTCCTTCCGCTCCGAGCGCGCTACATTGGGACAAGTGAATTCCATCCCAATGTCCGTAGTCGCGAGGATGTCCATGAAGATCGCCTTTTCCAAGCCGTCCCAGCCCACCACCGGCGCGGTCGCCGTCGGCATCCTTGAAGGCAAGGTGCTGACCGGTGCCGCCCAGGCCCTGGACGCCCAGGCCAAGGGCGGCATCAGCCGGGCCATCGCCGCCTCGGGCCGCTTCGAGGGCAAGAAGGGCCAGACGCTGCTGATCCTCGCCCCCGCCGGGCTGGAACTGTCCCGCGTGCTGCTGGTCGGCCTGGGCAAGGCCAAGGATTTGGAGGCCCTGGCGGCGCAGGCCTTCGGCGGCACCGTGGTCGGCCAGTTGCAGACCTCGGGCGACGCCGATGTGGCGGTGGCGCTGGACGTCATCCCCGGCTCGCCCCTGTCGGCCTCCGAGTTCGCCGCCCAGGCGGGGCTGGGGGCGCGCCTGCGCTCCTACCGCTTCGACAAGTACATGACCAAGCAGAAGAAGGAGGACAAGCCCTCCTTGAAGAAGCTGACCCTGATGACCGATGCGGCCGCCGACGCCAAGACGGCCTTCGCCGCCTTGGACAAGGTGGCCGACGCGGTGTTCCTGACCCGCGACGTGGTTTCGGAACCCGCCAACGTCATCCACCCCGAGTCGCTGGCCGAAAAGGCCGAGACGCTGAAGGAACTGGGCGTCGAGGTCGAGGTGCTGGGCGAGAAGCAGATGAAGAAGCTGGGTATGGGCTCGCTGCTGGGGGTCGGCCAGGGGTCGGACCGCGAGTCCAAGCTGGTGGTCATGCGCTGGTCCAATGCCGCCAAGAAGGACGAGGCCCCGGTGGCCTTCGTCGGCAAGGGCGTGACCTTCGATTCGGGGGGCATCTCCATCAAGCCGGGCGCCGGCATGGAGGACATGAAGTGGGACATGGCGGGTGCCGGCGCGGTGATCGGCGCCATGGCGGCGCTGGCCGGGCGCAAGGCCAAGGTCAACGCGGTCGGCGTGGTCGGGCTGGTGGAAAACATGCCGTCGGGCACCGCCCAGCGCCCCGGCGACGTGGTGACCTCCATGTCGGGCCAGACCATCGAGGTGATCAATACCGACGCCGAGGGGCGTCTGGTGCTGGCCGATGCGCTTTGGTACACCCAGGAGCGCTTCAAGCCGAAATTCATGGTCGATCTGGCCACGCTGACCGGCGCCATCATCATCGCGCTGGGCAATGAATACGCCGGCCTGATGGCCAGCGACGACAAGCTGGCCGATCGCCTGACCGCCGCCGGCAAGGCGGTGGACGAAAAGCTGTGGCGCCTGCCGCTGGGCGAGTCCTACGACAAGCAGATCAAGTCCGATATCGCCGACATGAAGAATGTCGGCGGCCGCGAGGGCGGCTCCATCACCGCCGCCCAGTTCCTCAAGCGCTTCACCAACGACGTGGCCTGGGCCCACCTGGACATCGCCGGCGTGGCCTGGAGCAAGAAGGACGTCGCCACCTGCCCCAAGGGCGCCACCGCCTTCGGCGTGCGCCTGCTGGACCGGCTGGTGGCCGATTTCTATGAGGAGAAGGGGAGCAAGTAACCCTTGCGCATCACCTTCCGCTCCCGCCCCGCCACCCTGGACGGCGCCATCGCAGTCGGGCTGTGGCGGGGGCGGCTTGCCACGCCGTCCTTCACCGCCCTGGACGGCGATGGTTCCCTGTCCGGGGCGCTGAAGCGGCTGGGCTTCGATGGCGATGCCGAGGAGACCGAGCTGCTGCTGGCGCCCAAGCCGCCGCTCACGGCCCTGGTGGCGTTCGGGCTGGGCAAGGGGCGCAAGCTTACCCCCAAGCGCCTCCGCCGCATCGGCGGGGCGCTGCTGGACGAACTGGACGAGAGTCGCGCCAAATCGGTCACCGTGTTCGCCGATCTGCCGCCGGACCAGGTGGCGGAATTGGCCTATGGGCTGCGGCTCAAGGGCTATCGTCCCCTATCCAGGTACCGCACCAGATACGACCCCGACGACGAGGACGATATCCTGCCGGTGCTGGAAAGCGTGGTCGTCGCCTGCGCCGATCCGGACGAGGCCGAGCGGCTGTTCCAGGCCAGGGAGGCGGTGGCCCAAGGGGTGTTTCTGGCCCGCGATCTCACCGACGAGCCCGGCAACGCCCTGGGGCCGCAGGACTTCGTCGAGCGGGCCCGCCTGCTGACGTCGCTGGGTGTCGAGGTCACCGTGCTGGACGAGACGGCCATCCGGAAGGAAGGGCTCGGCCTGCTGGCGGCGGTGGGGCAGGGAAGCCACCGGCCGCCGCGGCTGGTGCTGCTGCGCTGGAAGGGGGCGGAAGGCAAGCCGCTGGTGCTGGTGGGCAAGGGCATCACCTTCGACACCGGCGGCATCACCATCAAGTTCGACGACGACGACATGGATGCCATGAAGGCCGACATGGCCGGGGCGGCGGCGGTGATCGGCGCCCTGCGCGCCGTGGCGGGGCGCAAGGCGCGCGCCCATGTGTGCGGCGTGCTGGCCCTGGCCGAGAACATGCCGTCGGGTAGCGCCCAGCGGCCCGGCGACGTGGTCAAATCCTTCTCCGGCCGGACCGTCGAGGTGATCGACACCGACGCGGAAGGGCGCCTGGTGCTGGCCGACGCCCTGGCCTGGGCGGCGGAGCGGCTCAAGCCCGCCCTCATGGTCGATATCGCGACGCTCACCGGCACCACCGAGGAATTACTCGACGCCGAATATGCCGGCCTCTACGCCAATGACGACCTGCTGGCCAAGCGCCTGCTGAAGCACGCCAAGGAGGAGGACGAGCCGCTGTGGCGATTGCCACTTACCAAGGCCTGCGACGAGGATCTGAAGTCGGACATCGCCGACCTCAAGCACTGCGCCTGGGGTGACGTGCCCGACAACGACGACGCGGCCCGCTTCCTTGAGCATTTCGTGCCCGAGGGGCTGCCCTGGGCCCATATCGACATGGCCGGTCGCGAATTCGCCGACGAGGACGATCCGCTGTGCCCCGAGACGGCGACGGGATATGGGGTCCGGCTGTTCGATGCCCTGGCGGGGGGAGCGGACTCATAGGTCCACATCCATAGACGGGCTGAAGCGAGCGCGACGGCGGCGGCGAGGACGGTCCTGGCCGATTTATCGAAGCGGGGCCCCGCCGGAAGCGCTTGAGCTTATTGAGACGTTGAGGGATGCGTCGATCGGATATTCCGATCGACGCATCCCGGCATAATGGTTGTGTTGCGTTGCCGAAAGTCGGTCACCGCCTTATTGCCGGATGGCGGAAAAGCTATTCCATCCCGGCGACCTGACTGACCCAATCCAGGTCGCACGGGTGACGGAGGTCGAGACCGTCCGGCAACGACCAAGTGGACTCGTCGTCCTGTGGCGGATCGGGCCAGATCATGGCGGCTTCCGTCCGGGCCAGGAGCAACAGAAGCTCCCAATCGATATCGCCTGAGGCGGTCGCGTCGTAGGGAATGGGCAACGTCTGCATGCTCTCCTCCTATTCCAGGTCGAGGGGCAGGTGGATGCTGATACCGGGGCGCTGAGGCAGATAGACCACCGGCGGCGGGACGTAGACTACCCTGGGGTATCCGTAGACGATGGGCGGCGGGCCGTAGCGATAGGCGTACCAGCCATTCCGGTCACTTCCGCCGCGATGCCCGGACCAGCCGTGATGGTGCTTGGACCAGCCGGGCGGGCCGTTGTGCTTCCACGGCGGGTCGGCCAGGGCGGGGGAGGCCAGCGCCAGACTGAGCGCGGCGGCCAGCAGGGATTTACGCAGGGTCGAGGTGTTCATGACCGCCTCCTGACGGTTCTATTTGGACGTCGACGTCTGGGACGACGATTTGCGGCCGGTCCAGCCGTCGGGCAGCAGGGCGCCGATGGCCGCGCCGCCGCCGGCACCGATCAGGGCGCCGGTCACGATGCCGCCGCTGGCCATGGCGGCGATGGCCGCGCCGCCGGCGGCACCCATGGCCCCGCCGGACAGGGCCCGCTGCTGCTGGTTGGTCATGTTGGCGCAGCCCGACAGGGCGACGGCCAGAACGACCACGGTGATGGCGGGAATCTTCGAGCGGATGGTCATAGCGGTATTCCTGTTTGCTGGGACGAACCCATCACCGACAGAAATACGCCTCCAGCCGGGACCGGGGGGTGAGAAGGCTGTGATAAAGCTGTGACGGGAGGCTTCAGCCGCTCAGCGGGATGGCGACGCTGACCTCCAGGCCGCCTTCGGGGGTGTTGACGGCCCAGGCGCGCCCGCCCATGGCCTCGGCGTTGCGGCGGACGATCCACAGGCCCAGGCCGTAATGCTCGACGCCGCCGCCCTGCTCCTCGGAACGCCACGAGACGTGGCGTTCGAAAATACGCTCCAATTCACCCTCGGCCACGCCGGGGCCGCCGTCGCGGACCCGCAGCAGCGCCATGCCGTCGTCTTCCCGCAGATCCATGGCGACCCGTCCGCCGGCCGGCGAGAAGTCGATGGCGTTGTCCAGCAGGTTCTCGGCGATGACTTCCAGCATCTCGTCGCTGCCCGAGATCCTGAGGCCGGGGGCCACGCCCAGGTCCAGGCCGATGGAGCGCTCGGCCGCCATGCGGATGTAGCCGCGTCCCAGCCGGTTGAGCACGGCCGAGGCCTCGACCCGTTCGCGGGGGCGGTCGATCAGGGCGGCGATGGTTTCGTCGGTGCGGCGGATGGTGGAGACCAGCCCGTCCAGCCGTTCCACCGACTGGCCGATCAGGTCCAGGGCGCGGACCGCCCTGGCGTTGTCGGGCGGGACGGCGCGGCCCAGCGGCTCGAGGGACTGGGAGATCACCGCCAGCGGCGCCTTCAGCGCGTGGGCGTTCTCTTCCGCCGCCTGGCGCAGCAATCCCTCCGACCGCTTGAGGGTGGCGACCATGGAATCCAGTTCGGCGGCCACCTCGGCCAGTTCCGGCATCCGGTTGCCGTCGGCGAAGGACACCCTGGACTCGCCCCGGATCACCGAGCGCGCCACGCCCTGGAAGCGGCGCAGGTTGCTCCAGGCGTCGGTGAAGATGGACAGCACCAGCACCGCCATCAACAGGTAGACCGAGGCGGCCACCTGAAGGTCGGACGACTGCCAGTAGGGGCGGCCGATCACCTGTTCCGGCAGGCTGCCGGTGGGCTGGGCGGTCAGCACCACCCAGCAGCCCAGACGGGTGGCGTGGGGCGCCAGATAGGTCAGCAGCTCGGTCCCCTCGGCAACGCCGGTCAATCGCACGGCCAGGGGGGCGCGGCCCTCGCAACTGGCGGCCAGATGGCCCAGCACGCCGCTTTCCACCAGCCGGTCCATGGCGGCGCGGGCCTGCTGCGGTCCGGTCTCGGGGGCCGAGGCGACCAGCAGGAAGGTGCGGGCGCCGGTGGCCTGGGCCGGGCGGAACAGGACCTTGACCACCATGCCGCCCTCGGCCAGGCGCTTCACCACCGGGTCGATGCGGTCGGCGCTGCGCGGCGAGAACTGCTCGAGCAGGGGGAACAGCGCCTCGCCCACCAGCCGGCCCTGTTCCTGCACCAGCCGCAGCATCAGGGCGTTGCGCTGGTTCTCCACCGTCTCCAGTTGCAGGTAGAGCAGGACGGGGACCACGGCGAAGATCATGGCGACGCTGGCCAGCTTGACGGCGAAGGAGCCCCGCCTGAACACGAACCTAGCCATCGCGGTTGGCCTGCCAGACATAGCCGAAGCCGGGATAATTGCCGATCTGCTCGAAATCGGCATCGACGGCCTTGAACTTCTCGCGGATGCGCTTGATGGCGGCCCGCACGTTGGTGCGGTAACCGTCCTCGCCGGCCCCGCCGTGGAAGCCTTTGCCGCGCCCCGCGTCGTAAAGCTCGCGGTAGCTGACGTCGCGCCCCGTTTTGGCGGCCAGGGCCTGGACCATGGCGAACTCGTTCACCGTCAGGTCCACCGCCAGACCTCGCCATTGGGCGCGGCGGCTGGCGGCATCGAGGTTGAGTGCGCCGATACGGGTGGGGGCGGTCTCGGGCTCGGCGGAATTGCGCCCCAGGGTCAACTGGATGCGCCGCTCCAAGATGGTGAAGCTGCGCGACTTCTCGACGAAATCCACCGCGCCGCCCAGCAGCGCCGCCTCCTCGAAGATCTGGTCGCTGAGCACGGTCAGGAAGATCACCGGCAGGGCCAGTTGCGCCGCCCGCATCCGCCGCAGCACCTCGATGCCGTTCAGACCGGGCATCTTCCAGTCCAGCAGCAGCAGATCGGGCCGCCTGCCCTCCGCCATGGCGGCCAGGAAGTCCTCGCCGCTTTCCCAGGCCCGCACGTGATAGCCGGCATCGCCCAGATTGCCCGCCAGGGTCTCGCGGAACAGCGGATCGTCGTCGACGATGCCGATCAGGGTGGAGTCACTTTCCATTGCGGCCTCCGGCATCGCGCAGGCGCTTGAAGCAGGTGTCGGCATCCTTGCCTCCCTCGAATTCGTAGATGAGGACCCGCTCAACATTGGTTTCCACCTCGGGATAGAACACCAGCGACAGGGCGCATTCGCCCCGGCGGTAACGCCAGACCGTACCCATGGCGCGCGCCGTTTCGCTGGCCGGGCGGCCCAGCAGGGCGTGGGCCTCATCGCGGCTCAGGCCGTTCAGGCTCTCGGGCGAGGCGGCGGAGGGCGCCGGGCGCGGCC
>JAVBXM010000157.1 GCA_030824585.1 Phaeospirillum sp. | reverse complement strand
GCGGCGCGCGCCGCCAGCCGGGCGGCCCCGGTCATCCCGGCCCCGCCCAGGATCAGGGCATGGCCCCGCGAATACTTGTGCCCGTCGGGCGCCACGGCGGGCAGCGTCCAGGCCCTTGGCCCGTTGCGGCGAAGCAGCGGTCCGATCCCGTCCAGCACCGAGTCGGAAATGCCGATATCGGCCACCACCAGTTCGCCGCATTTGAGCCGTCCCGGCAGCAGGCAATGGCCGGGCTTGGGGCGGAAGAAGGTAACGGTGGCGAGGCAGTCGGGGGCGATGCCCAGCACCGCGCCGCTGTCGCCGTGAACCCCCGAGGGCACGTCGACGGCGACCACCGGCAGCCGGCGCCGGCCGATCTCCTCGATCACCGCCCTGGCTTCGCCCTCCAGGTCCCGCGCCAGCCCGGCCCCGAACAGGGCATCGATCACCCCGACGCAGCCGTCGAGAATGGCCGGCCCCAGGGGCTCTACCCGTCCGGTCCAACGCTCCGCCATCAGGGCGGCGTCGCCGGTCAGCCGAGACATCTCGCCCAGCAGGCCGAGGCGCACCGCCCAGCCGTCGCGGGCCAGCAGCCGCGCCGCCACGAAGCCGTCGCCGCCATTGTTGCCGGGACCGCACAGGATGGCGATCCGGCCCCGGGGCAGCAGGCGCCGCGCCGCGCGGGCCACCGCCCAGCCGGCGGCCTCCATCAGCCGCTCGCCGGCGATTCCCGCCGCCATGGCGAGGCCGTCGGCCCGGTACATCTGCTCGACACTGAGAATCTCGTTGGTCATGACACAAGGGTAACCCCCAACTGCCCATTTGCCAACGCGGGGCGGCTGCATTAGATGTTTCGGGCTCGCACGGAGGACTGAAGTGAAGGTCGTCGTCATCGGGGCCGGGGTGGTCGGCACCGCCAGCGCCTGGTATCTCGCCAAGGCCGGTCACGAGGTGACCGTGGTGGATCGGCGCGAGGGCGCCGGGCTGGAGACCAGCTTCGCCAATGGCGGCCAGATCTCCCCCTGCCACGCCGAGCCGTGGGCCAACCCCTCCGTCCTGCCCAAGGTGCTGAAATGGCTGGGCCGCGAGGACGCGCCCCTGCTGTTCCGCTGGAACCGCTGGGACCCATCGCTGTGGGCCTGGGGCTTGCGCTTCCTGGCCAACTGCCCCCGCTCGCGCACCGAGATCAACACCGAGCGCACCCTGCGGGTCGCCCTTTATTCCCGCGCCTGCCTGGGCCAGCTGCGGGCCGAGACCGGCATCGATTACGACCAGCAGGTCCGGGGGATTCTCCACGTCTACCGCGACGGCGCCGAGTTCGAGCACGCCTGCGGCGCCGCCCAGGTGATGATCCGCCACGGCCTGCGCCGCCAGCCCAGGACTCCGGCCGAATGCGTCGCCATCGAGCCCGCCCTGGCGGCCGTCCAGGGGGAACTGGCCGGCGGCATCTACACCCCCGACGACGAAAGCGGCGACGCCCACAAGTTCACCCGCCGGCTGGCGGAACTGGCGGCGGCCAGGGGCGTGGAATTCCGCTGGTCGGTGCCGATCCGGGGGCTGGTCCGCGACGGCGACCGGGTGGCCGGCCTGGCCACCGGAGGGGAGACCGTCACCGGCGACGCCTATGTCCTGGCCGCCGGCTGCGACAGCCCGCTATTGGCCCGGCCGCTGGGCCTGCGGCTGCCCATCGTGCCGGCCAAGGGCTATTCCGTCACCGTGCCGGTGGCCAACCATGCCGGCGCGCCCTTCGTCTCCATCACCGACGACGAGCACAAGATGGTCTATTCCCGCCTGGGCGACCGGCTGCGCGCCGCCGGAACCGCCGAGATGGCCGGCTATGACCGTTCGCTCAATCCCGTCCGCGCCCGCCTGATTCTCGAGAACGCCCGACGGCTGTTCCCCGACGGCGGCGATTTCGAGCGGGCCGAGCCCTGGGCCGGCCTGCGCCCCGTCACCCCGGACAGCGTGCCGCTGCTGGGCGCCACGCCGCTCCGCAACCTGTGGCTGAATACCGGCCACGGCACCCTGGGCTGGACCATGTCGTGCGGCTCGGGCCGGGTCATTGCCGACCTTGTGTCTGGCCTGCAACCCGACATCGGTATGGATGGGCTGGGCGTCGAGCGTTTCGCATCCTATTTGTAGTGAAGGGCATGGGCGTGATGGTCGCGCTCGGAGGGCATTATGCTGGTGTGGCGTGAGGCGATGAGCACCGGGCATCCGGAGGTCGACAAGGCTCAGAAACGGTTCATCGCCCATATCAACGAGTTCGAGACGACGCTTCGCAACGCGGGCGCCGATGCCGCCATCGGCATGTTCCTCACCGGGCTCTACGAACAGGTCTCCATCAATTTCGGCCGCGAGGAAAAGGTCCAGCGGGAATGCGCCTTCCCCTTCCAGGATGCGCACCACCGCGAGCACGCCGCCTTGCTGGGACGTCTGGCCGACATCCAGAACCTCTATCAGGCCATGCCCCACAAGGCCGACCACGGCGTCCTGCTCCGTGATCTCGCGGCACTGATCAAGGACTGGGTATCGCACCACATGGTGCAAAGCGACGTGATGCTGCGCCGCTACGCGCCGCACCAGACGGCGCCGCATCCTGCCCGGGCTCGCCCGTGACAGGGGGATAATTCCGCGATAAGCTCAGGCCTCCGCCATCGCCACAGGCTGTATACCGTTGTTTCAGATTTTCCGCGGCAATCACGAGGCGGCACAGGCCGGAGGTGAAAAGCCTCGCGGCGCGCGCTTCCGCAGCCTGGGCATCATCGCCGCCGCCCTGGTCCTGATCGGCCTCTATGTCGGCGTGATCCTGAACAACATCCACGAGCTGGAACGCGAACGCCACGATTTCGCCGAACTGCAGGCCCGCAAGATCCTGCTGTCCTTCGAGACCCACACGGTCCGGCTGTTCGATCTGGCCGACATCTACCTGCGCTCGGCGCGCCACTTCGTCGAGCAGCAGGGGACCGACCATCTCGCCCGCTTTCTCGACCGCGTGGCGCCGCCCAGGTCAGACCTCTATTCCAGCACCCTGACCGTCCTCGACCGGCGCGGACGGGTGGCGTTCAGCACCAATTCGACCCTGCCGCGCGGCACCGACCTGTCGGACCAGCAGATATTCCTTCACTTCCAGGAAACGC
Organism: Phaeospirillum sp.; assembly: GCA_030824585.1. Lineage (GTDB taxonomy): Bacteria > Pseudomonadota > Alphaproteobacteria > Rhodospirillales > Magnetospirillaceae > Phaeospirillum. Next base: position 8,390 of record JAVBXM010000157.1, on the reverse strand, counting down.
CCCGGGACGCCATCCTGGTCGGCACCGCCAACAGCAGCACGGTGCCCGATCAGCAATATTTCCACGTGGCCCGCCCCCTGCTGAACGGCAAGGACCTGGCCGGCATCGTCGTGCTGGATATCCATTCCAGCCAGATTGCCGCCTTCTACCGGGACATGACCCTGGGACCGAACTCGTCGGCCACCATCTTCACCCGGGATCACAAGCTGATCGCCCGCCAGCCGCCGCCGGTGGCCGACGCCGCGCCGCTGGGATCGCTGCGGATCTGGGCCGAGGTCGAGGCCAGGGCCGAGGGCCAGTTCCACAAGCGCTCGCAGTTGGACGGCGTCGAGCGGACCTTCCTCTACAAGCGGCTGGCCGATTATCCCCTGGTCGTGGTGGTCGGCTTCGCCGATACCGACATCGCCGCCGGACTGGAAGCCGCCAAGCGGTCCGAGATGATCGAGACCAGCCTGTTCACCCTGACCGCCCTGGCCTTCGCGTTCCTGGTGCTGGTGATGGACCGGCGCAACCGCCGCCTGACCGAGTCCGAGCGGGCCAGCCGGGCCACCGCCGAAATGCTCGAACGCTCCAATGCCGACCTGGAGCGCTTCGCCTATGTGGCGTCCCACGACCTGAAGACGCCGCTGCGGGTCATCACCGGCTATGCCCAGATGCTCGACCGCCGCTACCGCGACAAGCTGGACGACGAGGCCAACGAATACATCGCCTTCCTCACCGCCGGCACCAAGCGCATGTACCGGCTGATCACCGATCTTCTGCACTATTCGCGCATCAACAGCCAGGCCAAGCCGCTGCAGCCGGTTTCGGCGGCCCGCGCCGCCGACATCGCCGTCAGCAACCTCAAGGCGGTGATCGAGGAATGCGGCGCCACCATCTCGGTCGGCCCCCTGCCCACCATCCTGGCCGACGAGAGCCAATTGTCCAGCCTGTTCCAGAACCTGCTGGGCAACGCGCTGAAATACGGCCATCCCGACCGCAAGCCGGACATCCACATCGAGGCGGTCAGGCTGTCCGGCACCATCTGGCGCTTCGCGGTCAAGGACAACGGCATCGGCATCGAGCCCGAGCATTTCGAGCGCATCTTCGTCATCTTCCAGCGCCTGCACACCGATTCCGCCTACGAGGGCACCGGCATCGGCCTGGCGCTGTGCCAGCGCATCGTCACCCGCCTGGGCGGCCGCATCTGGGTCGAATCCAAGCCGGGCCAGGGCTCCACCTTCTTCTTCACCGCCCGCGACGCCAGCGGCGATTAGCCGCCGTTGAGGCGGCGGCCAAGCGGCCGGAGGGCCGCGCCTAGGCCGAGGGGCAGTACGAGGAGTGATCACTCCTCGTCCTCGTCCTTCCGCTCCTCCGGCTCGCGCGGGGCGGCGGGCGGCGACGGCCTGGCCTTCTTGCGGGGATGGGGGTGCCAGGACCAGGGACGATCCCCCTGCCACCCCGCCACATTCTCCATGCGCGCGCCGTCCGGCCCCAGCCACAGGGCATGCGGCCCCCGCCGCCACAAATCGAAGCGGTCGACCAGCACCCGGGCCCCCCGGCAGGTGCCGCGCAACGGCACGCTGCTCACCACGATGTCCGCCCCGGCACAGGCCTTCTCGGGGTTGTCCTCATCCTTGACCAGGGCCACCACCTTTCCGTCCACCCGCCACAGGCAGCCGGTCTCGTCGCAACGCAGCCGCCCGTCCCGCGACGAGCTTTTCCTCGGCCAGCGCTCCGGCGCCTCGGGTCCGGCGCGGCGGCTCCAGGTGTCCTTGAGAATCCGCCCGCCCTTGCCGTTGAGCAGCAACGGCCCCTCGGCCGTACGGATCGCCATGCCGTCGCCGCGTCCGTCCACCAGCAGATCGGGCGGCCGGGCGAAGGCCATGGAGGCCAGGGCGGCGGCCATCGGCACCACGCCCCACCACCGCCACCGCCGCCGCCACAGGCACAGCCAGCACCCGCCCAGGGTGAACGCCACCATGGCCCACAACGGCAGGATGGGCAGGGTCACCGCCGAACTGGGCCACGAAGCCACCCACAGCGCCACCCGGTTGACGCCCTCCACGCCCCAGCCCATGGGCACCAGGGCCAGCGCCTCCAGTCCGAAGGGCAGCAGCAGGAACATCGCCAGCGCCCACGGCATCACCCAAAAGCCGGTCAGCGGCACGGCGATCATGTTGGCGGCCACCGACCACACGGCGAAGCGGTTGAAATGGAAGATGCCGTAGACCGCCGTGGCGAAGCCGGCGATCAGGGTGGAGAGCACCACGCCCAGGACATAAAGACCGATGGCCGGCAGCCAGCCGGGATGGGCGGCCCGCCACGCGCCCTGCCGGGGCGTCAGGGTCTCGTAGGCGGCGATCATGGCCACCACGGCGGCGAAGGACATCTGGAAGCTGGGACCGATCACTTCCTCTGGCTCCCACAGCATGATCGCCACCGCCGCCCAGGCCACCAGCCGCATGGACAGCGCCATGCGGTCCAGCAGCACCGCCACCAGCACCAGCCCGGTCATCAGGAACGAACGCTGGGCCGGCACCGGCGAACCGGCCAAAAGGGTGTAGAAGCCGGCGAAGGCGATGGCCAGCGCCGCCGCCCATTTCTTGATGGGGTAACGCAAGGCAACCGCCGGGAACAGGGCCAGCAGGGTGCGCAGGCCGACGAACACCAGCCCGGCCGCCATGGTGATGTGCAGGCCGGAGATGGACAGGATGTGGGCCAGGCCGGAATCCCGGTAGGCCTGCATCATGGGAGCCGAGATGGGCATCTGGTCGCCGGTGGTCAGCGCCGCCGCCACCGCGCCCCGGTCGCCGGGCAGCACCGCCAGGATGCGCGACGTCATGGCGTGGCGGATTTCGTTGACGACGACGGAAAGACCCGACCGCCAGCCGCCGGCGGCGCCCGGTTCGGTCACCGTCACGGGACCAAGCGCCGAGCCGATGGCTCCCAATTGCCGGAACCAGGCGAAGCGGGCGAAGTCGAAGGCGCCGGGCATGGCCGGCTGGGGCGGCGGCATCAGCATGGCGCGCACCCGCACCCGGTCGCCCACGCTTACCGGGGCAAGGCCGGGACCGGGGGCCGGCAACAGGCCGGGCTTGGCCTTGATGCGGGCCTTGAGCGGCACGATCACGTCGTCGCGGTCGTGGGCCAGCCGGTCCAGGGTCAGGCGGCTGCCGCCATCGGGCAGGGCCTCCACCTCGATCACCACGCCCTCGAGCATCAGGGCGCCAGTGGGCCGCTCCACCACCGGAGCGGCCAGGCGCAGGCTGCGGGCCTGAATAACGGCGAAGCCCACCGCCACCGTCAGCAGGCACGACGCCGCCAGCAACAGCGGCAGCGAACGCCGCCGCCCCCACAGCCATCCCGCTCCGCACGCCAGCACGCCCCCGGCTCCCCAAAAAGCCGATGGCTCGGCGGGTAGGGCGAAGTAGAATCCGATGCCGATTCCCAGGAAGACAGGCAGCCATAGGGGCCAGCGCCCGCGCTCCGCCAGCAGGCTCTCTCCCATTGCGCGCAGGAAATTCTCCACCGCGTCCGATCCGGAGCGCACGGTCGGGAAAACCCCTATCCAATCGGGCGGGTTTTTTGCCATCCACCCCCAACACCGGGCTGTCAGGGGCATAAAGATATGCTACACAGACAGCCTTGTCCCCCTCGGCATAAAGGACGCCGAAAGCACCGTCATGACCGTCGTTACCCGCTTCGCCCCCTCGCCCACCGGTTTCCTCCACATTGGTGGAGGGCGCACCGCCCTGTTCAACTGGCTGTTCGCCCGTCACCATGGCGGAAAATTCCTGCTGCGCATCGAGGATACCGACCGCGCCCGCTCGACCGAGGCGGCGGTGGAAGCCATCTTCGACGGCATCAGGTGGCTGGGCCTGGATTGGGACGGCGAGGCGGTGATGCAGTTCGCCCGCGCCGGCCGCCATGCCGAGGTGGCGCGGCAATTGCTGGCCGAGGGCAAGGCCTATCGCTGCTACTGCACCCAGGACGAGCTGACCGCCATCCGCGAGGACCAGCGCGCCAAGGGCCTGCCCATGCGCTATCCCGGCATCTGGCGCGACCGCGCCGAGTCCGAGGCTCCGGCCGGCGTGCCCTTCGTGGTGCGCCTCAAGGCCCCGACCGAGGGCGAGACCATCATCGCCGATCTGGTCCAGGGCGACGTGCGCGTCGCCAACGACCAGTTGGACGACATGGTGCTGCTGCGCGCCGACGGCACTCCCACCTACATGCTGTCGGTGGTGGTCGACGACCACGACATGGGCATCACCCACGTCATCCGCGGCGACGACCACCTGACCAACGCCTTCCGCCAGTACCAGCTTTACAAGGCCTGCGGCTGGGAGGTTCCCACCTTCGCCCACATCCCGCTGATCCACGGCGCCGACGGCGCCAAGCTGTCCAAGCGCCACGGCGCGCTGGGCGTCGACGCCTACCGCGACATGGGCTTCCTGCCCGAGGCCATGCGCAACTACCTGCTGCGCCTGGGCTGGAGCCACGGCGACGACGAGATCATCGCCACCGAGCAGGCCATCGAGTGGTTCAACCTGGATTCGGTGGGCCGTTCGCCGTCGCGCTTCGACTTCGTCAAGCTGACCAACCTCAACGGCCATTACATGCGCCAGGCCGACGACGGTCGCCTGACCGAGTTGCTGGTTCCCCTGCTGGAAGCCAAGAGCGGCGGGAAGCTGAACGGCGAGGCCGTCGCCCGCCTGCGCACCGGCATGACCGGGCTGAAGGAACGGGCCAAGACCATGCTGGAACTGGCCGATTCGGCGTTGTTCTATGTGGCCGCGCGGCCGCTGGCGCTCGACGAGAAAGCGGCCAAGACCATGGCAGATGCCACCGCAATCGCCGATCTCGCCGCCTACAAGACCGAAGTCAAAGGACTGGACGCCTGGACGCGCGACACTCTCGAGGACGCGGCGCGCCGTCTGGCCGAGGCGCGTGGGCAGAAGCTCGGCAAGATCGCCCAGCCCCTGCGGGCGGCGCTTGCCGGTTCCTCGGTCTCGCCTCCCATCTTCGAGGTGATGGAGGTGCTGGGCCGCGAGGAATCGCTGGGCCGCATCGACGACGCCCTCGGCGGGACCCGGCCCACGGAATCATCGGCGGCCTGAGGCCTGCCGGGGAATTAGTGGCGGCCCCAGGCCGCCGGCAGGTTTAAACAGTGAAGTAGACCACGGGGTATGAAGACATGACGAACGAGAACAAGACTCCCAAGGAATCCGTCACGCTGATCAACAACAGCACCGGCAAGAGCACGGAATTCCCGCTTCTGTCCGGCTCCATCGGCCCCAAGGTGGCGGATATCCGCTCCCTGTACGCCAGCCAGGACATCTTCACCTATGACCCCGGCTACATGTCGACCGGCTCGTGCAAGTCGGCCATCACCTACATCGACGGCGATGCCGGCGTGCTGTTGCATCGCGGCTTCGCCATCGCCGACCTGGCCGAGAACTGCTCGTTCCTGGAAGTGGCCTACCTGATCCTCAAGGGTGAGTTGCCCAACGCCGAGCAGAAGACCAAGTTCGAGTTCGACATCGCCCACCATTCCATGGTGCACGAGCAGATCAACTTCTTCTTCCGCGGCTTCCGCCGCGACTCGCACCCCATGGCCGTGCTGTGCGGCGTGGTCGGCGCCATGGCGGCGTTCTACCACGACTCCATCGACATCAACGATCCGCACCACCGCATGGTGGCCAGCTATCGTCTGGTGGCCAAGATGCCGACCATCGTCGCCTGGGCCTACAAGTACGCCCAGGGCCAGCCCTTCATGTACCCGCAGAACAAGCTCTCCTACGCCGAGAACTTCCTGCACATGATGTACGCGACGCCCTGCGAGGAATACAAGGTCAACCCGGTCCTGGCCCGCGCCATGGACCGCATCCTGATCCTGCACGCCGACCACGAGCAGAACGCCTCGACCTCCACCGTCCGTCTGGCCGGTTCGTCGGGCGCCAACCCCTTCGCCTGTATCGCCGCCGGCATCGCCTCGCTGTGGGGTCCCGCCCATGGCGGCGCCAACGAGGCCGTGCTGGAGATGCTGCACGAGATCGGCTCGGTGGACCGTATCCCCGAGTACATCAAGAAGGCCAAGGACAAGGACGATCCGTTCCGCCTGATGGGCTTCGGCCACCGGGTCTACAAGAACTACGACCCGCGCGCCAAGATCATGCAGAAGACCTGCCACGAAGTGCTGAGCGAGCTGGGCGTCCATGACGAGCCGCTGCTGAAGCTGGCCATGGAGCTGGAGCGCATCGCGCTCGAGGACGATTACTTCGTCAGCCGCAAGCTGTTCCCGAACGTCGACTTCTATTCGGGCATCATCTTCCGCGCCATGGGCATCCCCACCCAGGTGTTCACCTGCCTGTTCGCCCTGGCCCGCACCGTGGGCTGGATCGCCCAGTGGAACGAGATGCTGACCGATCCGGACCAGAAGATCGGCCGTCCGCGCCAGCTCTACATCGGCTCGCCGCAGCGGGATTTCATCCCTCTGCACAAGCGTGGCTAAGACGGGGCCGAAACATTCCGAGGGGCGGCGCCGCAAGGTGCCGCCCCAAAGGATTCCGCGCCCCGCCAACGACAATATCCATCCCGACACCCGCCGACGCCTGATGATCGCGATGGCGGCCTTCGCCCTCTCCGCTCTGGCCCTTATGGCCCTAAGCATGTCAGGCTGGCGATAATCCCCCGTTCAGGAGCCTCGACCATGATGGATTTCCTCGATCGCCGCGTGGTCCACACGGGCGGCTTCGTCTTCAAGGAAGGCGATGCCGGCGATCAGGCCTTCATCATCCAGGCGGGAACGGTGGAACTTCTGAGGGGCGAGACGGTCATCGCCGAGTTGTGCGTCAACACCATCTTCGGCGAGATGGCCCTGATCGACGGGGCGCCGCGCATGGCCTCGGCCCGCGCCAAGACGGAAACCACCCTGATCGTCCTTCCGCGCTCGGTGGTCGATTCCAAGCTGAAGGGGGTCGATCCCTTCGTGACCAAGCTGCTGGGAATTCTCGTCCAGAACGTCCGGTCCATGGCCGCCAAGCTGGGCTGAGCGGAGCGCGGACGACCACCCGAACCCCAACCAAAGGGGTTCGGGGCATCGCCTCGGCGGGGATTTGGGGCGCGAACCCCAAGGGTCAAGCCCGTGCCGGCGCCGGCAGGAAACCGGCCTGCACCAGATCGCGCACCTTCTCGAAGGCCTTGACCTCGATCTGGCGGATACGCTCGCGCGAGACGCCGTAGCGTCCGCCCAGTTCCTCCAGGGTCAGCGGCTCGTCGCGCAGGCGGCGTTCGATGAACACTTCGCGCTCGCGCTCGGTGAGCGTGTCCAGCGCCCGCGCGATCAGCACGCGGCCCTTGGACATCTCCTCATGCTTGCCATAGGCGGTTTCCTGATTGTCGGTCTCGTCGGCCATCAGGTCCTGGATCTCGGTGCCGCCCTCGCCCACCGGAATGTTGAGCGAGGAATCGCGCCCCGCCATGCGGCGGTTCATGGCGACCACGTCGCGCTCGTCCACGTCCAGCTCGCGGGCGATGGTGGCGACGTGCTCGGGGGCCAGATCGCCCGCCTCCAGCAGCCGCAGCCGCGACTTGATGCGCCGCAGGTTGAAGAACAGCTTCTTCTGGGCCGCCAGGGTGCCGATCTTGACCATGGACCACGAGTTCAGCACGAACTCGTTGAGCGAGGCCTTGATCCACCACATGGCGTAGGTGGCCAGACGGAAGCCGCGGTCGGGTTCGAATTTCTTGACGGCCCGCATCAGGCCGATATTGCCCTCGCTGATCAGGTCGGCGACCGGCAGGCCGTAATGGCGATAGCCCAGCGCGATCTTGGCGACCAGACGCAGGTGGCTGGTCACCAGCCGGTGGGCGGCATCCGTATCGCCGTAATCCACCAGACGCTTGGCCAGCATGAATTCCTCCTCGGGGGCGAGGACCGGGAATTCCTTGATGTCCCTGAGATATTTGGCAAGGCCGTCATCACCCGCGACGACCGGAAGTTTGGCTACCGACATGATCTGATCCCTCCAGTTGGTGTTTTCCTGGCGCCCTACACGCCGGGAAACGTTCGAAAACCGGAAAAGACCGCTAGTCGAAGCCCCGCATCGAAATACGCATCGTCATATCCTCCTTTTGAGCAACATGACCCGGAGCCCATCGTCGCGACAGCACCCCGATCCGGCGGACGGTTCGGCCCCATCATGGGCGCCGGCCGATTCCACCAAGGTCATTATGGCGATAAGCTCGAACCGAAATCAAGAGTGCCGAACCGCTCCGCCTCTGCTCACCAGGACAGCTAAACAGCCGATCATGGCGTGATTGTGGCAACCTTCACCGGCTGCATGGCGGCCATTCCGAACGGGCGAATCCGCCGGGCCGAAATTGAGTCATGATGTAATCCTCCCTCG
>JAVBXM010000148.1 GCA_030824585.1 Phaeospirillum sp. | reverse complement strand
GGGTCTGCTTGATCTCGTCGGCGGTGACGTCCTGGCCGAAGCGGGTCTTGGCCAGATGCCGGGTGACCCGGGCGGCGGTGGCGACGCCGAGATCGGCGGTGATCAGCAGCTCCTCCAGTTCCTCCAGCGCCTCGTCATCCAGCTTGCGCTTGGTGAACAGGTCGCCGATGCCCTGGGTCAGCTTCGACGACGACTTGGCGAGGCCGGATTTCAGGCGGCCGAACCACGAGGCGCTTTCCTCGGCGGGGGCGGGGGCCGCGTCTTTCTTCTTACCGAAACCGAAGATGCTCATTCCGCTCCACCCAGCAATGTGTCGCCGTCGATACCGCTTATGCGCACGTTTAGTATCGTTCCCGGCGAGGCATGGCAACCCGCCACCCGCACCGGCAGGTAATGGGCGGAATGGCCGGCGCCGTCTTTCTCGACCAGCACGCTTTCCATCTTCCCCATCCGGGTCTTCAGGAATTCGGCCATGGCCCGGGCGCCCCTGGCGCGCAGGCGGGCGGCGCGTTCCTTGACCACGTCGCCCTTGACCTTGGGCATGCGGGCGGCCGGCGTGCCGGGCCGGGCCGAGAAGGGGAAGACGTGCAGGTGGGTCAGCCCGGCCTCGTCCACCAGGTCGAGGGAGTGCTGGAACATCGCCTCGTCCTCGGTGGGAAAGCCGGCGATGATGTCGGCGCCCAGCACCGCATCGGGACGAAGCTCGCGGATGCGGGCGGCCAGGGCCAGGACGTCGCCTCTCAGATGGCGGCGCTTCATGCGCTTCAAGATGGTGTCGTCGCCCGCCTGGACCGACAGGTGGAAATGGGGCAGCAGGCGGTTCTCGGCGGCGATGGCGGCCAGCAGTTCGCCGTCCACCTCGACGGGGTCGAGGGACGACAGGCGCAGGCGGGGCAGGTCCGGCACGGCGGCCAGCAGGCGGCGCACCAACTGCCCCAGGCTGGGCTTGCCCGGCAGGTCGGCGCCATAGGCGGTGACGTCCACGCCGGTCAGCACCACTTCGTTGTAGCCGCCGGCCACCAATTCCCTGATCTGCCCGACGATGCGGCCCATGGGCACCGAGCGGTTGGGGCCGCGTCCGAAGGGGATGATGCAGAAGGTGCAGCGGTGGTCGCAGCCCTGCTGCACCTCGACGAAGGCCCTGGCGCGGCCTTCGAAGCCGGAGACCAGATGGGAGGCGACTTCGCGCACCTCCATGATGTCGCCCACCACGATGCGCTCGGCCGGCGGGGTGGCGAAGATGCCGGGCTGCATCTTCTCGGCGTTGCCGAGCACCTGATCGATTTCCGGCATGGCGTCGAAGGTCTCGGGATGGGCCTGGGCGGCGCAGCCGGTGACCACGATGCGGGCGTCGGGGCGTTCGCGCCTTATCTTGCGGATGGCCTGGCGCGCCTGGCGCTCGGCCTCGGCGGTGACGGCGCAGGTGTTGACGATCACCGTCTCGACGCCGCTTTCCATGGCCCGCGCATGCTCCTTCATCACCTCCGACTCATAGGCGTTGAGGCGGCAGCCGAAGGTCAGCACCTCTGGTGGTTTGGTGGTCATGGAAGCAGGCTGGAATCCAGCGTCCCGGTAAAGGCCACGGCGACGGGGCCGGTCATCAGAACATGGCCGTCCTTCAGCCACTCGATGGTCAACGTGCCGCCGTCCACGATGATCTCGGCCTTGCGGGGGCTAAGGCCGCGCCGGGCGGCGGCCACCAAAGTGGCGCAGGCGCCGGTGCCGCAGGCCATGGTGATGCCGGCGCCCCGCTCCCACACCCGCATGCGGATGCGGCCCAATTCGGCATCGGGAGGCGTCAGGATTTGGGCGACCTCGATATTGGCGCGTTCGGGGAACATGGCATGGTGTTCCAGGCCCGGCCCCAGGGCGGCGAGGTCGACGCCCTCGGCGTCGTCCACGAAGAACACCGCGTGGGGATTGCCCATGCTGACCCCGACGGGGTCGGAGAGCGGTCCGGCGGCAATGCCCAGATGCAGGGTGTCCACCGCCTCGGCCAGGGGAATCTCGCGCCAGTCCAGCCGCGCCGGTCCCATGTCCACGGCTACCAGATGGGGGCCGCGCGACTCGGCGTCCAGCAGGCCGGCCTTGGTCTGGAACACCACCTTGTCGGCGCCGGTTTCCTTCATCAAGAGCCAGGCGACGCAGCGCGACGCGTTGCCGCAGGCCGCCACCTCCGAGCCGTCGGCGTTGTAGATCAGCATGTGGGCGTCGGCGCAGGCGTCGGTGGCTTTGGTCATCACCACCAACTGGTCGCAGCCCACCCCGGTGCCGCGCGAGGCGATGGCGCGGACCCGTCCGGGCGTCAGGTCAAGCCCGCGCGCGCGGGCGTCGAGGACGACGAAGTCGTTCCCCAGGCCGTGCATCTTCAGGAAGGGCCAGGCTCTATCGCTCATGTTGGCGTTATATGGGGCGGCGGGCGCCCGAGTCCAGCATTGCGCAAGGATTCATGCGAGATGGCCGGTTGTCGGAGGCGGCCCGGACCCCTATCCTAGGCCCCATGATCGAATCCATGAACAGCGCGATCCTGATCGTCTCGGGGCTGGTGGCACTCAGCATCTTTTCCAGCCTGCTGTCGTTTCGCATCGGCGCGCCGCTGCTGCTGGTGTTTCTCGGCGTCGGGCTGGTGGCGGGGGAGAACGGCCTGGGCCGCATCAAGTTCGACGACGTCAGGGCCGCCTACATGATCGGCAGCATCGCCCTGGCGATCATCTTGTTCGATTCCGGCTTCCACACCAGCGTCAAGGCCTTCCGCGCCGCCCTGTGGCCGGCCATGGCGCTGGCGACCGGCGGCGTGGTGATCACCACCGCCGTGGTGGCGGTGCCGGCGCATTACCTGCTGGACTTCGATTGGCTGGAATCGGCCCTGATGGGGGGGATCCTCAGCTCCACCGACGCGGCGGCGGTGTTCTTCCTGCTTCGCGTCGGCGGCATCCATGTGCGCGACCGGGTGCGCGCCACCTTGGAAGTGGAATCGGGCAGCAACGACCCCATGGCCATCTTCCTGACCCTGGCCCTGGTCGGGCTGCTGGTCGCCAAGGGGCCGGTCTCGCCGGTGGTCATCGGCATGGAATTCGTCACCAAGTTCGGCATCGGCACGGTGGCCGGCATGTTCGGCGGCGGGCTGATCGTGCTGGCGGTCAACAAGATGGGCTTCGAGCGCGGCCTGCAACCCCTGGCGGCGCTCAGCCTCGCCATGGTGCTGTTCGCCGCCACCGAGGAATTGCACGGCAGCGGCTTCCTGGCCGTCTACATCGCCGGGCTGGTGGCGGGCAATGCGCGCATCAACGCGCCCGAGACCATGCGCCGCTTCCAGGACGGCCTGACCTGGCTGGCCCAGATCGTCATGTTCCTGACCCTGGGCCTGCTGGCGACGCCGGTGGAGTTTCCCGCCTTCGCCTGGCAATCCCTGGCCGTCGCCGCCGTGCTGATCTTCGTCGCCCGGCCGCTGGCGGCGTGGATATGCCTGTTGCCCTACGGCTTCAACCGCAACGAGACGGCCTTCGTCGCCTGGGTGGGGCTGCGCGGTTCGGTGTCGGTGCTGCTGTCCATCGTTCCCATGGTGGTGGGCCTGCCCCACGGCCGCGACTATTTCATCGTCGCCTTCCTGGTGGTGCTGGTCAGCCTGGGCCTGCAGGGGTGGACCATCGGCACCGTCGCCCGCTTCCTCGGCCTGATCATCCCCAAGCGCCTCGGCCCCGTCGAGCGCATGGAGCTGGAAATCCCCGGCGCCCGGCACGAGCTGGTGTCCTACGGCATCGTCGCCGATTCCCTGGTGGCGCGGGGGCACCGCCTGCCGCGCTGGGCCGAGCCGTCCCTGGTGGTCCGCGACCGCAAATCCTATTCCGCCCACGCCGCCAAGGGGTTGAAGCCCGGCGACACCGTCTTCCTGTTCGCCCGGCCCGAGCGGGTGCCCCATCTGGACCGCCTGTTCGCTTCGGCCGCCCCGGCCGCCGAGGCCGATTCGCGCTTTTTCGGCGATTTCGCCCTGGAGCCCGGCGCCCACATGAAGGATCTGGCCCTGCTCTACGGCCTGCCCGTCGATTCCGCCGACCACGAGATGTCGGCCGCCGACTGGCTGGTGCGCCAACTGGGCCACGAGCCCGGCATCGGCGACCGCGTCGCCCTGGGCGAGGTAGAATTGATCGTGCGGGCCCTGAACTGGAACGACCACATCTCGGAAATCGGCCTGGCGGTGGAGCCCACCCGCATCGACGCCCCCCGGCTGCCGGTGTTCCAGAGCCGCACCGAGTTGAAGGCTATGCTGAAACGCTGGATGAGGAAGCGAACATGACCCTGGTGAAGCCCTCCCTGACCAAGACCCATCGGCAGTTGATCGACGAGGCCAATGCCCTGATCACCACCATCCCCACGGCGGAGGCCATCGGCCTGTTCGGCCGGGACGACGTGGTGTTCGTGGATATCCGCGACGTGCGCGAACTGGAGCGGGAAGGGATGATCCCCGGCGCCTTCCATGCGCCGCGCGGCATGCTGGAATTCTGGGTCGATCCCACCAGCCCCTATTACAAGGAGGTGTTCGGCCAGGCCAAGCGCTTCGTCTTCTACTGCCAGTCGGCGTGGCGTTCGGCGCTGGCCACAAGGGCGGTCCAAGACATGGGGCTCGCCCCCGTCGCCCATGTGGACGGTGGCTTCAAGGGCTGGAAGGACGCGGGCGGGCCGGTGGGGCCCAAGCCCGAGCACAAGAAGGGCTGAGCCGCCGATCTACCCGCGACCTGCGGTGGGTCAGCCGCCGCAGGTGCCGCAGCAGGTGTCGCTGTCGTAGGTCAGGCGCGCCACCAGATGGCGCTGTCCGTCGCGGGCCGGGAAGAACTGCATGAACACCATGGTCAGGCCCTTGGGCAGCGCCGCCCTGAGGCCGGTCATGCGGGCCGAGCGCGAGGTGTCGTACTGGTAGTCGTCGGCTTCGTCGCACAGGCGGAAGGCGGCGGACAGCAGATCGGCGCAGCGGGCCAGGGGAACCTGCCGGGCATCGACCACGCTGCCGGTCGCCAGGGTCTCGACCACCGCCTGATCCCCGGCGATGCGCACCTGCACCACGTTGGCGTGGGCGGCGACGGCGTTCTCCAGCAGGCTCAGCATCTCGATCTGGGTGTCGGGGGTGATCATGTTCATGACGGGGCTCCTTGGGCCGGGTGGCCCACCAAAGCAGCATTGGCCCACCGACCTCCTTGAGCCCGGTCAAGCATCCCCCCTTCCGGGAGGGCGGCGGGCGTGGTTATATATTCCCATGGAGTGCCGCAGATGACAGGCGAGGTCACCGTTCGCGTCCTGATCGAGGGCCGGGTCCAGGGAGTCTGGTTCCGTGGCTGGGTGGTCGAGCAGGCCCATGCCCGCAAGCTGTCCGGCTGGGTGCGCAACCTGGTGGACGGCCGGGTCGAGGCCCTGTTCCACGGCCCCTCCCACATCGTCCGCGACATGGTCGAGGCCTGCCACCGCGGGCCGCCCGCCGCCCTGGTCACCCGGGTGGAGAGCGAGGGCTCGTCCGAGCTGCCTCCCGCCGGTTTCCACCAGCGCCCCACCGCCTGATCATGAATCTCACCCGCCGCCAAATCCTAGCCGGAGCCGCCGCCATGACCGTCGCCAAAGCCGCCCCCATGACCGCCGCCGAAGCCGCCCCCCAAGGCGGCCGCCAGTTCCCCAAGGATTTCTTCTGGGGGGCGTCCACCGCCGCCTACCAGATCGAGGGCGCCTACGACACCGATGGGCGCGGCATGACCATCTGGGACAAGTTCACCGCCGACGGCAAGATCATGGACGGGTCCAGCGCCAAGGTGGCCTGCGACCACTACCACCGCTATCCCGAGGACGTCGCCCTGATGAAGGCGGCGGGCTTTTCCGCCTATCGCTTCTCGCTGGCCTGGCCGCGCATCGTTCCGGCCGGCACCGGCAAGATCAACGAGAAGGGCCTCGATTTCTACGACCGGCTGGTGGACAAGATCCTGGAGGCCGGCATCAAGCCCATGGCCTGCCTGTACCACTGGGACCTGCCCCAGCCGCTGGAGGACAAGGGCGGCTGGCAGGGGCGCGACATCGTCGGCCCCTTCGCCGAATACGCCCGCATCGCCACCAAGCGGTTGGGCGACCGGGTCAAGGACTGGTACATGCTGAACGAGCCGAACGTGGTGGCCATCATCGGCTACGGCATCGGCGAGCACGCGCCCGGCTACAAGCTGGGCGAGGACGGCATCCTCAAGGCGCTGCACCACCAGAATCTGGCCCAGGGTACTGCGCTCCGCGCCATCCGCGCCGAGCATTCCGACGCGACGCTGGGCACGGTGATCAACCTGCAGCCCTGCCGCTCCCAGGACGATGACCCCAGGAACCGCGCCGCCGCCATCCGCTGGGACGCGGTGTGGAACCGGGTGCCGCTGGACGGCGTCCTGCGCGGCGCCATTCCCGACGTGCTGGCCGACAAGATGGCCCATATCGTCAAGCCGGGAGACCTGGAGACCATCAAGTTCCCCATCGACATGCTGGGCATCAACTACTATTCCCGCATGACCATGAAGCACGAGGAGGGACACCCCTTCGACGTGTTCTGGGGCGATGCCCATTGCGACCGCTGGACCGCCATGGCCTGGCCGGTGCAGCCCGACGGGCTCTACGACCTGCTGCGCGAGTTCAAGGAGCTGTACGGCAATCCGGCGGTGTTCATCGCCGAGAACGGCGCCGCCTATGACGACGTGGTCGCCCCCGACGGCCAGGTCCACGATGCCGAGCGGGTCGCCTTCATCCGCGATCACGTGGCCGAGGTGGCCCGCGCCGTCAAGGACGGCTGCAACGTCAAGGGCTACCTGGTGTGGTCACTCTTGGACAATTTCGAATGGGCCTACGGCCTGTCCAAGCGCTTCGGCATCGTGCGGGTGGATTACGACACGCTCAAGCGCACGCCCAAGGACAGCTACAAGTGGTTCGCCGAGGTGATCCGCACCGGCCGGGTGGGGTGACCCGGTTCTCGGGATGACGGATTGATCACGCCGGGGCGTATTCGGCCATGCAGTTGGGGGTTTCCCACACCCTGACCGCCACCAGGCGGGCGGTGGCGTCCGAGCGCTTGCGCACCGGCGCCACCAGCACCTCGAACCAGTGTCGGGCCAGGCATTCGGCGGTGGGCTGGAAGGGCACCACGTAGAGCTTGGTGCCCATGCGGGTCTCGGTGGTCAGCGCCGCGCCTTCGGCGGCGACCCGCTCGCGGATGGCGGCTGTCCAATCCGGGCCGGCGCCATCGGGCGCGAACAGGGCCAGCAACTCGGCATCGGCCGAGGCGGCGATGAAGCCGTGATCGCAGGGCGCGTCGATCAGCCGCATCATCTCGTCCTTGAGGAAGCCGAAATCCACCACCATGTCGGTCTGCTCGCCGCTGGGATGGAGGTGACTGGCCTCGCACTCCACCTCGACCACGTAGCGGTGGCCGTGCAGGTTCCGGCACTTGGAGCCGTGGGTCATGATGCGGTGGCCGGCGTCGATCTCGATGCGGCGGCGGACGCGGAAGGTGGACATCAGGGAATTCCCAGCAATTTGTGGGTCTGCAAGCTGAGCCGCCAGCGCGGATGAGTCAAGCAATGCGCGATGGCCGCCCTTGTATTGGCCTCGCGATCCGGCCCGTCCAGGGGCTGCAGCAGGAAATGGGCGAAGTCCAGATGCTCGAAATCCTCGGGCGCCGCGCCGGCTTGCGGGAACACCAGCTTCAGCTCGTCGCCCCGGGTGACCTTGAGCGCCATGCCGGCCTTGGGGCTGACGCATATCCAGTCGATGCCGGCGGGCAGCTCCACGGTGCCGTTGGTCTCGATGGCGACCTGAAAGCCCAGGCCGTGCAGCGCGCCGATCAGGGCGGCGTCCAGTTGCAGCCCCGGCTCGCCGCCGGTCACCACCACGTAGCGGGTGTCGCCGCCCGCCGCCAGCACCGCCCCGGCCAGGGTTTCGGCATCGGCGAACCGGTCGCCGCCGATGAAATCCGTGTCGCAGAAGTCGCAGGCGGCGGTGGCGCGGTCGGCCTCGCGTCCGCTCCACAGATTGCAGCCGGCAAAGCGCAGGAACACCGCCGGGCGGCCCGCCTGCACGCCTTCACCCTGCAGGGTGTGGAAAATTTCGCGGACGGTATAGGGCATGAGACCGGCGATCCTTTGGTGTCGCCGGTCTCATGCCGCCATTGAGGCGGCGGCCAAGGGTGCGCGAGCACCCGCCCGGCGAGGGGCGAAAAATCAGTGGTCCGAGCCGTGCAGGACCTGGTCGGTGATGCCGGTCTCGTAATCCAGGCCGGCCGGGGTCATGGTCACCGCCATGGGGAAGCTGGCGCGGATCAGACCCTTGCGCTCCAGGGCGGTCCACACCGCCGGATTGCCGAGGCCGCTGGCGTCCTTGCTCATCACCACCTTGCGGCCCACATGGAAATGGTTGCCGTGGGGATGGGGCAGGGCCGACAGGAACACCTCGCCGCTGTCCATGCGGGTGGAGGTCTCGGGGTGGCGGGCCAGTTCCTGGAACAGCACCAGGGTCTTCAACTGCAGCGGATTGAGCTTGAGCGGATTGGCGCGGGGCGGCATGGGCATCGGGTCCTGAGGAAACGGGGGCGGCATCATGGCACCAGCCGCCCCCGGATTCCAAGAGTCATCCTGGCTTTTCCGACTGGACGGACCGCCTGTCCGGCCTTATCCGTAGACTGGTGACATGCGCGGCGGACAAGGGGCGGCCGGTTTCCATGGATGTGAATCTGACCATCAAGGGATTGTTCGACACGGCGATCGACGCCATCTGCGCCCATCGCGACGGGCGGATCATCGTCGCCAATCCGGCCTTTGCCCACCTGTTCGGCTACGACTCGGCCGACGACATGGCCGGACGGCCGGTCATCGACACCCTGGCGCCCGAGGAGCGTCCGCGTATCGCCGAGACCATCCGCCGCCGCTCGAGCGGCGAGGAGGTCGCCTCGGTCTACACCGCCACGGGACTGCGGCGCGACGGCAGCCGTTTCGATCTGGAGATCGGCGCCTCGGCCTTCGTGCTGGGGGGGGAGAGGTACTGCGTGGCGGTGCTGCGCGACATCTCCGAGGCGGAGGCGGCCAAGCGGCATCTGGTGGAGAGCGAGGAGCGCTTCCGCAATCTGTTCAAGATGTCGCCCGATCCCACCTGGATCATCCAGGACAACCGCTTCATCGAGTGCAACCGGGCGGCGGTGGCCATCCTGGGCTATCCCGACGAGGATTCGCTGAAGAACGTCCATCCGTCCGAGCTCTCGCCGGAATTCCAGCCCGACGGCGAATCCTCGTTCGCCAAGGCCGAGCGGCTGATGGGCATGACCATGGCCAACGGGCTGCACCGCTTCGAATGGACGCACAAGCGTCGCGACGGCAGCCTGTTCCCCGCCGAGGTCACCCTGTCGGCCATCCAGTTGCAGGGCAAGCCGTCCCTCCACTGCACCTGGCGCGACATCACCGAGCGCCACCAGGCCGAGGCGCAGATGCGTCTGGCCGCCGGCGTGTTCGACTCCACCCAGGAAGGCATCGTCGTCACCGACATCAACGGCAATATCCTGTCGGTCAATCCCGCCTTCACCCGGATCACCGGCTATGCCGGCTGCGAGGTGATCGGCAAGACCCCCTCTATCCTGAAATCCCACCATCAGGACCAGAATTTCTACCGCGTCATGTGGTCCGAACTGCGGAGCAAGGGGGAATGGCGGGGCGAGCTGTGGAACCGGCGCAAGGACGGCGAGGCCTATCTGGAATGGCTGACCATCAGCGCCGTCGCCGGCCAGGACGGCAAGCCGGCCCGCTATGTGGCGGTGTTCTCCGACGTTACCGAGCTGCGGCGCAAGGACGACCAGATCCGCCATCAGGCCTATCACGACGCCCTGACCGGCCTGCCCAACCGCTTCCTGCTGGCCGACCGCCTGGACCACGCGCTCGAGGTGTCGCGCCGCACCCAGGACCAGGTGGCGGTGCTGTTCCTGGACCTGGACCGCTTCAAGGTGATCAACGACAGCCTGGGCCATCACGAGGGCGACAAGCTGCTGGTCGAGGTGGCCCGGCGCATCGGCCAGACGGTGCGCAAGAGCGATACCGTCTCACGCCTGGGCGGCGACGAGTTCGTGGTGGTGCTGGGCACGTTCACCGACACCACCGAGGTGGCGCTGGTGGCGGAAAAGATCATCGCCACCCTGGCCCGGCCCCTGCGGCTGGCGGGCAAGGCGGTGCATTCGAGCACCAGCATCGGCATCGCGGTCTTTCCCCAGGACGGCGAGGACGCCGCCGCCTTGCTCAAGAACGCCGATACCGCCATGTACCAGGCCAAGGCGGCGGGGCGGAGCTGTTTCCGCTTCTTCGACCGCTCCATGAACGAGCACGCGGTGCGCCGCCTGGAGCTGGAGGCGCAACTGCGCCAGGCCATCGACGGCAACCAGCTGGAGCTCCACTACCAGCCCAAGGTGCTGGTGGAGACCGGCGGGCTGGCCGGGTTCGAGGCGCTGCTGCGCTGGAACCATCCCGAACAGGGCCGCATTCCGCCCATGGAATTCATCCCCCTGGCCGAGGAGACCGGGCTGATCATCCCGCTGAGCTATTGGGTGATCGAGGAGGCCTGCCGCAAGCTGGCCAAGTGGCGCAAGGGCGGCGCCGACATCAAGGTGGCCATCAACCTGTCGGCCCGCCAGTTCCACGACGAGAAGCTGCCCCAGCGCATCGAAGCCATCTTGCAGCGCACCAAGGTGCCGGGCAGCGCGCTCGAGATCGAACTGACCGAGGGCGCGGTGATGGACGCTCCCGGCCGGACCATCGTCATCCTGCAGCGGCTGCGCGCCCTGGGCCTGCGCATTTCCGTCGACGATTTCGGCACCGGCTATTCCAGCCTGGCCTATCTCAAGCGCTTCCCCATCAACGCCGTGAAGATCGACCGCTCGTTCGTCATGGACCTACCCGACGATGCCGAGGACGCGGCCATCGTCCGGGCCATCCTCGACCTGGCCCGCGCGCTGAACCTGGACGTGGTGGCCGAGGGCGTGGAAACCGTCGAGCAACTGGACTTCCTGCGCCGGGCCGGCTGCGGCCAGATCCAGGGCTATTATTTCAGCCAGCCGCTTCCCGCCTCCGAACTGGACGAGTGGCTCAGGAAGGCGCCTTAATTTATTGATTGGGGACGGATTCAGCGTCTCGGACGAATCGCGAAGCGATTAGACCTCAAAGCATCCGGCCCTGGGCGCGCCCCGCCAGTCGCCCTTCAGGGCCTGCACCACCGCCAGGGCGGCGATGGCGGCGGTTTCGGCCCGCAGGATGCGCGGCCCCAGGCCCACGGCGCGGGCGAAGGGCCGGGCGGCGATCAGCCGGCGTTCCTCCGCGTCGAAGCCGCCCTCCGGCCCGACCAGCAGGGCCAGCGGGCCGGGCGGCAATCCGTGCAGCACCTCGGCCAGGGGCGGGCCGCCGCCGCTCTCGTCCAGGAACAGCAGCACCCGTTCGGCCGGCCACTCGGCCAGCACCTTGTCCAGGGCGGCGGGCTCGGCCAGTTCGGGCACGGTCAGGCGCTCGCACTGCTCGGCCGCTTCCATCAGGTGGGCGCGCAGCCGCTCGGAATTGACCCGTCCGGCATTGGTGCGCCGGGTGAACACCGGCCAAAGCCGCGAGACCCCCAACTCGGCCGCCTTCTCCACCACCAGATCGGTGCGGTCCTTCTTCAAGGG
>JAVBXM010000150.1 GCA_030824585.1 Phaeospirillum sp. | reverse complement strand
CCGCCACCGCCGCCCAGGTGGCGGCGCCGCCCTACGATGTGCTGTCCTCGGACGAGGCCAGGGAGATGGCGGTGGGCAAGCCCCTTTCCTTCCTGCACGTCTCCAAGCCGGAGATCGACCTTCCCCCCGGTACCGACGTCCATTCCCCCGCAATCTATGCCAAGGCGGCCGAGAACCTGAAGGCCATGGCGGCGGCCGGCGCGCTGGTCAGGGATTCCAAGCCCTGCTTCTACGTCTACCGCCTGAAGATGGGCGAGCATGTCCAGACCGGCATCGTCGGCGGCGGCTCGGTGGCGGCCTATGATGCCAACCGCATCCGCAAGCACGAGTTCACCCGCCCCGACAAGGAGGACGACCGTGTCCGCCAGATCGACGCCTGCGACGCCCAGACCGGCCCGGTCCTGCTGGCGCACCGCGACACGCCGGAAATCGCCGCCGCGCTCGAAGCCGTGACCGCCGGCCCGCCGGCCTATTCCGTCACCGCCGCCGACGGCATCGAGCACACCCTGTGGGTGATGGACGACGAGGCCCGGATCAAGGCGGTGACCAAATCGTTCGACGCCATGAAGGCCGTCTACATCGCCGACGGCCACCACCGCTCCGCCGCCGCCTCGCGCGTCGCCATGGTCCGGCGCGAGAGGAAGTGCTGCGCTTCCGGCGAGGAGGCCTATGAAAGCTTCCTGGTGGTCACCTTCCCCATCACCGAGATGAAGATCTTCGACTACAACCGGGTGGTGACCGATCTGAACGGCCTGGCGCCCCAGGCCTTCCTCAAGGCCCTGGAGGCCGAGTTCACGGTGGAGCCCGCCCCGGAGCAGGCCCGCCCCACGCAGGCACGGCAGTTCGGCCTGTATCTCAAGGGCCAATGGTACCGGTTGGGCTTGCGCAACCCGCCGCCCGCCGATCCGGTGGCTCGCCTGGACGTCAGCCTGCTGTCCGACCGCCTGCTGGGGCCGGTGCTGGGCGTCACCGACCTGCGCAAGGACAAGCGCATCGACTTCGTCGGCGGCAAGCGCGGCCTGGGCGAGTTGGAACGCCGGGTGGATTCGGGCGAGATGGCCTGTGCCTTCGCCCTGTTCCCCACCCAGATGGAGGATCTGGTGGCGGTGGCCGATTCCAATCAGGTGATGCCGCCCAAATCCACCTGGTTCGAGCCCAAGCTGGCCGACGGCCTGGTCAGCTATCCCCTGGACTGGCGGTAGCGCAGCCCGGGAGAATGACCTTATATAGGGGAGCCGTTATTCCTGTTCAGCGGGTTCCCATGACCATGTTCCTCAAGTCCTTCGCCGCCGCCATCGTGATTCTGGCCGCCGCTCCGGCCGCCCAGGCCCAGACCCAGACCCAGGTGGTCCCCGCCTCGCGCGAGCAGATGAAGCTGACCTTCGCCCCGGTGTCCCGTCAGGTGGCGCCCGCCGTGGTCAACATCTACACCAAGCGGGTGGTCCGTGCCGCCGCTTCGCCGCTGTTCGCCGATCCGTTCTTCCGCCGCTTCTTCGGCGACGTGCCGGGCATGAGCCAGGAGCGGGTGCAGCGCTCCCTGGGCTCGGGCGTGCTGATCGCCGCCGACGGCACGGTGGTGACCAACCACCACGTGATCAAGGATGCCGACGAGGTCACCGTGGTGCTGTCCGACCGCCGCGAATTCGAGGCCAGCATCGTCGGTTCCGACGAGCGCACCGATCTGGCGGTCCTCAAGATCGACGGCGGCAAGGAAAGCTTCCCCACCCTGGTCCTGGGGGATTCCGACGCCATCGAGGTGGGCGACGTGGTGATGGCCGTCGGCAATCCGTTCGGCGTCGGCCAGACGGTGACCCAGGGCATCGTCTCGGCCCTGGCGCGGACCAATGTGGGCGTCTCGGACGTCCAGAGCTTCATCCAGACCGACGCCGCCATCAATCCCGGCAATTCCGGCGGCGCCCTGGTGGACCTTCAGGGCCGGCTGATCGGCATCAACACCGCCATCTATTCCAAGGACGGCGGCTCCAACGGCATCGGCTTCGCCATTCCCACCGCCCTGGTGCGTCAGGTGGCCGCCTCCATTGCCAAGGGTGGCAAGGTGGTGCGGCCCTGGCTGGGGGCAAGCGGCCAGGCGGTGACCGCCGATCTGGCCCAGGCCCTGAAGCTGCCGCGTCCCATCGGCGTGCTGGTCAACCACATCCACGGCGATTCCCCCGCCGCCCGCGGCGGACTGGCCGATGGCGACATCATCGTGGCGGTGGAAGGCCGCGAGGTGGACGATCCCGAAGGCCTGCGCTTCCGCCTCGCCACCCTGCCCATCGGCGGCGACGCGCACCTCACCGTGCTGCGCGGCGGGACGGAAAAGGCCATCACCGTCCGGCTGGTGGCGCCCCCGGAGAATCCCCCCCGCGACAAGACCGATATCACCGGCCGCAATCCCTTCGCCGGCGCCACCCTGGTCAACCTCAATCCGGCCCTGGCCGAGGAGATCGGCATCAATTCCGGCCTCTCGGGCGTGATGATCTTCGCCATCAAGCGCGGCTCGGTGGCCAATCGCCTGGGATTGCAGCCCGGCGACATGCTGCTCAAGGTCAACGAGCGGCAGGTCGCCAGCGTCGCCGAGGCCCGCAAGCTGCTGGGCGTCGAATCGCCCCGCTGGGCCATCACCATCAAGCGCAACGGCGAGGTGATGAGCCTGGTGCTCGGCGGATGACCGGACTGTTCGACAATCCGGCCGCCCCGGCTTCTGGTGATCGGCCCCTGGCCGAACAGCTCCGCCCGGCGAGCCTGGAGGAGGTGGTGGGGCAGAACCACCTGCTGGCTCCCACGGCGCCGCTGGGCCGCATGCTGGCGGCGGGACGTCTGGCCTCGGTGATCCTGTGGGGGCCGCCCGGTTGCGGCAAGACCACCATCGCGCGCCTGCTGGCCGAGCGGGTCGGATTGTATTTCGAACCGCTGTCGGCGGTGTTTTCCGGCGTCGCCGACCTGCGCAAGGTGTTCGACGCCGCCGAGAAGCGCAAACAGACCGGTCGGTCGACCTTGCTGTTCGTGGACGAGATCCACCGCTTCAACCGGGCGCAGCAGGACGGCTTCCTGCCCTATGTGGAGAACGGCACCGTGGTGCTGGTGGGTGCCACCACCGAGAATCCGTCCTTCGAGCTGAACGGGGCGTTGCTGTCGCGCTGTCAGGTGCTGGTGCTGCACCGCCTGGACGATGCCGCCCTGGACCTGCTGCTGGCCCGCGCCGAGAGCGTGCTGGGCCGCCCCCTGCCGCTGGATGCCGACGCCCGCGCCGCCATGCGCGCCATGGCCGACGGCGACGGCCGCTATCTGCTCAACCTGGCCGAGGACCTGGCCGCCCTGCCGCCCGAGCCGGTGCTGGATTCCGCCGGGCTGGCGAGCGCGGTGCAGCGCCGCGCGCCGGCCTACGACAAGGACCGCGAGGGCCATTACAACCTGATCAGCGCCCTGCACAAGAGCTTGCGCGGCTCGGACACCGACGCGGCGCTGTACTGGATGGCCCGCATGCTGGAAGGCGGCGAGGACCCGTTGTTCATCGCCCGGCGCCTCACCCGCTTCGCCGTCGAGGATATCGGGCTGGCCGATCCCGGGGCGATGACCCAGGCCGTCGCCGCCTGGGACGTCTACGAGCGCCTGGGATCGCCGGAGGGCGAACTGGCCCTGGCCCAGCTGGTGATCTATCTCGGCACGGCGCCCAAGTCCAATGCCGCCTACATGGCCTATAAGGCGGCGCGCAAGGCGGCCAAGACGACAGGCTCGCTGATGCCGCCCGCCCATATCCTCAACGCGCCGACCAAGATGATGAAGGACCTTGGCTATTCCAAGGGCTACCAGTACGACCACGACGACCCGGACGGGTTCTCGGGCCAGAACTACTTCCCCGACGGCATGGAGCGCGCCCGCTTCTACCGCCCGGTCGAACGCGGCTTCGAGCGCGAAATCAGGAAGCGCCTGGAGTACTGGGACCGGCTGCGGGAGAAGAAGGGGAAATAGCTAGATCGACATCGCCAATTCTTGGTGTTAACAAAGACATCCATCTCGGAAGCGGGGAGGCGGACGATTGGGTGCTAACATTGATGCTGCCGGCAATATAGAAATCGATTTCACCCATCAAAAAATAATCGATACCTCCATCGTCGGCAATCCCACCACCTGGGCCGAGACCGGCTTTACCGTCCTGTCCATCATGCAAAGAAAACGGGATGTTTCCATCGCGACCGATGGCAATCCCGTGATCCATGCGTTGAAGGGGCGGCCGAAATATTCCATCAGTGCCCGCCAGGTTGCGCGGCTGAGTCGTCAAGCGCTGCATATCGCACGCCGATTGGGCAATCAGATTGCGGTGGACGCCATTGTGGTGGCGCCCTCTTCCCACCGGCTCAACGCCTACATGGCGACCCGACTCCAGCGCCACGTGTTTCCCCGCGCACAGATCTTCGACTGTCTAGAGAAGCGGACTTTGGGCGAAATTATTGCCGCCATCAAATCCACGCCAATGTCCCAAAGGGACCGTCGCGAAGCTGGCCGCCTCCTGGCGACTCTGGAGAAAGGTGCCAGACACGCTTCAATTGAGATGAAGCGTGTCGATAAGAAGCTGACGCGCTTCGTCCACCCGGTGAAACTGAAACCCACCGCCGACCTCCCTCCTGAAGGAATAGCCATCTTGCTGGTGGAAGACATCTATTCTTCCGGTCAGACCATCCGCGCCTGCGTCACCGAATTGCGCACCGCCTGCCAACCATCGGAAATCAACGTCCTGACGCTGTTCTCGCCGCTGAGGACGCCAACAAGGAATCGTTGACCCACCCGGCAGTCTGGCTCATAATATGAGTGCTACTCATGTGGCCGACCGCTCGAGCGCCTAGCGGTCGTTAAAGGTGAAGCGTCATTTCGGGCTCGCTCGATATGATGTCAGGTCCGGGCGGCGCCAGGGCGAGGCCAGCTTGTAAGAAGCAAGTATCGCTCATTGTCGGGAACCGGCCGATATAGGAGTGTATCATTGGTTTATTATGCGGAAACGGCAGCCCTTTGGCTGCCGTTTCTTTTTGCCTCTTACTCTACCGCTCCCTCCGAGAGAAGACGGGAAAACTGAAAGGATCAGCACTCCAGCGCCTTGTCGCGGGTCCGCAGGAACTGGAAGAACTCGACGCCTTCGCGCAGGCGGCGCTTCATCATGTCCCAGTCGTGCAGCATCTCCCAGACGATCTCGCCGATCTTGGTGGGGCGGAAGTAGAAGGCCTTGTAGAACTCGGCCACGCCCTTGAAGATTTCCTCGCTGGTGAGGTCGGGGTAGGAGAGCGCCGCCACCTGCCAGCCGCCGCCGCCGGCTTCCTTCATCACCAGTTCCTTGTCCTGCTTGAACCAGCCGTTGGCGATGGCCTGCTCATACAGTTCGGTGCCGGGATAGGGCGCGGCCATGGAGACCTGCAGGGTGCGCGGGTTGACCTCCTTGGCGAAGGCCAGGGTCTGCTTGATGGTCTCGCGGGTCTCGCCCGGCAGGCCCAGGATGAAGGTGCCATGCACCACGATGCCCAGCTCGTGGCAATCCTGGGAGAAGCGCTTGATGATATCGATGCGCAGGCCCTTGCGGATGTTGTTGAGGATTTCCTGCACGCCGGATTCGTAGCCGACCACCAGGACGCGCAGGCCGTTGGCCTTGAGAACCTCCAGGGTCTTGCGCGGAATGTTGGCCTTGGCGTTGCACGACCACGGCACGCCCAGATGGCCGATACCCTTGGCGATTTCCTCGACCCGCTCCAGATCGTCGGTGAAGGTGTCGTCGTCGAAGAAGAATTCGCGGACCTCGGGGAACATCTTGCGGGCCAGGGTCACTTCCTCGATGACGCTCTTGGCGCTGCGGGCACGGTAGACCCGGCCGCCGATGGTCTGCGGCCACAGGCAGAAGCTGCACTTCGAGCGGCAGCCGCGCCCGGTATAGAACGCCATGTAGGGATGGCGGATATAGCCGATGAAGTAGTCGTCGGGATTGAGGTCGCGGCGATAGACCGGGCCGACGAAGGGCAGCACGTCCATGTCGTGGATCAGGGCGCGGTCCTTGGTGTGGACCGGCTTGCCGTCCTCGCCCCGGAAGCTCAGGCCGTCGATCTCGGCGAAGGGCTTGCCCTCGGCCACCTCGACGATGGTGTAGTCGAACTCGTGCCGCGCCACGAAATCGATGGCGTCCGACGCCATCAGCGATTCCTCGGGCACCGTCGCCACGTGGGCGCCGACCATGCCGATCATGATGTTGGGATTGGCGGCCTTGAAGGCCTCGGCCACCTTGCACTCGGAAGCGTAGGTGGCGGCGCCGGCATAGATCACCAGCAACTCGTAATCCTTGGCCAGCTTCAGGCAGTCGTCCAGGGTCTTGCCCGAGGCGGGGGCGTCCACCAGCTTGGATTCGGGCACCATGGCGGCCGGCTGGGCCAGCCAGGTGGGGTACCAGTTGGACTTGATCTCGCGCTTCGCCTGGAAACGGGCGCCGGCTCCGCCGTCATAACCGTCGAACGAGGGCGGATTGAGGAAAAGCGACTTCTTCATGTCTGACTGCCTTCAACCTGATCAAGTGTGCCGTCGGCACGGACGGCGAATCGCCGGCCACGCCATACCACAGTCCGTCCGCTACATGCGACAACATAGACGACGAACGACAGAATTTCCCTCACCGCCAGCAGGCCGAAACCGCCCCGGGGAAGCCCCAGCGCCCGCTCCTCGACCCGAACCGCCCACCACCGGCAAAGCACCGCCAGCACCAGCGCCGCCAGCGACGGCAACCATCCCCCGCCCACCAGCGCCGCCAAAGCCGCGAGAGCCACCGGCTGGGTGATCACCGACGCCATGTAAGACGTCCGGTCCACCGCCGCAATGGTTCGGCCCCAACGAATCTCGTGATCGAGCAAAGTTTTCAGGTCGGGCTCGTGCACGGTGATGTCCACCGGGCGGGCCGCCAGCGCGATTTCCAGCCCCTGGTCGCGGGCCATCTTGCCCAGCACCCAATCGTCGGCCAGCACCGGCGACAGGGCCGGCAAGCCGCCGCCCCGCTCCAGCACGGCGCGCCGCACCGCCATGGTCGCGCCGAAGCAGCCGTCCTTGCGCCCGATGGCGCGGGCCAGCACCGCGCCGGGCAGGAAGCCGTGGTTGATGCCCATGGCGCCGAGCGCGCTCCACGGACCGGGCACCGGCCGGCCCACGTAGAGACAGGTCACCACGCCGACCTTGGGATCGGCGAAGGGCGCCGCCAGATCGTCCAGGTAATGGGGACCCACATGGATGTCGCTGTCGGCGATGGCGATCAGGTCGTGGCGGACCCTGGGCCACATGTTGAGCAGGTTGCCGACCTTGAGATTGAGGCCGTGGCGGGTGCCGTCGGCCACCGCGTCGATCTCCACGCCGGGCAGGTCGCGGGGCAGGCCGTCCACCACCGTCAGGGCCGGGTCGGCCGGGTCGGCCACCCCGAACACCATCTGGAAGGCGGGATAGTCCTGGCGCAGGCAGGATTCGAGGTTTTCCGCCATGCCGGGCTCGGCGCCGCACAGCGGCTTCATCACGCTGACGGGCGGCCGGGCGGCGGCGGCGGGCCTGGGCGCCCGCTGGAACCGGTGGACCAGCACGGCCGAAGCCACCTGGAACAGGCAGCCGGCCACGGCGCAGGCGATCAGCAGCAGGGACAGCCCCTGCCAGACGGAGATCATGTCGTCACTTGTCCAGGGCGGCCGTCTGCTTCTCGATGATCTCGATCAGCCCGGAAAAGCCCTTGGCGCGGAAGATGGAGCCGAACTCCGAGCGCCGCACCGCCACCTGGCTGACCGTGCCTTCGAACAGCACGTCGATGATGCGCCACTGGCCCTGGTCCTGGCGCATGACGTAGTCGATCTGGGTGGGATCGCCGCTCTTGGGCACCAGCCACGAGGGAACGATCACCGTCCCGCCGGTAGAGGGGCGCTGCTCGCCCACATCGAAGCGTTCGCCGTTCCATTCGTTGAACTGGGCGGCATAGGTCGCCACCGAAAAGGCGGAATAGACCTGGGCCAGCGTGGCCGCCTCCTCGGGAGTCAGCTTGGTGGCGGCAGTCCCCAGGGTGCTGCGGGTCATGGAGGCCATGTCGTAGGCGTCGGCCACCGCCGGGCGCATCTTGTCGGCGCGGCCCTTGAAGCCCAGCTTGGCGCCGCCCTTCATGGAATCGAGCAGGCGGTCGCTGAAGGTACGGATGACCGCTTCCGGCCCCGCCCCCTGCGCCGAGGCGGGAAGCGCCAGACCGGACCACAGCAACAGCGCCAGCACCGACGCGGCGAAAAGCGAACGCATGCCATCCTCTCCACAAACACCGGGGCGCACCCGTTTGGAGCGCCCGCCGGTCCCCTGCCATACCATATTGTCCCCGGGGGAGCCAGAGCCCACCCCTCGTCGCCGCCAGGGTTGAAGGCCCTCACTGGACAGGCCATCTGCAATTATGGAATTCTACTTAGGGGTTATCGGGGAAAACATGATGGGCCTTGCAAGCCTTTGGGCCGGCATCACCAGACGGTTCGGGCGGACACCGGGCGGCGGACCGGCCACGGTTCCCGGCGCCGCCCCGCCCCGCCCGGCCGCCCGGCCGCAGGCGCCCCAGACCGGCTTCCTCGACCCCGACAGCTTCGCCCGGTCCCTGCTCGACGCCGCCAACGCCGCCAAGGGCGAGGATCACCGCCTCCACGTGTTCTCCCTGTCCGACTTCCGTCAGGCGGTCGGGTCCAAATGGGGCAAGCTGAGCGGCCTGCTGGAAGTGGCCGGCGACGCCATCATCCGCCGCCATGTGGACCTGTCCAAGGACGTGATCACCCGTCTGGACGCCGAGATCGCCTGTCTGGCCATGCCGGCGGCGACCCGCCAGGAAAGCCGGGCACGGGTGGCTTCCATCGCCGCCGACCTTTCCACCTACCTGTTCGGCGACGCGCTGATCGACGGCCGCCGCCCCCAGGTGGTGGCCGCCAACATGCCGGCGCGCGACGCGGTGACCGAGGACGGCACCCTGGACCACGAGGCCATCCGCAAGGCCGTGGCCAAGGCCGGCGCCGCCCTGCCCGCCCGGTCCGGCCTGTCGGCGCCCCACCGCGCCACCCTGGCGGCCATGCTGCCGCCCGAGGAGGCGGCAAGGCTGGGGGCGAAGCCCGCCAAGGGCGCCCCCCATGCCATCAGCGGCGGCGACAAGCCCTACCGCATCGACGAGTCCAGCGTCCCCAAATGGGTGATGGAGGAGCCGAGAAAGCGGGCCAGCGACCAGCCGTTGCCGACGTTCCGGATCGAGGGGGCGGGCCAGGGCGGAGCCGACGCGCCGCGAACCCCGTTGTCCATGGAGGGCCGGAGCCTCAACGGTGCCGACGCCCCGCGCACCACCCTGTCCATGGAAGGCCGGAGCCTCAACGGCGCCGATGCCCCGCGCGAGGTGATGCGCCTGGACGGCTCCGGCCTCAACGGTGCCGACGCGCCGCGCGATGTGCTGCGGGTGGAGGGACACACCCTGTCGGGCGCCGACGCCCCGCGCGAGGTGATGAATGTGGCGGCGCGCCAGGGCAAGGGGGCCGACTGGCTCGAGGAGCAGTTGGAGCTCCAGGCCGAGGCCGGGCTGGTCTCGGGCCACCACCTGCTGCCGGAATCCAGCCTGACCCTGGTGTGGACCCCCACCTGGGTGGCCACCAAGCGGGCGGTGGGCGCCTTCCATGCCAAGGTCATCCGCGTCGACAAGGAGGGCGCCCCGCCGCTGGAGGGCGCCTACGCCTATGCCGACGCCGCTCCCATCGAATCGCTGACCATGGACCGCTTCGTCGCCACCCAGGCGGCGCACGAGCTGAAAGACCTGTTCTACGGCCGGCACAAGCTGGGGCTGACCGTGCCGTTCCACTGGATGAGCCTGGCGCCGCGCTGGCGCGACTGCATCCGCATCCCCTTCGAAAGCTGCCCGGCCCAGGCGCTGCGCAAGCACCTGAAGATCGAGATCTTCGGCCTGTCGCCCGCCATCCCCCCCCATGTGATCAGCCGGCTGTTCCAGCCGCTGGAGAAGCTGAACTGCACCCTGATGGCCCGCCTGCCCCTGTCGGCGCCGGGCATGGTCAAGGCCCTGCACGGAGTGCGGGCCATCGGCATCGATCTGGCCCAGCTGACCCCGGAAGAGAAAGTGGGGGACGCCGAATTGCTGGAGCGCATGGAGCGCTTCCGCGACACAGCCCACAAGTCGGGCATGGCCTGCTATGTCTGGGGCATCCGCCGCCGCCCGCTGATCACCGAGGCGATCAAGGCGGGCTTCTCGCTGGTCAACGGGCCGGGGGTGATGACCGATCTGGCCCATCCCCGCACGCCATCGGCCGGCGCGGAAGAATGAAATGCGGGCGAGACGCCCGCGCTCCAGGGGTTCTTGTTGGAGCGCGGGCGTCTCGCCCGCACACCCTATTCCATGACGATCCGGGGGCCCTTGCGGCCGCTCTGCAGCACCTGGACCTTGTCCCAGATCTTGGCGGCGATATCCATGTAGGCCTTGGCGTGGGGCGAGTTGGGCTTGGACATCACGATGGGCTCGCCCGCGTCGGCGGTCTGACGAATGGCGATGTCCAGCGGCACCTCGCCCAGGAAGTCGGCCGACAGGCGGGCGGCTTCCGCCTTGGCGCCGCCATGGCCGAAGATATGGGCCTCGTCGCCGCACTTGGGGCAGATGTAATAGCTCATGTTCTCGATGATGCCGAGCACCGGCACGTCCACCTTGCGGAACATGTTCAGGCCCTTGGTGGCGTCCAGCAGGGCGATGTCCTGCGGCGTCGAGACGATCACCGCGCCGGTCAGCGGCACGCGCTGGGTCATGGTCAACTGGGTGTCGCCGGTGCCCGGCGGCATGTCGATGATCATCACATCCAGCTCGCCCCAATGGACGTCGCGCAGCAACTGTTCCAGCGCGCCCATCACCATGGGGCCGCGCCAGATGATCGGCGAGTCCTCGGGCACCAGGAAGCCCATGGACATGCACTTCACGCCGTAATTCTCCATGGGCATCATGGTCTGGCCGTCGGGGCTGACCGGCTCGCCGGTGATGCCCAGCATGCGCGGCATGGAAGGCCCGAAGATGTCGGCGTCGAACAGGCCGACCTTGAGCCCCATGCGCGACAGCGCCATGGCGATGTTGGTGGCCGTGGTCGACTTGCCGACGCCGCCCTTGCCCGACGCGATGGCGACGATGGCTTTCACCTGGGGCAGCAGCGGCTTTTCCGCCTGATGGCCGCCGCCATGGGCATGGCCGTGGCCGCCCTGGCCGCCCCTGGGGCCGCCCTGGGTGTTGCGCTCGGCGGTCAGTACCGCCGACACCGACAATACCCCCGGCAGATCGTGCACCGCCTTTTCGGCGGCCTTGCGCAGCGGCTCCAGATGGGGGCCGCGCTGGGGATCGACCTCGATGGCGAAGGCCACGTGGCCGTTCTTCAGCGTCAGGCCCGACACCATGCCGAGACTGACGATGTCCGCCTTGCGGTCGGGGTCGTTGATCCGGCTCAGCGCCGCGATGATCTGCTGTTCGGTGACCTCGGCCATGCTGTCCTCTTCGCTGTAAAGACACACTAAATTAGTTGGTTATGCGCCGTCAAAGCGCACAAGCGTCTTCTCATATAGGTCGCCCGACGCCGTTTGCAAAGCCGATTCCGGCCCCTTGGCAATATTGAAAACCGGTAATGTGCAAGGCGTCGCGTTGCGCGAGGCGGAATCCTGCCCTATGTTCCGGATGGCGTGGGTGGTTTCTGCCTACGCGACCGAGACATCGACGAAG
>JAVBXM010000151.1 GCA_030824585.1 Phaeospirillum sp. | reverse complement strand
CCCTCCCCCGGCTCAGCCGGGGGAGGATTGGGGTGGGGGCCCTATGTTT
Organism: Phaeospirillum sp.; assembly: GCA_030824585.1. Taxonomy (GTDB): domain Bacteria; phylum Pseudomonadota; class Alphaproteobacteria; order Rhodospirillales; family Magnetospirillaceae; genus Phaeospirillum. Next base: position 12,128 of record JAVBXM010000151.1, on the reverse strand, counting down.
CTTCAGAAGCTCAAATCCCCGCAGGCCGGAACCGCGTCGAAATGGGCCAGCACCTGGGCTTGCGTCCCCGCCGGGTTCCAGGCGGGCTTGTTGTCGCGGTCGATCAGCAGGGCGCGGATGCCCTCGACGAAGTCGTGAGCCGGCGCCAAAGCCAAGGCGAGGCGGAATTCCATGCGCATGCACTCGTCGAACGACAGGGACGCGCCGCGCCGGATCATCTCGAAGCTGACCGCCACCAGATGAGGCGACTTGGCCTTGAGCGTCGCCAGCGTCTCGGCGGCGAAGGGATCGCTCTCGCCTTCCAGGGCCGCGAAGACCTCGGCCAGGCTGGCCTTGCCGAAGCAGCGGTCGATGAGGTCGCGCTTGGCGTCGATGGCCGCCGGGCCGGGATCGGAGGCGAAGCCGTCCAGGGTGGATTTGACCTCGGCGGCGTCGCGGGCCTCGGACAGGGCCTCGATCAGGGCGGGAAGCCGGGCGCTGTCCACGAAATGGGTGGCGACGCCCACATGCAGGGTATCGGCGGCCTTCAACCGCGCCCCGGTCAGGCCGAGATACAGGCCGATACTCCCCGGCAGCCGGGGCAGGAAGTACGAGCCGCCCACATCGGGGAAGAAGCCGATGCCGGTCTCCGGCATGGCGAACAGGGTCCGTTCGGTGGCGACACGATAGGCGCCGTGCACCGAGACGCCGACCCCGCCGCCCATGACGATGCCGTCGATCAGCGCCACATAGGGCTTGGGGCACGTCTTGATGCGACGGTTGAGACGGTATTCGTCGCGGTAGAAGGCGGCGACGAATTCCATCTCGCCGGCCTTGCAGGCCTCGAACAGCAGCTTGATGTCGCCGCCGGCGCAGAAGGCCTTTTCGCCCGCGCCTTCGATGGTGACGCAAGAGACATCCGGATCGGCCGCCCATTGGTCGAGGCGGGGGTGCATGGCGTGGACCTGATCGAGGGTCAGGGCGTTCAGCGCCTTGGCCCGGTCCAGGGAGATACGGCCCAGATGGCCGGTCCGGTCGAAATGGATTTCAGCGGTCATCAAATGGTCTCCGGCAAACTTTTCCGGTCATCCCGAGGAAGCATCGCGACCGAGGGATGACACGCCACCTCACAGATTGGCCTTCCACATCTCGGCGTAAGAGTCGCGCAGCACGTTCTTCTGCACCTTGCCCATGGCGTTGCGGGGCAGTTCGCCCACCACCACCGCCTGCTTGGGCACCTTGTAATTGGCAAGGCGCCCCTTCATCGCGTCGATCACCGCCTCGGCCGTCAGGGCGGCGCCCTTCTCGGCCACCACGATGGCCAGACCGGCCTCGCCGAAATCGGGATGCGGCATGCCGACCACGGCGGATTCCACCACGCCGGGCAGGCGGTCGATGAAGTCCTCCACCTCCTTGGGGTAGACGTTGTAGCCGCCCGAGATGATCAGGTCCTTGGCCCGACCGACGATGGAGACATACCCCCGCCCGTCGATGACGCCCACGTCGCCCGACTTGAAGAAACCATCCTCGGTGAACTCGGCCTTGGTCTTCTCGGGCATGTTCCAGTAGCCCCTGAAGATGTTCGGCCCCTTGACCTCGATGATGCCGACCTCGCCCTGGGGCAACACCTGGCCCTCCTCGCCGGTGATGCGCAGGTCCACGTCGGGCAGGGGAAAGCCCACCGTGCCGGCCAGACGGTCGCCAACCAGCGGGTTGGAGGTGAACATGCCGCCCTCGGTCATGCCGTAGCGCTCCAGGATGGTGAAGCCGGTCCTGTCGCGGAAGGCGTTGAAGGTCTCTTCCAGCAGCGGCGCCGAGCCCGAGATAAACAGCCGCATGTGCGAGCAGGCCTCGGGCGTCAGGTTGGGGCTGGTCAGGAAGCGGGTGTAGAAGGTGGGCACCCCCATGAACACCGTGGCGCGCCTCAAGAGGCCGATGGCCTGCTCGGCGTCGAACTTGGGACAGAAGATCATCGGGCTGCCGTTGAGCAGCACGCAATTGATGGCCACGAACAGCCCATGGGTGTGGAAGATGGGCAGGCAGTGCAGCAGTACGTCGTCGGGCCTGAAGCCCCACAGCGTGTGCAGGGTCTGGGCGTTGGAGCCGAGATTGATGTGGCTCATCATGGCGCCCTTGGGCCGCCCGGTGGTGCCCGAGGAATAGAGGATGGCGGCGATGTCGTCGCCGCCCCGCGGCACGGTGGCGAAGTCGGCCTTCTGCCCCTTGGCCCGCTCGGGCAGGGTGCCGTCGCCGTTGGCGCCGAGCGTCATGACGCAGGTCCTGATGCCCGCCGTGACCGCCAGCCCCTCCAGCTCGGCCAGACGATGCGGCTGGCACACTACGGCCGCAGGCGCCGCGTCGGACAGGAAATATTCCAGCTCGCCGGCCTGATAGGCGGTGTTGAGCGGCAACAGGATGGCCCCGGCCCGCACGCAGGCGAGATACAGCACCACCGCCTCGGCCGACTTGTCCACCTGGACCGCCACCCGCTCGCCCGGCTTGACCCCGGCGGCCACCAGGGCGCCGGCATAGCGGGCGCTCTCGGCCTCCAGGTCGGCATAGCTCAGCGTGACGCCGCCGGGAACCTCGATGAAGGGGCGCGAGCGGTCGGCGGGGAAGCGCGAGCGGAACAGCTCGAACAGGTTGTCGATCATGTGGGCGCTCTCCCCTCTACGCCGTCATGCCCGGAACGGGACCAGCCATGACGGTCCTTATTGACGTCTTATCCTGGCTCGATAGCACAGCACGTACAGGGGCGCCATAGTTTTGTATCCAAGAACATGACTTCTCGGATACAAGGCTACGCCATGATGGACACGAATTCGGCAAAGATGTCGGCCTGGATGGTGACGTGCTTGCGCATCACCGCCTGGGCGCGGTCGGGATCGGCGGCCTGGATGGCGGCCACCACCGCGGCATGCTCGGCCAGGGAGCCGTCGATGCGGCCGGGGTGGTTCAACTGGTAGCGGCGATAGGGCGCGAGCCGGGCGAACAGCGACCGCGCCATCTCCTTCAACACCTCGTTGTGGCTGCCGTCGTAGACCGCGTCGTGGAAGGCGCGGTTGACGGCGTAATAGCCGTCCAGGTCATGGGCCTGGCACAGGAGGCCGGCTTCCTCCACCATGGCGGAAAGCCTGGCTTTCTCGTCGGGCGACATGCGGCGCGCCGCATAGCGGGCGCACAGCCCCTCCACATCGCTCATCACCTCGAACATCTGCACCATGCGATGCAGGTCCAAGGGCGCCACCACGGCGCCCTGGCGCGGTTTCTTCACCACCAGGCCGGAATAGACCAGTTGCAGGATGGCTTCGCGCACCGGGGTCCGGGACAGGCCGAAGCGGGCGGCCAGACTCTCCTCGTCCAGGCGGGTGCCGGGGCGCAGCACGCCGGTGAAGATCTCCTTCTCGATCACCTGCCGGATCTCGTCGGCCCGGGTCGCCGGCTTCTTCTGCTCGCTCATCGGGCCTCCAGAACCCTCATCGTGGCGGAATGGAGTATACATCTCGCCGAGCAGGTGTCTAAGGTCAATCCGCATCTCGGACACAAAAACTGCGTATCACGTATACAAGAGATGGACCGAGCGCATCCCATGTGATAATTCCATACCCAACGGGACTGTTGATCGGTACCCTTGTCGGCAACAACCGGAGCGATAGACTCCGGCTCAGGGATGGCAAGCGCATGGATTTCGGATTGACCCCGGACCAGGAGGCTTTTCGTCAGGCGGCCCGCGATTTCGCCGAGGGCGAGATGGCGCCGCATGCCGCCCTGTGGGACGAGGAAGGCATCTTCCCCGAAGAATGCTTGCGCAAGGCCGCCGCGCTGGGCTTTGCCGGCATCTACGTGGGCGAGGACGTGGGCGGCTCGTCGCTCACCCGCCTGGACGCCGCCCTGATCTTCGAGGAACTGGCCGCCGCCTGCCCGTCCACCGCCGCCTACATCTCCATCCACAACATGGCGGCATGGATGATCGACAGCTTCGGCGACGCGGCCCTGCGCAAGCGCTTCCTGCCCGATCTGTGCGCCATGCGCACATTCGCCTCCTATTGCCTGACCGAGCCCAATGCCGGCTCGGACGCCGCCTCCTTGCGCACCCGGGCCGAGCGCGACGGCGATCATTACGTGCTGAACGGGACCAAGGCCTTCATCTCGGGCGGCGGCCGCTCCGACGTCTATGTGGTGATGGTGCGCACCAGTGGCCCCGGCCCCAAGGGCATCTCCTGCCTGGTGGTGGAAGCCGGGACGCCCGGCCTGTCCTTCGGCAAGCAGGAGAAGAAGCTGGGCTGGAAGACCCAGCCCACCGCCTCGGTGATCTTCGAGGATTGCCGCGTGCCGGTGGCCAATCGCATCGGCGCCGAGGGCGACGGCTTCAAGATCGCCATGAAGGGCCTGGACGGCGGCCGCATCAATATCGGCGCCTGTTCGCTCGGCGGCGCCCGGCGCTGCCTCGAACACGCCATCGACTACACCGGCCAGCGCCAGCAGTTCGGCCAGGCCATCAGCGCCTTCCAGGCCACCCAGTTCAAATTGGCCGACATGGCCACCGAGCTGGAGGCGGCGCGATTGATGATCCACCGCGCCGCCCACTCCCTGGACGCCAAGTCGCCCGAGGCCACCGTGCATTGCGCCATGGCCAAGCGCCTGGCCACCGATATCGGCTTCGCGGTGACGGATGCGGCCCTGCAGTTGCACGGCGGCTACGGCTACATCAAGGAATACCCCATCGAGCGCTATTTCCGCGATCTGCGGGTCCACCAGATTCTCGAGGGCAGCAACGAGATCATGCGGGTGATCATCGGCCGGGCGCTGACGGGCTGAAGGGCGGGGATTCGAGCAAGGCGAAGCCGAAGCGCGCGAGCGTTGAGCGAGCCGGAGCGTAAGCGGAGGAGCCAAGGGCGCGGGACGCGCCCGCCCGGCGCCTGAGGGATAAACAAGGAGAGCACACATGGCGAGCATCGGGTTCATCGGTCTGGGCAACATGGGCGCGCCGATGATGCGCAACCTGATCAAGACCGGGCACAAGGTCGCCGCCTTCGATCTGTCCGAGGCCGCATGCAAGGCCGCCGCCGAGGCCGGCGCCACCCCTTGCGCCAAGGCCACCGACGCCGTCGGGGGTGCCGAGGTGGTGGTCAGCATGCTGCCCGCCGGCCAGCACGTGACGTCGGTGATGCTGGGCGAGGGCGGGCTGTTCGCCGCCGCACCCAAGGGCACCCTGTTCATCGATTCCTCGACCATCGACGTGGCCACCGCGCGGCTGCTGTCCGACGAGGCGGCCAAGGCCGGCCACGCCCTGATCGACGCCCCGGTCTCGGGCGGCGTCGGCGGCGCCGAGGCCGGCACCCTGACCTTCATGGTGGGCGGCACCGAGCCCGCCTTCGCCCGCGCCGAGCCGATCCTGGCGGCGATGGGCAAGACCATCGTGCATGCCGGCGGCCCCGGCAACGGCCAGGCGGCCAAGATCTGCAACAACATGCTGCTGGGCATCTCGATGATCGGCACCTGCGAGGCCTTCGCCCTGGCCGAGAAGCTGGGCCTGGACGCCCAGAAGCTGTTCGACATCTCGTCCAAGTCGTCGGGGCAGAACTGGTCCATGACCACCTATTGCCCGGTACCCGGCCCGGTACCCACCTCGCCCGCCAACCGCGAGTACAAGGCGGGCTTCGCGGCGGCCATGATGCTGAAGGATTTGAAACTGGCGGTCGAGGCGGCCCAGGTCGCCGGCGCCTCCATCCCCCTGGGCGCCGAGGCGGCGCAGCTCTACGCCATGATGGCCGGAATGGGCCAAGGCGGCCTGGATTTCTCGGGAATTATCCACATGCTGCGCGGCAAGAACTGAACACGCTTGCACGGCAATTAAAAAAACGTATGCTCGTTTTCAAAGTGAATAAGGCTCACGCAAAGATGGGCCGATCAGGGTGGTTCGGAAGCAGCGCCATCAAGGCGCCGCTCCGGTTCGGGAGCGATAGACGATGTCCGTATCGGATACACCGGTTCTGGAAGTGCGCGACGTATCGCTGGCCTTTGGCGGCGTGCGCGCGCTGACCGAGGTCAGTTTCCAGGTCAACAAGGGAGAGCTGTTCTCCATCATCGGCCCCAACGGCGCCGGCAAGACCTCCATGCTCAACTGCGTCTCGGGGCGCTACAAGCCGACCTCGGGCCGGGTATTCATGGACGGCCGCGACGTGACGGGGCTGTCGCCCAACGTGCGCGCCACCCTGGGCCTGGGCCGCACCTTCCAGAACCTGGCGCTGTTCGGCCATATGAGCGTGCTCGACAACATCATGGTCGGCCGCCACCACCTGCTCTCCAACAACGCGCTCTCCGGCGCGCTGTACTGGGGCAGCGGGGCGCGCAAGGAGGAGTTGGCCCACCGCCGCAAGGTGGAGGACATCATCGACTTCCTCGAGATCGCCCATATCAGGAAGGCGGTGGCCGGCACCTTGCCCTACGGCTTGCGCAAGCGGGTGGAACTGGCCCGCGCCATGGCGGTGGAGCCCAAGGTCATCTTGCTGGACGAGCCCATGGCCGGCATGAACCTCGAGGAAAAGGAGGACATGGCCCGCTACATCGTCGACCTCAACGAGGAATGGGGCATGACGGTGATCATGATCGAGCACGACATGGGCGTGGTCATGGACATCAGCCACCGGGTCATGGTGCTGGAATTCGGCCGCAAGATCGCCGAAGGCCTGCCCGACGAGATCATGAGCAACGAGCGGGTCAAGGTGGCCTATCTGGGCATCGACGAAGACGAGGAAGTGGCCTGATGAGCGAGGCGAAGCCGAAGCGCGGCACCGTTGAGGTGCCCGGAGCGAAGCGGAGGAAAGCCCAGGGTTTCGGAGAAACCCGCCCGGCGACTGAGGGGCCTGCGAAATGAGCGAGTATCTGGACACCGCCATTCACGACACCTTCCCCAAGGCCCTGGTGCACAACGCCCAGCGCTGGCCCGGCGAGATCGCCATGCGGGAAAAGGAATTCGGCATCTGGAACGCCTTCACCTGGTCCGACTACCTGAACCGGGTGCGGATTCTGGCTCTCGGCATGCTGTCGCTCGGCGTCAACCGCGGCGACGTGGTGGCCATCCTGGGCAAGAACCGCCCGGAAAGCCTGTGGGGCGAGGTGGCGGCCCATGCGGTCGGCGCCATGAGCCTGGGCATCTACCACGATTCCATGAATGCCGAGGTGGCCTACCTGCTGTCCTATACCGGTGCCGCCATCGTGCTGGCCGAGGACGAGGAGCAGGTGGACAAGCTCTTAGAGATTTCCGCCGAAGTCCCCACCATCCGCCACATCGTCTATTTCGACCCGCGCGGCATGCGCAAGCACAAGGACCCGCGCCTGATCTCGGCCGAGGACCTCAAGGCCGCGGCCCATAAGATCGCCGCCGCCAACCCGTCGCGCTTCGACGAGGAAGTGGCCCGGGGCAAGGGCGACGACGTGGCCATCTTGTGCACCACGTCGGGCACCACGTCCAACCCGAAGCTGGCCATGCTGCAGGCCGGGCCGTTCCTGCGCCACTCCACCGCCTATCTGCGCGCCGACCCCAAGTCGGCGGGCGACGATTACGTCTCGGTGCTGCCGCTGCCGTGGATCATGGAGCAGATCTACGCCGTGGCCCAGCCGCTGATCTGCCGCAACATCGTCAACTTCGTCGAGGAGCCCGAGACGATGATGGCCGACATGCGGGAAATCGGCCCCAATTTCGTCCTGCTGGCGCCGCGCATGTGGGAAGGCATCGCCGCCGACGTGCGGGCCCGCATGATGGACTCGACGCCGTTCAAGCAGTGGATGTTCAACCTGGGCATGAAGCTGGGCATGAAGGCGCTGGACCAGGGCAAGCGTTCCAAGCTGGCCGACTGGATTTTGTTCGACGCGCTGAAGGACCGCATCGGCTTCTCGTTCCTGAAGTCGGCCGCCACCGGCGGCGCGGCGCTGGGTCCCGATACCTTCCGCTTCTTCCTGGCCATGGGCGTGCCGCTGCGCCAGATCTACGGCCAGACCGAGCTGGCCGGCGCCTATACCGTCCACCGGGCGGGCGACATCGACTTCGATTCGGTGGGCATCCCCTTCGACGATGCCCAGTTGCGCATCGACAACCCCGATCTCAACGGGGTGGGCGAGATCGTGGCGACCACCGACGGCATGTTCACCGGCTATTTCCGCAATCCCGAAGCCAGCACCGCCGACATCGTCGACGGCAACTGGCTGAAGACCGGAGACGCCGGCTACATCAAGAAGGAAAACGGCCATCTGGTGGTCATCGACCGCATCAAGGACCTGGCCACCACGTCCAACGGCGTGCGCTTCTCACCGCAATTCATCGAGAACAAGCTGAAATTCTCGCCCTTCATCGCCGAGGCGGTGATTCTGGGCGATACCAAGCCCTATCTCTCGGCGCTGATCTGCATCCGCTTTTCCATCGTCTCCAAATGGGCGGAATCCAAGGGCATCTCGTTCACCAACTACACCAACCTGTCGGCCCAGCCGCAGGTCTACGAGCTGTTGCAGGCCGAGGTGGAGAAGGTCAACGCCACCCTGCCCGAGCCCCAGCGCATCCGCAAATTCCTGCTGCTCTACAAGGAGCTGGACGCCGATGACGGCGAGTTGACCCGCACCCGCAAGGTGCGCCGGGGCGTCATCAACGACAAGTACGGCGACATCATCGATTCCATGTACGCCGACCGCGCCATGGTTCCCGTGGATGCGGTGATCACCTTCCAGGACGGCACCACCACAAGGGTCAAGACCGAGCTCAAGGTCATCACCCTGCTGCCCCCGCCCACCCAACAGATGGCCGCGGAATAGGAGAACGCATCATGGGGTCCTCGCTGTTTCTCCAACTCCTGGTCAACGGGGTGATCGTCGGCACGCTGTACGGCGTGGTCGCCATGTGCTTCGTGCTGATCTACAAGTCGACCCAGGTGGTGAACTTCGCCCAGGGCGAGTTCCTGCTGATCGGCGCCTGGACCTGCTGGTGGCTGGTCACCAGCATGGCCCTGCCGTTCTACGTCGCCTTCCCCATGACCTTCCTGTTCATGATGGTGTTCGGTATCGCGCTGCAGATGATCGTGCTGCGCCCCCTGATCGGCGAACCGGTGATCAGCGTGATCATGGTCACCATCGGGCTCTCGATCTTCTTCCAGGCGGTGATGAAGTCCATCTTCGGCGTCTGGGCCCAGCCCTTCCCCGAGATCTTCCCGGTGAAGTCGGTGGACATCCTGGGCCTGTCGGTCCAGCCCGCCTATCTGATGAGCCTGGTGGTCTCGGTCGTCATCATGGGCGCCTTCGCCTGGTTCTTCAAATACTCGCGCATGGGCTTGGCCATGCGGGCCACCGCCTTCAACCAGCAGGTGGCGCAAAGCCTGGGCATCTCGGTCAAGGCGGTGTTCGCCACCGCCTGGGCCATCTCGGCCATGGTCTCGGCCCTGGCCGGCGTGGTGGTCGGCATGGTCAACGGCGTGTCCTCGGCGCTGTCGTTCTTCGGTATCAAGGTGTTCCCGGCGGTGATCGTCGGCGGCCTGGATTCCATCATCGGCGCGGTGGTGGGCGGCCTGATCATCGGCGTGCTGGAGAATCTGGCGGAATACGCCGACGGCCAATACCTGCACGTGGGCAACCTTTACACCGTGGCGCCGTTCTACGTGCTGGTCATCATCCTGATGATCAAGCCCTACGGCCTGTTCGGCACCAAGACCATCGAGAGGGTATAAGGCCATGATCTCGTCCAGCCTCATTCCCTGCGGCCAGTTCAAGACCACCTATGCGGCCGACACCACCATCTTTCTCACGCCCGCGTCGCGGAACTGGTGCATCGCCGGCATCCTGCTGGCCGCCGCCGCGCCCTTGGTGCTGAGCAATTACCTGATGGCGCTGCTGATCCAGATCGGCTTCTACGGTATCGCCGCCCTGGGTCTCAACATCCTGGTGGGCTGCACCGGCCAGATTTCGCTGGGCCATGCCGCCTTCTTCGGCTTCGGCGCCTTCGCCTCGGCCTGGCTGAACAACAGCTTCGGCATCCCGGTGCTGCTGGCGATCCCGCTGGCCGGCGTAATGACCACGCTGCTCGGCCTGCTGTTCGGCATTCCGGCGGGACGGCTCAAGGGCCTCTATCTCGCCATCGCCACCTTCGCCTCGCAGTTCATCTTGGAAGACTTCTTCGCCCGCGCCAACTGGTTCACCGGCGGCTCGAGCGGCGCCATGGCCAATCCCATCAGCCTGTTCGGCTATGAGGTCGGCGGCGACAAGGGCTTTTTCTACGTGGTGCTGTTCTTCGTGGTGGTGATGTACCTGCTGGGCACCAACCTGCTGCGCACCCGCGACGGCCGCGCCTTCGTGGCGGTGCGCGACCACTACCTGTCGGCCGAGGTGATGGGCATCAACCTCACCAAGTACCGCATCCTGTCGTTCGGCATCTCGTCGTTCTATGCCGGCGTCGGCGGCGCGCTGTACGGCCACTATCTCGGCTACGTCTCGGCCGAGGGCTTCACCATCCTGCTGTCCATCCAGTTCCTGGGCATGATCATCATCGGCGGCATGGGCTCGGTGATGGGCACGTTGATGGGCACCGCCTTCATGGTGCTGCTGCCCGAGGCCACCGAGGCCGCCGTCAGCACGGTCAAGCATTTCGCCGGCGACATCCCGGCGCTGACCAGCGCGCTGGCCTACATCAAGGAGGCCTCCATCGGCCTGGCCATCGTGCTGTTCCTGATCTTCGAGCCCGACGGTCTGGTTCACCGCTGGCGCCTGATCAAGTCCTATTGGAAGCTGTATCCGTTCTCGTACTGACCAAGACCAAGAACAAGAAGCTGAACTTGATTCAACGAAATCATGGGAGGAACACCACAATGAAGCATACCCTGTTCGCCGGAACCGCCGCGATCGCCCTGCTGTCCGCCGGGGCGGCCCTGGCCGCCGACGGCATCCTGGTCGGCCATATCGCCGACATCACCGGCGCCACCTCGGCGGTGGGCAAGCCCTACGGCCAGGGCATCGCCGACGCCATGAACTACATCAACGCCCATGGCGGCGTCGCCGGCCAGAAGATCATCTTCGAGACCGTGGACTACGCCTACGAGGTGCCGCGCGCCATGGCGGCCTACAAGAAACTGACCGGCTCGACCAAGGCCACCGCCATCCAGGGCTGGGGCACCGGCGACACCGAAGCGCTGGTGAGCAGCGTGGCCAAGGACGAGATCCCGTACTTCTCGGCGTCTTATTCCGGCCACCTGACCGATCCGCAAGGCAAGACCTCGGTGAAGGGCGCGCCCTACAACTTCTTCTATGGCCCCAGCTATTCCGACGCCTGCCGCGGCCTGGTCCAGTGGGCGCACGAGGACTGGAAGAAGAAGGGCGGTCACGGCAAGCCGAAATTCGTCCACATGGGCGACAACCACCCCTATCCCAACGCGCCGAAGATGGCCTGCGGCGCCTACGCCAAGGAGCTGGGCTTCGAGATCGGCAACGAAATCCAGTACTCGCTGAAGCCCGGTGATTTCAAGGCCCAGTGCCTTTCCCTGAAGGAATCCGGGGCCCATTACGCCTATCTGGGCAACACCTCGGGCTCGACCATCTCGCTGCTGAAATCGTGCGAGACGGTGGGCGTCACCACCCAGTTCCTGGCCAACATTTGGGGCACCGACGAAGGCTCGCTCAAGGCCACCGGCGAAGCCGCCGACAAGCTGGTCTGGGTGGTGGGCGCCGCCACCTGGAGCGACGACACGCCGGGCATGAAGCTGGTGCGCGAGATCTCCAAGGTCTCGGATTCCACCGGCGCCGAGCCCCGCCCGGTGCACTACGTCCGCGCCATCTGCTCGGTCTACTACATGAAGGAAGCCATGGAGATGGCCGCCAAGTCCGGCCCCATCACCGGCCCGGCCATCAAGAAGGCCATGGAGACCCACGCCAAGGACTGGGTCCCGGCCGGGCTTGAAGGCGTCTGCCTGCCGTCCACCTGGACCGCCGACGACCATCGCGGCACCACCACGGTCAAGGTCTACCAGGCCTCGACCAAGGGCGGCGCCATCGGCATGAAGCAGGTCTACACCGCCGACATTCCGCGCCGCAAGGAATGGCTGGGCTGGTGATTTTGAAGCTCCCTCTCCCCCCTGGGGGAGAGGGTTGGGGTGATGGGGAACGGCGCCGCCCATACT
>JAVBXM010000153.1 GCA_030824585.1 Phaeospirillum sp. | reverse complement strand
AGCCCAGATTGGCCCGTCCGAGACGGTTCAACCCGAAGAAGCCCAGGCGGGTCAGATCCGCCGCACCGTCCGTCGCCCCCGGCGGATCATCAAGTTCAGCGGGATGCACTGATCATGACCCTCGATGAAATGAAGGCCGAGCGCGAACGGGTGCTGGCGCGGCGCAACTCGCTGGTCGCCCGCGTCACCGTGGGCGACCGCACCGTCCAGTACGACCTCACCCAGGCCAATCACGTCCTGGCCGATCTCGACCGCCGCATCGCCCAAGCCGAGGGCAGGAAGCCCCGTCGGCGTATCCTTGCCGTCGCCACCAAGGGGCTGTGACCATGCTGTCGGGACTGCGCAGAAGGATCGGCGCCATGATCGGCGGCTTCGAGGCCGCCCAGGGCAGCCGCCGCCTCAAGGGCTTCCAGCCCAGCCGTGCCCATGTCAACACCCTGATCGCCGCCGCCGGTTCCGACATCACGGCGCGAGCCCGCTATCTGGTGCGCAATAACGGCTATGCTCTCAATGCCGCCGAAAGCTGGACCGGCAACGCCGTCGGCACCGGTATCAAGCCGTCCTCGCTGATTGCCGACAAGTATCTGAAGACCCGGGTGCAGCAGTTGTGGCTGGCCTGGACCGACGAATCCGATGCCGAGGCGCTGACCGATTTCTACGGCCAGCAGCGCCGCGCCGCCCGCGAGGTGTTCATCGCCGGGGAAGTGTTCTTCCGCCTGCGCCCGCGTCGCCCGGAAGACGGCCTGTCGGTGCCGTTGCAGCTTCAGATGCTGCCCTCGGAAATGCTGCCGCTGACCCGAACCGAGGTTCTTCCCAACGGTAACGTGATCCGCCAGGGGATCGAGTTCGATCGCATCGGGCGACGCGTCGCCTATCACTTCCTGCGCCGCCATCCCGGTGATCTCACCGACCCCGGCATGGTCGGCGAAATGGTGCGGGTGCCAGCCGCCGAGATCATCCACGTCATCGACCCGGTGGAATCCGGCCAGCTTCGCGGCGTCTCCCGGCTGGCCCCGGCCATCGTCAAGCTGTTCCTCCTCGACCAGTACGACGACGCCGAACTGGAGCGCAAGAAGATCGCGGCCATGTACGCCATGTTCGTGACGTCTCCAGCTCCCGCCGATTTGATCGACATGGTGCCCGCCGATGACGGTTCCGGCGACCGCATTGTCGAGGTCCAGCCCGGCCAGGTGGTCCCGCTGGAACCGGGCGAGCAGATCCAGACTTCGGCTCCCGCCGATGTCGGCGGATCGTATGAGCCGTTCGAATACCGCACCCTGCTGCAGATCTCCGCCGCCACCGGCATCCCTTACGCCTACCTCAGCAACGACATGCTGAAGGCCAATTACTCCAACTCGCGCATGGCGCTGTTGGAGTTCCGCCGCCGGGTCGAGGCATGGCAGCACTCGGTGATGGTCCACCAGATGTGCAGGAAAGTGTGGCAACGCTGGATGGACGTGGCCGTCCTGTCCGGGGCGCTCGACATCCCCGGCTATGAACGCAACCGCGTCAGCTTCATCGCCTGCTCCTGGCTGCCGCCCAAATGGGACTGGGTCGATCCGCTGAAGGACGCAAAGGCCGAGATCGAGCAGATCGGCGCGGGGCTGAAAAGTCGCAGCCAAGCCCTGGCCGAACGCGGCTACGACGCCGAGCAGGTGGATGCCGAGATCGCCGCCGACCGGGAACGCGAACAGCGGTTGGGGCTGTCGTTTGGTGCCACGCCGCCGGCAGCCCCCACCCATGACAACAGCCCCATCAGCCGGAGGATGGATATGAGCGAACGCGTCTTCAGCATCGACACCGTCAGTGAGGTGACGGGGATTTCACGAGCGAACCTCCACCAGATGATTTGCCGCAGGCATTTCGTGCCCATCCACAGCACTCGAAATGGCGTTGCTCGTGACTTCACGCTGAGGGACATGGTGCATCTCGCCGTCGTTTCCGATCTGCGCTCCATCGGCATCGATCTCAGGCGGGCGGTGAATATGGTCGGCTCCTCGGCTGATTGCACAGCAGGGCGGGATATTGTCACCTGCCGCAGCTGCGAGATCGAAATCACCGTCGATGTGGCCCGCATCGCCGAACGGATCCGCGACCGAATGGTGGAGGAGCGGTCATGACCGATCTCCCCCACCTTGCGGCCCGCCTGTATGGGACGCCGCTGCTGGTCGCCCGCAGCAAATTGGATGTGATCCTGGGCGCCCTCGGCCCCCGGCTGGCTGGGCAGACGATCCCGTTCGACGGTGACATTGCACCTTCCGCCGATGTTGCTGTCACGCCCGACGGCATCGCCATCGTGCCGGTGATCGGCACCCTGGTGGCGCGCTCGGGCTACCTGGGCGCCGCCAGCGGCCTCACCGCCTATTCCGACATCGCCGATACCATCGAGGCGGCGGCCACCGATCCTGGCATCCGCGCCATCCTGCTGGATGTGGACTCTTCCGGCGGCGAGGTGGGCGGCCTGTTCGATCTGGTCGACCACATCCAGGCCATCCGCAGCCAGTGCTGCAAGCCCATCTGGGCTTCTGCCCACGAGGCGGCGTTGTCGGCGGCCTATGCCATCGCGTGTGTCGCCGACCGAATCTACGTCACCCAGACCGGCGAGGTCGGCTCCATCGGCGTGGTCGCCGTCCACCGCGACGAATCCGGAGCCGATGCTCAGGCTGGGCTGGCGTGGAGCTTCGTCCATGCCGGTGCCGCCAAGGTCGATGGCAACCCGCATCAGCCGCTGTCTGACTCTGCCCGCGCCGCCCTTCAGGCCGATGTCGATACCCTCTACGGGAAGTTCACCACCCTGGTGGCCGAGCGGCGGCGGGTATCTCCCGACGCCGTGCGCGCCACCGAAGCAGCCGTCTATCGCGGCGATCAGGCGGTTGCCGCAGGTCTCGCCGACAAGGTCGGCACGCTCCGCGTCGCCCTAGCCGATCTCGCAACCGTGCTGGCTCGCCCCTCCATCCGCTCCCCCATCCTGTCCAGACCCAAGGAGACCACCATGTCCGAGCACACGGGGGACATCCCCGTCATCGAAACCGAGCGCCCCACTCCGGGAGCCATTGTTCCGGTGCCCGGCGCAGTAACCGCCCAGGTGGAACAGCGCCTGCGGGCCGAATATTCCGAAATCAGCGCTATTGCCGCCCAGGCCGCCCGACTGGGCGTCACCATCGATCCCGCCGAGGCCATGGCCAAGGGCATCCGCCCCGAGGCCCTGCGCCGCTCGGTGCTGGAGCAACTGGCCGAGCGCTCTGAGGCTACCGATGTGGTCGCCGCCGCTCCGGCGGGAGCGGTCCCCAAGTCCGAAGCCGAAAGCCCCATCGTCCGGCGTGCCCGCGAGGCCGCCGCCCGGAAATAAGGACACGCTGCCATGCCTGTGCTGACCGCTTCACCCACCCTGGGCGATCTGCTGAAGTTCGAAATGAACGCCAGCTACACCCGCGAGACCGTCACCCTGAAGGCCGGGACCAGTTATCCCCTGGGTTCCGTGTTGGGCCGCATCACCGCCAGCGGCGGATACCGCCTGTCCCCCGCCGCCGAGGTGGTGGGGGACGAAGGGGCGGAGGTGGCCGTCGCCGTGCTGCTGGACGCGGTGGATGCGACGGATGCCGCCGTCACCGGCCTGATCGCCGCCCGTGGCCCGGTCATCCTGGCCGATGGCGCCCTGGCGTTTGACGCCTCGGTCGATCAGCCCGCCGAACGGGTCGCCAAGATCACCCAACTCGCCGCTGTGGGCCTCGTCGCCCGTGTCACTGCCTGACCCCAGGAGATACCATGGTCGAAATTATCAATCCCTTCGACGTGGGCGGTTATTCGCTCGCCGAGATGACCCAGGCCATCAACATCCTGCCCAACCTCTACACCCGGCTCGGCCAGATGGGGCTGTTCCGCTTCGAGAGTGTCACCCAGCGCTCGGTGATCATCGAGCAGGCCGAGGGTGTTCTCAACCTGCTGCCCACCGTGCCCCTGGGCGGTCCCGCTACCGTCGCCAACCGCGATGCCCGGAGCATGCGCTCCTTCACCGTACCGTGGATTCCCCATGACGATTCCATCACCCCCCAGGACGTCCAGGGCGTGCGCGGTTTCGGCGTCGCCGATGCCGCCGATCCCCTGGCCACCGTCATGGAGCGCAAGCTGACCCGCATGCGGAGCAAGCACGCCCAGACCCGTGAGTTCATGGAGGTCAATGCACTCCGCGGCATCATCCGCGACGGCTCCGGCAGCACGCTGTACGACTACTTCGCCGAGTTCGCCCTCGCCCGCCAGCAGGTGGATTTCGCTCTCGGCACCGCCACCACCAACGTCCAGGCCAAGATCCGCGACGTGCTGCGCAAGGTGGAGACGGAACTCAAGGGCGAGACCATGACCAGCGTGCTGGCCCTGGTCAGCCCGGAATTCTTCGACAAGCTGATCGGCCATGCCAAGGTGGAGACGGCCTACCAGTTCTTCTCGTCGGCCGGCGCCCAGCCGCTGCGGGAGGACGTGCGCCGCCGCTTCCCCTTCGCCGGCATGGTGTTCGAGGAATACAGCGCCACCGTCACCCTCTCGACCGGTGCGACGGAAACCCTGATCCCGGCTGGCGAGGGCATCGCTTTTCCGCTGGGCACCATGGACACCTTCGTCACCTATGGCGCCCCGGCCAATCTGATCGAGACGGTCAACACCCTGGGCGTGCCCATGTATGCTCGCCAACTGGCCCGACAGGACGGCAGCGCCATCGACGTCAAGACCGAGGCGTCCATCCTGCCGGTCAACAAGCGCCCGCGTCTGGCGGTGCGGTTGTTCTCGGGGAACTGAGCATGACCGCCTTCGCCGATGCCGTCGACGACCTGTTCGCCGATCCAAACATGGCCGTCACCGTGACCTACCAGGGTAGTCCCGTGCGTGCCCTGGTGCGGCGGCCCGACCGCGACATCGAGTTCTCGGACATCACCGTGCATACGGCGACGGCGGTTTTCGAGATCCGGCGGCGGGACGTTCCCGAACCCCAGGCGGGGGACATCGTCATCCATGACGGCGACAGCTTCGTCGTCCAGGGCGAACCCCGACTGGATGCCGAGCGGCTGGTTTGGACAATCGACGTGAGACCGGCATGAAACTGGCGGCGGCCATATCCGGTGATCTGCGCAAGATCATGGCCGAGGAGATCAAGGACGCCGAAGACGCGGTCACCGCCGGGATGCGTCAAGCCGCCGACGGGCTGAAGGCGGATCTCCGCCGCCAGGTCACCGAAGCGGGCATGGGCCCGCGCCTCGCCAATACCTGGCGGGCCGAGCTTTATCCCAAGGGTCGCAAAAGCATCAAGGCGGCGGGCTTCGTCTTCACCAGGGCACCGACCATCATCCGCGCTTTTAACCAGGGGGCGGTGATCAAATCCAGGCACGGCTTCTGGTTGGCGATCCCCACCGATGCGGCGGGCAAAGGGGCACGGGGCAAGCGCATGACGCCCAGCCTGTGGGAGCAGATGCATGGTGCCCGGCTGCGCTTCATCTACCGCCGGGGCGCTCCCTCGCTGCTGGTGGCGGAAAACATGCGAGCACGCATCCCCCGATCAAGTCGGGGGACCGCACGGGGCGGTTTCGCCAAGGGCAGCGCCTCGGCGCTCCGCTCCGGGCGCGGGCTGGCCACCGTGGTGATGTTCATCCTGGTGCCGCAGGTTTCCTTGAGGAAGCGCCTCGACGTCAACGCCGCCGCCGAGCGGTGGGCTTCGGCGCTGCCGGAGCTGATCGTCAGGAATTGGCGGGAATAGGCCCGATCAGCCGAATAGATCAGAATGGGTGCCCGAAGCCGCCAACACCAGTTCCTCTTCGGTTTGGTGCCAGATCAGCAGCCAGTCCGGTTCGATATGGCATTCCCAGCAGGGACTCCAGTTGCCGGACAGGCGATGGGGCCGGTGCCGGACGGCCAACGGCTCACCATTTATCAGGCACTCGACCACGGTCCAGAGCTTGTCGAGGTTCTTGCCCCGTTTGGTCGCCGTCTTGAGATCGCGCTCAAACTGCCTCGTGGTGCGAAGGCGCAGACTCAACGGTGGGCGGCCTTCAGCGCGTCAAGGCTCGACCATTCGGTCAGGTTCTCACTGTCCATGGCTTCGCGGAGAGCCACCTGCGTGGCCTCATTGGGAAGGCGGACGGGGAACGGCAGCCCGTGGTGCAGCGTCACCTGCCGATAGAACAGGGTGATCGCTTCGGTCGGCGTTAGACCGAGGGCGCCGAAAACGGCTTCGGCCTGGGCCTTCAGGTCGGGTTCGACGCGGGCGCGGATCGATTCGGTCTTCGACATAGCGGGCTCCTTGGTTGCTCCATTATGTGCCTCATTCGGGGAACAATTCAATGCCCAGCATCCGTGAGAAAATTCTGTCCGCCCTACTGGTGCGGCTGGAAGCCGTGCCCGGCGCCATGGTCAAACGGGAAGCGCCGTTGCCGGAAATCGTGCCTGCCGGTGGTCTGATTGTCCTGCGCGACGGCGATCCCGGCGACCCGGAGGTGATCCTATCGCCGGTCATCTACCTTTGGGAACACCAGACCGAGATCGAGGTGATCATCCAGCGCGGTCAGGATGACGACAGTGCGGCACTGGATACCTTGTTGATGGCGGTGGGCGTCGCCCTGGCCGTCGACCGTTCCCTCGGTGGTCTGGCCGAAGGACTGGATTGGGGCGCCCCCAAGACCTCCGGCCTCGCCATCGACGGGGCTGCCGCCCTGCGCGGTGCCACGGTGCCGGTCACCATCCATTACGGCTCCAGCGACCCGTTGGGCTGATCCACACCTTTATATATGGGAGTTCCCCATGGCGAAAACTCGGGCCTACGGCGCCGATTGCATTCTGCTGGCCGCCTTCGAGGTGGTTTACGGCACCCTGTCGGCCGACGGTTACACCCGGCTGTCGTTCAAGGAATGCGCCTTGGGGGCCGAGCGTCCCTTGGGTTACGACCCGCTGCTGGGCCAGGGCCGCGACGCCCAGGACCCGTTCTATGAGGCGATCAAGGACGAGGGCGATATCGGCGTGCCGCTGGATGTTAGGGCGCTCGGCTTCTGGCTGAAAGGCCTGTTCGGGGCACCCGCCACCGCCGATAACGGTGACGGCAGTTTCGACCATGTCTTCACCTCGGGCGGCACGCTGCCCAGCCTCGCCATCGAGATCGGTCATGCCCAACTGGCGGTGCCGAAGTTCTTCCGCCATGGCGGCACCAAGCTGGACAAGCTGTCCTTTGACATGGCCCGCTCTGGTGCCGCCAATGCCAGCATCGGGGTGATCGCCCAGGGCGAGGCCGAAGCCGCCACCACCATCGACGCCACCCCGGCAACCTTCGCCCTGAAGCGGTTCAGCCAGGGCAGCGGCGCCATCCGGGTTGGTGGCGGCCAACTCGCCAACGTCACCGGCGGCAAGCTGTCCTTCTCCAACAATCTGGAGCGGGTGGAGACCATCCGCGCCGACGGGCTGATCGACGGCGTGGACGAGACCGAGGCCACCGCCGAAGGCTCGGTGGACATCCGCTTCGGCACCGACACCACCCTGACCGCCGCCATCGCCGCCGAGAGCCCGGTGGCGATGGAATACGGCTTCACCATCCCCGGTTCGGCCTTCGTCCTGACCTTCCATCTGCCCCGCGTGTTCCTGCCGAAAAAAAAGCAGGAGATCAAAGGTCCCGGCGGCATCCAGGCCAGCTACGACTGGCGCGCCGCCCGCGATCCGGTGGCGGGTTATCTGCTGCGGGTCACCCTGGTCAACGACGTGGCGGGGTACTGACCATGATCAGGCTTTCTCTGCCGAAGGAGCCGTATTGGCTCGATCTACCCCATGGCGTGCGGGTGTTCGTCCGTCCCCTGACCACGGCGGTGTATGAGGCAGCCCGTGCCCGAGGCTGGCGCATGGCCCGTGCTATCGCCGCCGAGCATGCCGATCTCAAAGCCGCCGGGGCCGACATCACCGGCCTGCCCGATCTGTCCGACGAGGACGCCCTGGCCGGTCTGTCGCAGATGCTGTTTGCCCAAGGTCTGGCCCGTTCCGCCATCACCAAATGGGAGGGCGTGCTGGATGAGGCCGATCAACCGGCGGAGATCACCGACACAAGCATCGCCGAGCTGATGCAGCTTCCTCGCATGGCGGAAAGCTTCGTCGTCCAATACACCGAAACCCATGAAGCGGTCATCGCCGAGGGAAACGTCTCCAGGCCCGCGCCGAATGGCACTTCGGCGGCGGGCCGGAATACTGCCGAGGCTGCGGTGGAAACTGCGACTGCCCCTATGACCGCAACGCCCCCCTGAGTGAAGCGGGCTGGCAAGCCTGGGAATTGCTGACCGGGGCCATCGGCGCTATTCGCATCGGTCCCCGTGGCGGCATCACCGGCCTCGACCTTCCGGCCCTGCTGATCCAGGCCCAAGCGCTGGGTTACGACCCGCATTTGCTGTCGCGGCTGCTGCCTTTTGCCGAGCGGGGGATGGTGGCGGGGGCGGCGAAGTCGGTGTCAGAGCAATAGCGAGGCTGCGCGCCTCGCGCTCCCGCCGGGAGGTCGCGGACCTCCCGGACCCACCAGAACACTGGATGTCCGAAGGCTGTGCCTTCGGTCGGGCATGGGCGGAAGCCCATTCGCGTCAGCGAGATCTTCATGGCCACCAAATCCGTTTCCATCCGCCTGTCCTTGCAGGACGGCGAAACCGTGCGCCGTGCCCTGCTGCAACTGGGCGAGGACGGGCAGAAGGCCCTGCTGCGGATCGAGGGCGCGGCGCAACCGGCGTCGAAGTCGCTGCTGGCCATGAATGCCGCCAGCCAGGATATCCAGGGCGGCATGGCGGGGTTCGCCTCGCGGCTTGGCCCCATCGGCTCGGTGATGATGGCGCTGGGTCCAGCCGGGCTGGCGGCGGGCGCGGCCATCGGTTTCTTTGGTAAGGCCATGGTCGAGTCCACCATCAAGGTGGAAAGCCTGGAGGCCCGGCTGAAGGGTCTGGTCGGCGCCGCCGCCCTGACTGAGACCACCAGCTATCTCTACGTCCAGGCCCAGAAGACCGGCACCGCCCTGGAAACGGTGGTCGGGGCCTATTCCCGGCTGGCGGCTTTGCAGAAGGCCGGGATCATCACTACCGGCGAGAGCCGTGCCCTGCTGGAGGGCTTTCAGTCCACCGCCATTGCGCTGGGAGCGTCGTCCGAGCAGTTGGAGCAATCCCTGTTCGGTCTGGCCCAGGGGCTGTCGTCCGGCACGTTGCGGGCCGAGGAACTCAACCAGATCGTCGAGCCCATGCCGGGGCTGCTCCAGGCTCTCGACCGGGCCGCCGCTCTGCCCTCGGGCGGATTCCGCCAGATGGTCACCCAGGGCAAGGTCACGGCGGATTTCTTCCGCGACACCTTGATCAAGGCGTTACGGGGCTTCGACGAAGCCGCCAAGGAAAGCGCCGACACCGCCGAGCGGTCCTTCACCCGTATGGCCAATGCCTGGCAGGGCTTTACCAACGCCCCCTGGCTGCGCAAGGTTCTGTCGGGTGGCGCCAATGCCGGGGCGGCGACGCTGGAATCGCTGACGCCGGGCGAATCCACGGTCAAGTCGCGGCTGGCCGATCTGGACCGGCGCATCGCCGCTCTGGGGGGCGAGCAGGCCCTCGACAAGCCGCTACCCGCCGGAACCCACAGTGTGGTGGTGCAGGCGGTCAGGGAAGAGAACGAGGAACTCCGCCGCCTGTTGGCCGAGCGCCAGAATGTCGCCGCTGATCTCGACGAGATCACCCGCAAGCGGGCGGGCATGGAAGCCCATGCCAAGATGGAGCGCGACCGGGTCCGAGCCGAGCAGCGCGAACCGACCTATATCGAGAAGTTGTCGGATCTTAAATTCGAGGTGGAATGGCAGGAGAAGCTCAATACGGCCCGTGCCGCCGGCAACGCGGAATTCTCCCGCACCAAGGCCCAATACGAGGCGGCCAAGGGCTTTCGCCAGATCGAGAAGGAGTTGTTCCAGCAGGGCGGCGTCTATCGTACCAAACCCAAGGAACAGGAGATCAAGGATCTGCTGGCCCGCGAGGCGGAAGCCAAAGGCAATGGCGAGATGTCGGCCCAGGCCCAGGCCGAGGTGCTGGGGCTGAACCTCCAAGCCCGTGGCCAGGAGCGTCTGGCCGAAGCCGCCCGCACCGGCGGACAGGCCCAGATCGACGCGGCGCGAGCCGCCAAGGTGTTGGAGTTCGCCTTCAAGAATAACGGCGCGGCGGTGGCCGAATACGACCGGGCGCTGCGCCGCATCGATGCCGCCAAGCTGCTGGAGCAGACCAACGGCCTGATCCGCACCATGGGGCAGGAAGCCGCCGCCAATGACCGTCTCGCCGATGCCGCCAAGGGATCGGTGGCCGACACCATCCTGGCGGAACGGACCAACTGGCTGGCCGAACAGGCATCCAAGGGGCTGAGTGATGCCAATGGCGAACTGGCGGCCTCCTACGCCCAGGTGCAGAAATCCCGCGCCAACAGCGAGGCCACTCGCGCCGTCGCCGATCTGGAGCGCGAGATCGACGCCCAGGTTCGGTTGGCCGAGGCGGTGCGCAGCAATGATCGCACCAAAGTCCGCGACGTCACCATCGACAATGACGTGGCCAAATTCGCCCGCAGCCACAAGCTGGCAGAGGACGATCCCAAGGTGGATGAGTACCGGGCGGCGCGGTCCCGTCAATATGCCGAAGCGGTCAAGGACGAGGCCCGCCAGACCACGCTGGCCTATGACGCCACTCTGCGGTTTGCCGAAGAACTGGCCAAGCTCAACGAACAGCGGGCCAGCGGCGCCTTGTCGGAAGAGGCTTACACCCGCCGCTATCGGGAATTGGAGCAGGACAAGCTGGCCGCCAGCCGCGACTGGCAGGATGGTGCCATCCGGGCGGTGCGGGCCTATGCCGACGAAGCCAGTAATGCCGCGGCCTCGGCCGAACGCGCCATGTCGGGAGCCTTGCTGGCCAGCGAGGATGCCTTCGTCAAATGGGCCATGACCGGCAAGCTGGCCGGGCAGGATCTGTTCAATAGTCTGGCCGAGGAGGCCCTGCGCGCCGCCTGGCGCATATCGGTGGTGGCACCCTTGTTCGGTGGGGCTGGCGGCGGCATCTTCGGCGGCATGATCGCCGGCATCGGCAGTTTCTTCTCGGGTGCCGGATCAGCTGGGGCCAGTGGTGGCGGCGCAACTCCGGTGCCCGATACCGGCGCTTTCGCCATCGCCCATTCCGGCGGCCTGATCGGCCTCGACCGGCTCGACACTCGTTCGTTCAACCCGTCAGTCTTCGCCAATGCGCCGAAATACCACGGCGGCGGTCTGGTGGCGGGAGAGCGCCCCATCGTCGCCCGTGTTGGTGAGGGCGTCTTCACGCCCCGACAGATGGATAATGCCGATCGCATCCTGAATGCCGCCTTGTCGCAGCCGACGGCGGTGGGCGTGGTGGTGACCGTCAACAACAACGCCTCGGGCACCCAGGCCCGCGCCGAGCAATCCCAGGGTGCCGATGGCCGCATCCATCTCGACATCATCGTTGAGGAGATCGAGGGCCGCATGAGCCGCCGCATCGGTCGCGGTGAGGGCATGGCCCCGATGCTGGAACACCGCTATGGGCTAAATCCGGCGGCGGGAACCTATCGGTAAGGCTCAGTGAGGCATCTCAAGGTGTCGGGGTAAATCCATACTGTCGTGCAGAATCCGGATGATTTCGATCGTCTTGGACGGGCCAACACGGAACGCCAGTATATGACGGCCTTTGTGTCCGGAGCGCCCGACATGAAGAACGCCTATCCCCGCGCCGAGATCGTTTCGATGTTTAGCACCAAGAACATCGGGGCCGTCAGCTAGCGTCGCCATCGCAGAAGCGATCATCTCCGCGTAGATCGCCGCCTGACCCGCACCAAAATTCTCCGCGGTCCAGCGGATGATGCCGCTGAAATCCGATTCAGCCGCAGTCGAAAGGTACACGTCCCAAGTGATCGTCATTCAGCAGGAAGTCCTGCGATAGCCGCATCCGCCAGACGCTTAAGGTGGCTCTTCAGCTCACGCTCACCTCGGAGGACGGTGTAACGACCAGCCTCGATATCGTCGATCCCGACTTGGATTGCCGCTCGAAGTGCTTCAAGACGGGCTTGGTCCTCCATGTCGCGAACCTCGATCAGGCGCAGTCCCTCGCGCAGCACTTCGCTGGCGTTTTGATAGCGACCTGAGGTCACCAGCCGCTCGATGAGCTCCGACTGATGATCGGTCAGGACGACGTTCCGGGTCGGCATGGCGGCGCTCCATAAAGCATGTTCATGGCATAATATGCCATTGCCGTCGAGGCGTGCAAGGCTATCGGCGTCGGACAAGGAAATGGCCATCCTATGACCACACTCGTCTCTTGGCCCGCCCGGTTGCCGCTGCCGACCTATGACGGTTATGCCCTGGAACCGGAATCGGCCGTCACCCGCACCGACATGGAATCCGG